>JAIVHI010000292.1 GCA_020201155.1 Loktanella sp. | reverse complement strand
ACGCTTGCCCGCCAGGATCGCGCGGGTCTTTTCCGGGCTGAACCAGCTGCGCAAGACGCCGGTGACGAAGACGATGCCTGTCAGCAGCAGCAGGACCTTGGGCACGTCATAGACGAAAAAGGCAATGGCCTCGCCGGTGTGGCTGTCACGCGCGACGGGAAACAGAGCCGTGACCCATTCCGCAATCGGGATCAGCTGACCGTAAAGCATGTAAAGGACCGCACCCACCGCCGGGACGCCCAGATACCACATCCAGTCTGGCGCGCCGCGATGCGGGGCGGGGTCGTGTGTTTCGGTGGTCATGCGATTTGTCTTTCAAATTGGTGTTCGGCTGCGAGCACGGCATCGATCACCGCCGCAAACTCCGGCGCGAGGTTGGGGTTTCGGCGAAATCGGACCCACTGGGCATCGCGTCGCCCGATCACCAGTCCGGCCTGCGACAGGCATTTCATATGCCGCGACATGCGGCTCTGGCTGGCTTTGAGCCGTTCCATCAACTCGCACACGCAATGCTCACTGCCGTCCCAGAGAATGGCGAGGGCGGCGCGGCGGGTCGGATCGGAAATGGCGGTCAGGATGTTCTGCATGGAAGCTCCGTTAATGCTGATACCCGCATATGCAATAAAACGCATACATGCAATAGAAACATTCCTGGCATGTTCGCCGTGATGCTACGAACACGCAAAAGCGGCTGAAAGTTGGAAGATTTTCGATGCAAGGCCGTCGGGACCAAGCAGACTTTGCCACGTGTCTTCTTGAGTCTGGTGAAGAGAGCCCTGACCGACCGTCAAAGGGTGATCTGGAGGCTTCGGGGCGCGACGAACCAAAATGATGGAACCAGCCAGAATTGATCGTCAATATTCCGTTTCGGACCCGCCCCTCAGGGCGGATCCCATGGCCTGAAATGACGTTTCACGGCATCATTCGTCGGGGTTCGCGTCGGCTTCCGCTTTGGTCGCGTGTTCGGTTCCCGGTGGGTGCTCGGGCGGGCTGTAGGTTGTGAAGAGCTTCAGCATGCCCGACCCGGTATTCCGGAAATTGTGAAACGTACCCGATGGAACGATGCTCACATCGCCATCACCGATTTCTGTTTCAGCGTCGCCGATCTTAGCGACACCGGTTCCGGCGACAAAATAAAGCAACTGATCGTGTCCTTCGTGGACCTCACCCCCAATCTCGCCACCTTCGGGGATCGCCATCAGCACCAGTTGTGTGTTGTCACCTGTCCAGATGACTTTGCGAAATTCATCGTTTTCGCGCGCCAGATCCACGACGGGGAGCGAAAGCTTCTGGGTCTCGGACATGATTAGATCCTTTTATCAACTACACCCACTTAACCGCCTTGTTTGACATTCAGTTCCATGAATGTATAAAATTTTTCGTAAATGCAGATGCGCCGGACGCTGTCGGCGCGTCTTCGCAGACAAGTACTGTAGCTTTTCGCTTATGCCTTCCGACTGGAAAGACGAATGGACATAACAATTTGGGTTGTCATAGGGGCGGCGCTTTTGACAGCGATCATGACGGGTGTCGGTGCCCTTCCGTTCCTGTTCTTCAAAAATCTCGGCGACCGCACCATAGGCTGGTCGAATGCTGCCGCAGCCGGACTGATGCTGGCCGCCAGTCACAGCTTGGTTGCCGAGGGTGTATCGTCCAACGTCACGCTGACGCTGGTGGGCGTGCTTGTGGGGTTGGGTGCAATTGTGCTGGCCGACCGCCTACTTTCCAAGTCAGGCGACGTGGACGTGGCTGATCTTCAGGGGGCGAGCGCAGCAAAGGCGCTTCTGATCCTCGGAATCATGACCGCGCATTCTTTTGCGGAAGGCATTGGCGTAGGTGTTTCGTTTGCGGGCACCGAAGGTCTGGGCGTGTTTATTACCACTGCGATTGCCTTTCACAACGTGCCCGAAGGTCTCGCTATCGCGCTGGTTCTGGTGCCCAAAGGGACACCTGTCTGGAAGGTCATACTTTGGGCCATCTTCACCAGCTTACCACAGCCGATCATGGCGGCCCCTTCCTATCTCTTTGTCGAAACCTTCCAACCGTTTCTGCCGGTCGGACTCGGTCTCGCAGCAGGTGCGATGATCTGGATGGTGTTCTCGGAACTGTTCCCCGACGCCCTGGAGAAGGTGGAAAGCGGGTCTGCTGCGACCGCCGTCACGGCCGCGTTTATCGCCATGATGGCATTTCAGATGCTTGTCCTGGCCCATTAAGACGCACATGGAGGCCCGCGGATGAATGTATTCCTGCTGCTCGTATTGATTACGTTCTCTGAGGCGACAATTGGCGTGTTCGTCAAGCTGACTGGTGATGCAATCCCAATACAGACATTGAACTTCTACGCGCTGAGCTTCGCGGCTTTGTTCCTCGCTCTTGCGATTCCACGTGCGACCGACCAACCGCTGGAGTTTCCACACGGCAACATCAAGGACACCGTTATTATTGGCGCGTTGATCGCAGCGCAGATCAGCGTGTTCAACTATGCAATGACCCTCGTGCCGATTGCCAATGCTGTCGTCTTCTGGAGCGTGGCACCATTCTTCGTCTTTATCTTCTCAAATCTGTTTCTTGATGAGCCAGCAAAGAAAAGTTATTTTTTGATCTTTGGCCTGGCGCTGGTCGGCATCGTGTTGGCCAAACCGCTGTCTGGAGGCGACTGGTTCGGAAATGTCGTCGCGCTGAGCACTGGGGCGATCTATGCCGCTATGGTCACTTATATGCGCCACGAGGGACGTGAAGAGGCAGGTAATGACATCTTCTGGTCAATGGCTGTGGGGGCAATTTTGCTTTCACCCGCGATATTTTTGGCAGGGCCAGGTGAGATTGGGAAGTTTGTGACCTATCCCTCCTTGGATATGTCGCTTCCCGTCATGCTTTGGGCCGTCTGTCTCGGCATTGTGTCAACCGGATTTTCCTATTTCGGCATCTCAATGGTTCTGAAGCAGATCAACGCAAACGTCTATTCGCTTGTCGACATCATCGTCTCGCCCATTGTGGCGGCCAGCCTTGGCTACCTCATATTTGGCGAGGTGCCCGCCAGTGGCATGATTTTTGGTGGTGGATTGTTGCTTTTGTCAGGCTTCTGGCTCACGCGTGAAATGAGTAAAGGGAAGGAAAACTCAGCAGCACATGCCTGCCAGTGTTCTTGAGGTGTTCACCGGCGATATCGTCTATGTGGATCGCCTGCTGGGGAATGGCCCGGCGCGCGATACTGACAGCTGGATCGCAGTGTTTGACGCCATGGCGGCCTTCGACCCCGCGCATATCGTGCCGGGCCACGGGGCCGCCACCGATCTGGCGACCGCACGGCGCGATACCTATGACTACCTTGTGAACCTGCGCACGCAGATCGGTTCATTGATCGACGACGGTGGCGACATCATGGATGCGGCCTCGATCGATCAGTCGGACTGGAGCTATCTCGAACAGTTCGACAGCCTTGCCGGGCGGAACGCGCAGGCGACGTTCGAAGAGATGGAGTGGGAATGATGCTGGACTATCGTGTCACCGCCCGTCGCATCGACAGCCATGGATCCGAAGCCAACGCCAAGGAGGCGCGGATCGTGTTGGACACCGACATGGCGGGGCGCGATGATGCCTTCAATCCAGCCGAGATGCTGCTGGCCAGCCTTGCGGCCTGCATACTGAAGGGGGCAGAACGCGTGGCCCCAATGCTGGAGTTTGACTTGCGCGGCATCAAGGTCAGCCTTCACGGGCAACGCCAGGACAGCCCGCCCAAGATGGTCCGCATCGACTACGACATTATTGTGGACACTGACGAGACCGACCAGCGACTTGACCTACTGCACCGCAACCTGCGCAAATACGGCACGATCTCGAACACACTCGCCGAAGCCACCGAACTTGTCGGGACCATCCGGCGGAAAGAGTAATCCATGGCTCACGATCACGCCCACATTGACCCAATGGC
>JAIVHI010000291.1 GCA_020201155.1 Loktanella sp. | reverse complement strand
CCGGTCGGGCTATATCCTGCGCGACGTGCTGGAGACCGTCGATGAACTGGCCTTCAACACCCAAGATCAGCGCCACGAGCTATCCCAGCTTTACGAATCCCGCATCCGCCGCATGGGCAATGCGGGGCGCAATGGCGGGGAATACTACACCCCGCGCCCGCTCATCCGCGCCATGATCAAGGTGACAGCGCCCCAGATCGGCGAGACCATCTATGATGGCGCGGTCGGGTCGGCGGGCTTTCTGTGCGAGGCGTTCGAGTATCTGCGGCCCAAGGCGACCACCGCAACGCAATGGGAAACCCTGCAACGCGAGACGTTTTTCGGGCAGGAAAAAAAGGGCCTCGCCTATATCATCGGCATCATGAACATGATCCTGCACGGGATCGAGACGCCGAACCTGATCCACTCCAACACGCTCAACGAGAACGTGATGGATATTCAGGAAAAGGACCGCTTTGACATCATCCTTGCCAATCCCCCCTTTGGTGGCGGCGAGCGGCGCGAGGTGCAGCAGAACTTTCCGATTCGGACCGGCGAGACCGCCTATCTGTTTCTGCAACATTTCCTGCGCAAGTTGCGCGCCGGGGGCCGCGCCGCCGTGGTGATCAAGAACACGTTCCTGAGCAACACCGACAATGCCAGCGTGGCCCTGCGCCGGGAGTTGCTGGAGGCTGCGGAACTGCACACCATCCTTGATTGCCCGTCAGGCACGTTTCAGGGCGCGGGCGTGAAAACCGTGGTGCTGTTTTTCGAGAAGGGCGCGGCCACGCGAGATATCTGGTATTACCAGCTCGATCCGGGGCGGAGCATGGGCAAGACCAACGCGCTGAACGATGACGATCTGGCGGAGTTCGTGGAGTTGCAGCGCACCCACGCGATGGGGCCGAAAAGCTGGGTCATAAACCGCGCCGATCTGGATGACGCCACCTGCGATCTGTCGGTCAAGAACCCCAACGCGCCCGAGGCCGAGGCGCTGCGCAGCCCCGAAGACATCATCGCCGACATGCTGGCGCGCGATGCCGAGACGGCCCAAATCCTCGAAGACATTCGGGGGATGCTGTGAAGGACGTTGCCAAAGTAGGCTGGGAGACAAGACAGCTTGGCGAAGTGTGCAAGCTAGTCAATGGTCGCGCTTACAAGAAACCGGAGCTTCTGGATAATGGTCCGTACCCAGTTCTGCGGGTAGGCAACTTCTTCACGAATAATCACTGGTACTACTCTGATCTAGAGCTCGATGCAGACAAGTACTGCGACGACGGCGACCTCTTGTATGCTTGGTCAGCGTCATTTGGCCCGCGCATTTGGCAGGGCGGAAAAGTCATATACCATTACCACATCTGGAAGGTTCTTCCGACTGATCGTGTAGATCGTGATTTCCTTTACTACTTCTTTGATTGGGACAAAGAACTGATCAAGAAGGAGCAAGGTGCTGGAGCAACTATGATCCATGTATCGAAAGGATCAATGGAAGCCCGTGCAATCCCCCTCCCGCCGCTCGAAGAACAACAGCGGATTGTAGCGGTTCTGGACGAGGCCTTCGAGGGTCTGGACCGCGCCCGCGCCCACACCGAAGCCAACCTCCAAAACGCACGAGAGTTGTTTGAGAATTACAGGGAAAGCATTCTCGACGCATCGCGGAAACACGGCTGGTCACTTCGAAAACTTGATGACTTAGTCAAGATCAAGCACGGCTTTGCTTTCAAGAGTGCATTCTTTGTTGATCAAGGCCAATATGCGGTTTTGACGCCCGGAAACTATCATGAAACTGGTGGCTTTCGTGACCGTGGAGGCAAGCAGAGATACTATTCTGGTGAATTTCCTAGTGAATTTCTTTTGAGAAAAGGAGACCTCTTGATGGCAATGACCGAGCAGGCTCCTGGCTTGCTTGGAAGCTGCATGATCGTGCCCGAGAACGAAAGCTATTTACACAATCAGCGACTTGGATTGATCACCCCAAAGGATGCCGTCGTTTGGTCAGCAGAGTATTTTCTACAAGCATTCAATCTAAAGGCATTCCGCAAGGGTTTGAGCGACACATGTTCGGGCGCAACGGTCCGACATACTTCACCCAAACGCATCCTCGCAGAAGCTATTCCATATTCGGACAACAAAGCTGAGCTTGAGGCCGCTGCCTCGGACTTGGCTGAACGAGAGCAGGACTGTAGAAATCTTGAAAAAGCATACCATGAAAAAATCCAAGACCTTGACGACCTCCGCCAATCCCTTTTGCAGAAAGCCTTCGCGGGCGAATTGACCTGAAAGGCTAGATTTATGGCCACATCCAAACGCCAACTCGGGGACATCAACTTGAACGATCAGGTTCTGATCGCCAGAACAGACCACCCCGGCACCGACCATATGCAATATGTCTGGGTTCTGGTCTGCGCACGACGTTTGGACAGCCGCGAACTGTGCGGATATCGTTATGGCGCGAACGGATCGGATTTTCACCACCGTAAATGTCCAAGCTGTCAGGGCGGGGCAGCGGGTTTGAGTGTTGACGGATTGATATGAGCGTAAAGACCGAAACCGAAGCCGACACGCGCGCCGACCGGATCGATCCGGTTCTGGAGGCGGCGGGCTGGGGGCGGGATGGATCGAAAATCCGGCGCGAGGTGATCTGCCCCGGTCGTATCCAGTCGGGTGGCACACGGGGAAAGAGCCTCAGCGCCGATTACGTGCTGATGCACATGGGCCAGAAGCTGGGCGTGATCGAGGCCAAGCGCGCCGGTCTGTCGCATCGCGAGGGCGTGGCGCAGGCCAAGGATTACGCCACCCGCCTCGGTGCGCGCTTTGCGTGGGCCAGCAACGGAATAGGCTGGTATCAGATCGACATGCGAACCGGGGCCGAGGGTGAGGCGCAATTGCCCTTTCCCAGCCCGGACACCCTGTGGGAGCGGACATTCGGCGATCAGAACAAGTGGCGGGAACGCTTCGGCGCGGTCGAGTTCGAGACCGATGGTGGCAAATGGGAGTTGCGCTATTACCAGCACAACGCGATCAACGCCGCTCTAGAGGCAGTGGCGCAAGACCAGCGGCGCATCCTGCTGACTTTGGCCACCGGCACCGGCAAGACCTCCATCGCGTTTCAAATCGCGTGGAAGCTGTTTCATGCCAAATGGAACACAAGCGGCCAGCCGGTGCGCCGCCCACGCATCCTGTTTCTGGCAGATCGCAACATCCTCGCCGATCAGGCGTACAATTCGTTCAGCGCCTTTCCCTCGGATGCCGTCACCCGCATCGACCCGGCCACCATTCGCAAGAACGGCGGGCGCGTGCCGCGCAACGCGAGCCTGTTCTTCACCATCTTCCAGACCTTCATGACCGGCGATGGCGAACCGATCTTTCGCCAGTATCCACCCGATTTCTTCGATTTCATCGTCATCGACGAATGCCATAGGGGCGGGGCCAAGGATGAAAGCGAATGGCGCGGGTTGCTGGAGTACTTTGAGCCCGCCACCCAGCTCGGCCTGACCGCCACGCCCAAGCGAAAGCACAACGCCGACACCTACGCCTATTTCGGCGAGCCGGTCTACACCTACGCCCTGCGCGACGGGATCGAGGATGGCTTCCTGACGCCCTTCAAGGTGCGCCAGATGGCCAGCACGATTGACGAATATGTCTATGACGGCACCGATGATGTCCTGGCGGGCGAGGTCGAGGTGGGAGACACGTTCGGCGAGGGTGATTTCAACACGCGGGTGATCATCGAAGAGCGCGAACTAAGCCGTGTACGCGAGTTCATGGGCCAGATCGACCAGAGGCACAAAACACTGGTGTTCTGCGCCACACAGGACCACGCGGCGCTGGTGCGCGACCTGATCAATCAGGTGAAGACCAGCACCCACACCGCCTATTGCGTGCGCGTCACGGCGGATGACGGATCCATAGGCGACCAGCACCTGCGCGACTTTCAGGACAACGACAAAACCATCCCGACCATC
>JAIVHI010000290.1 GCA_020201155.1 Loktanella sp. | reverse complement strand
ATCGTCGAGAAGAAGACCCGGATCACCCTCACGCTGCCGGCGTCCTGCCCACAGAAAGGGCTTTTGCGCCTGCTCTTCGATGCCCTCGCACCGCCAAGATCGGCCTGACGCACGCGCGCCCCGATCACCCTGAAACCGAAACCACAGGCCCAAAACAAGCAAACGCCCGGCTGTCAGCCCTGGGGCGAAAACTCCGGTTGCGCATGAAGGTCATGCGCACCACGAGCCGTACGAACCCACGCGAAAATCCGACCGCGGTGAATAATGGCGGCTAGCACACTTCATTGCTCGGAAAATTGACTCGCATTGTCCGAGTCATGGTATGCTATGGGCTGCTGCCTGCGATGTCATTCAAATACAGATGGAGATGGATGAAGACAGTTTGGAAGAAGGAACCCACTGGATTTCTCAAGTCGAAACGCTCGAGTTGAATTAGAAATGACGGAATAGAAAGTATAGAGGAATGGCAAACTGTAAGGATGCTTTGTCAGAATCGAATTCGGAAAGCGATAAAAGAGCATTCGAGGTGCATTTACTTTGAAGATCTTTGCGCAATCACCGCTAGATACGCCTTTTTTAGGCGTAGCTGACCCGAAGCTGCGCATTAGGGCTGCATGGCGCACGCCACAGACGCAGATTGAAAGGTTAATTCCGGTAAGGCTCTGACCAATCACTCGAGGCTCGCCCGCTTCGGCATGTGTGCGGCCCCTTGACCTGATTGTCAAATCTATTTACGATTGGATGACCAATGGAGGTTTCTCCGTGAGAGATGATGTAAAGACGAACGAACACTTGGGTTTGGCAACGGATCCGGCGGCATTCGAAAATTGGCCATCCGAGATCCGCGACGAGCTTTCACGCAGCATGGATAACGGAGTGGTCGGCACGACCCTGCTGTCCGAAACCGATCGGGTTCGCGTCTGGCACCTGCGGCTTGATCCTAGCCAGCGATGTGCCTTTCATCGGCATGTGAACCCTTATTTCTGGACAGCGCTGGCGGCAGGCAAGGCGCGCAGTTACTTCGCCGACGGCCGGATCGCCGACACGGATTACTACGAGGGCGAAACGCGTCATTATCATTACGATGCGGGGGAATACATGATGCATTCCCTCGAAAATGTCGGTGATACCGCGCTCGAATTCACGACCGTCGAGTTTCTGGACGGGCCGAACGACCCGCTCACCGTTCCGGAGGGCGTGCGCTTAGTCCCGCCCGGACGTTAACGGCGGATATCGTGCCGGGGTCGGGGGCCGGCAAATCGGTAATCGGTATCTGGGGAGACGGCAGTGACAGGCACAGCAATCGTGGTCGGGGGGTCAATTGGCGGGCTATTCGCCGCAGCCGCGCTGTCGGCAAAGGGGTGGCAGGTGCGCGTTTACGAACGCTCGCCAGTTGAACTTGCCGGCCGCGGCGCCGGTATCGTGACGCATGAGAAGTTGATTTCCGCGCTCGAGCAGGTGAGCGCGTCGACGCGCAACCTCGGGGTCAGCCTGACCGAGCGGGTCGCTTTCGACAAGGCCGGGAACGTCGTCCACCGGATGCATCTGCCACAGATTGTCACATCGTGGGACCGGGTCTACCAAGTGCTGCGTCAAACCTTGCCTAACGGGGCCTACCAGCAGGGCCGTAGCGTCGTGCGGTTCGATGACCGAGGCGACAGCGTCCGGGTCGAACTGGACGACGGGATGCGTGACGAGGCCGATCTGCTTGTCGGTGCGGACGGGTTCCGCTCTGCAATCCGGGGGCAGATGCTGCCCGACGTGACGCCGCAGTATTCCGGTTACGTTGTCTGGCGCGCGCTGGTCCGAGAGGCCGATTTCCCCGAGGACCTGCGCAACACCGTATTTCCGCATTTTGGGTTCTTCCTGCCGCGCGGCACCCAGATCATCGCCTATCCGATCGCGGGGCCCGACAACGACCTTCGCCCGGGGCACCGGCGCTACAACATCGTATGGTATTCAAGGGTGGATCCTGCGGATCTGCCGGGGATGTTGACCGATACTGCCGGCACGCAACATACGCTGACCATTCCGCCACCGAAGGTGCGCGACGATGTCCTTGACGCGATGAAGGCCGAAGCCGAGCGGGACCTGCCGCGGCTGTTCGTGCGTATCCTTGATAGCAGCGAACGCCCGTTCTTCACTCCGATCTATGATCACCAGAGCCCGGTCATGGCGCAAGGACGCGTCGCGCTGTCGGGCGACGCCGCCTGTGTCGCCCGGCCTCATGTGGGTATGGGTGTGACCAAGGCGGCAGATGATGCGCTGGCGCTGGCTGACAATGTCTCGGCGCAAGGGGTGAAAGACGGATTGATGGCCTACTCGGCCGAGCGCGTGCCCGCGTCGGGCGAGGCACATCACCTGGCGCGCGAACTGGGCGCGCAGATCTTCTACGAGGGCGCGGCGGACGAGAACCGCGATGGCCGGGATCACCCTGTGAGAGACTGGGTCATGAAAACGACCGCCGTCTATCCCGGGGGGCATCGGCATCGACCTGACCCGGTCAGCGGTCAGGTGCTGGTGCCGTGCAGGACTCCGTGCTCAAGGGCGTAGCGAGTGAGTATCCGTCTTCCGTAATGGGGCGTTTTCTGTCAAGCATTCTTCAAACTGATAAAATAGTCACTTACGGTTTGGCGTGGTGACGACGCGAGGTGCGTTCGGCCCGGAGACGTCATATACCGCAGCGGTGATCGCCCCGAATTGGCTGGGGCAGCACCCAGGGTAACTGTGATTTATGATTGAGGGCCGTGCTTCTCGCTTTCGCCACCGAGAAGTCTCCCGCGCCGGGATGATGCTTCCGTCCGTAGTCAGCGCACAGACTGCCACATTATGCCAAGTCCAGGAACGGTTCCCGCGTGCCTATCTAGTTCATCCTGAACAACGATTTCAGGCGGCGATTTGTCGTTTCTGGACGGCGACCTGTGCCCCGCTTGAAGCCACGGATCAGTGTGATCAGCCAGATGAACTGGCACAAAAATACCCTCAGATGGCGCAGGATCATGCGGATGTTGTGACCGCAACCGCACAGCACCGCGAAAAGGGCGTCGCCGGTCGTTCCCTTGAGCGGGCATCGGGTAAGGCGGCCGTCGGTCTTCATATGGCCGATCATCGGCTCGATGGCGCTTCGTCGTCGCAGCAGTTTCGCGATCGTCCTGGTGACGCCGCGCCCGGCGCCGCTGATGAAGACCTTCACGGTCTCGACGCCATGCCCGCGGTAGCCCCGATCGACGAAGGCCATTTCCGGGCGCTGGTCGGTCAGGAACTCCACCTGTTTCAGCGCCTCGCGCAGGGTGTGGCCGTCGTAAGGATTGCCCGGCAGCGCCCGCATGCCGACGACGAAGCCGCCTTCGGTGGTCGTGGCGACGGTGACTTTGGTGCCGAACTCATAGCGCTTGTGTGCCTTGCCCTTGGAGATGCAGTCCACCGCCGGTTCATGCAGGCTGTAAAGCTTCTTTCGGTCCTTCGGCTTCTGCGCCAGCAACCGGTTCACCAGCGCCACCAGATCTTGCAGTCGTGAGTTCAGCGGCCCGTCGGCCACCTTGTCCATCTGCCGTTCTATGTCTCGCAGCACGCGCCCGGTATAGCCCTTGAGACGGCGCAGCAAAGCCGGGGGCCGAGACGATTGTAATTCTGGCGCAGGTCGATGCCAGCCTCACGCGCCAGCCCGACCAGCTTGCGCCGTGCGACCTCGTAAAGCCGGGCATCGGTCGGATGCGCAATGCTCTTTTTTTTATAACTCCCAAGCACCCCCGAGGTAGGGGGGTATTGTCAGTTTCGGGGTGAGTCCGATTTGCCATTCGGCGCGTGAAGTTTTCGTTCCGGTCTGAGTTCCGTAAGCGAAATATCGGCCCCACCTGTTTTTGATATCAGCGATCTGCGAGTCCTTTTCTGTTGGATAACAGGGAAGGAGTTTCTCCATGGAGACTACGGATGAGTTTCTCAGGTCGCTTGG
>JAIVHI010000183.1 GCA_020201155.1 Loktanella sp. | reverse complement strand
CAATTGGACCTGCGCGAGGCGATTTCGGACATGACCTATCTGCTCAACCGCCTTGTCGGTGAGCGGGTGCACCTCAGCGTGGACCACGACCCCGACCTTGCGCCGATCAAGGCCGACAAGCGCCAGCTGGAGCAGGTCATGATGAACCTTGTGGTCAACGCCCGTGACGCGATGCCCGACGGCGGCGAAATTCGCGTGACGACCGAGAATTTCGGGCTGGAGGAACCGATGCGCCGCGACCGCGCCGTCGTGCCCGCGGGAACCTATGTCGCAGTCCATGTCAGCGACGAGGGGACGGGAATCGCACCAGACAAGATCGGCAGTATTTTCGAGCCATTCGTCACCACGAAACGCGTGGGCGAGGGGACCGGTCTGGGCCTGTCCACTGTTTACGGCATCATCAAGCAGTCCGGTGCCTTCGTGTTTGTCGAAAGCGAAGTGGGCCGCGGGTCCAAGTTCACCTTGTTGTTTCCCAGCCATGATCTGGCCGTCGCTGATCCGCCACCCGCACCGTCAGAGCAGACGCATCCGGTCCCGCATCAGGGGGATGGTGTCGTGCTTTTGGTGGAAGATGAGGCGCCTGTCCGGTCGTTCGCGGTGCGGGCCCTGCAGATGCGCGGCTACACCGTGCTTGAGGCGGATTGCGCGGAGACGGCACTCGAACTTCTCGAGGATCCGGATCTCGGGGTGGATATCTTCGTCACCGACGTCATCATGCCGGGCAAGGACGGCCCGACATGGGTGCGCGAGGCGCTGGTTCAAAGACCCGATACCAAGGTCATTTTCGTATCAGGCTACGCCGAGGATGCATTTACCGATGGCAAAGCCACCATACCGAATTCCGTCTTCCTGCCAAAACCCTTTTCGTTGAGCGAATTGGTCGAAACGGTGCAGCGTCAGCTTCACTGAGCCCGCGCCGGTGCCGTTTCAGGCCGACAGCAGGTCTTCCAGATGCGCCGCGCAGCCGGTCAGTGCCGCGTAGTCGTCCTCGACGATCTGGACAGAGAAGTTGCCCATGAAGCCCGCGAACCGCCCCTTGTCCCGGAAGGCTTCCCCGAAGCCGAACTGGTGCAGATGCGGTGCCATGGCCCGCGCGACGCCGCCGACCAGATAGACACCGCCGAATGGCAGCTGGATCAGGGACAGGTTCCCGCAGACCGTTCCGAGGATACGAACGAAAATGCGGGCAGCCTCGGTCGCGCGCGCATCATCGCCCGCCTCGCAGGCTGCCACGATGTCGGCCGCCCTTGCATCGCGGTGGTCTCCGGCTTCTTCGCCCAGAAAGGCGTAGACCCGTTCGAGGCCGCGACCCGACAGGACATCTTCGACCGCGGGAAAGCCATGCGCGTTCGAGACATATTGGCACAGCCGCAATTCCTGCTCGGTACGGATGGGCAGGTTGGCGTGGCCGCTTTCGGATGGTGGCACGACACGCCCGCTGGCGGCATTGAAAACGGGTGCGGCGTTGAAGCCGGTGCCCACACCGACCACCAGTCGCGCGGCATGGTCGGGGGCTGGCTTGCCTTCAAGGATGCCGCGCAGGTTTTCAGTTGTGATATGCCCCAGTGCGTGGCCCTGCGCCTGAAGATCGTTCAGGATCGCGACCGTGTCGGATTGCGTCGCCCGCGACAGCGTTTCCTTGTCGATCGTCCAGTCGAGATTGGTCATGCTGGCCTTGCCATCGCGCACGGGCCCGGCCACGGCGACACAGGCCGCCTTGGCGTCGACACCGTCTTCGTCGGACACGTATTGCCGCAAAACCTGTTCCAGACTGCCGAAATCGCTGTTGGAATAGCGGCGGATCGTGTCCTGTTTCAGATTCAACCCTTCGGCCAGCGCGACGCGGGTGTTGGTCCCTCCGATGTCGGCCACGACGGAAAAGGTATCGGGTGCGTGTTTGGGCATAAAGGCGTCCTTAGCGGGCGAGGGCAGCTTGGTAGGCGAGGTAGGATGCTTTCGGTGTGCGAGCAAGCGTCTCGAAGTCCACGTGCACCATGCCGAACCGTTTTTCGTAGCCGAAGGCCCATTCGTAGTTGTCCAGCAGCGACCAGTAGAAAAAGCCCCTGACGTTGGCGCCCGCGGCAATCGCCTTGCGGGTCGCTTGGAAATGAGAGGCGATGAAGGCGATCCGTTCCGGGTCGTCGACCGCGCCGTTCGTCACCGCGTCGTCCCAAGCCATGCCGTTTTCGGTGACGTAGACGGGCAAATCGCCGACGTAGTCGTCGGACAGGCGCGTCAGCAGTGCCTGCAAACCATCGGGATAGATTTCCCAGCCCATCTGCGTCTTGTCGAGAGGCCCTTCCGCGATGGCGAGGTGCGGCCAGACCGCATCCGCATCATGGCGGACAAGAGCCCTTGGTGATCGCCTCGATGAACCACCGGTTGTTGATCGCGTCCTGACGCGCGGCGGCGTCGGTGTCGGCTTCATCCTGCGTTGCGGGGATCGTATGTTCGAAGTTCAGCACGATGCCGCAGTTCTTGTGACCCAGCGCGCGCAGTCGCGTCATGCAGGCCCCATGGGCCGTCAGCACATGGTGCAAAGACCGCGCCCCGGCGCGGATGTCGCGCAGGCCCGGCGCGTGGTGGCCCAGAAAGTGCGATAGCCAGGATACGCACCACGGTTCGTTCAGGGTGGCGATGGCGCTCATACGGTCGCCGATGCGGCTGACCACGGCTTCGCTGTAATCGGCGAACCACTGCGCCACATCGGGGTTCGTCCAGCCGCCCAGATCGGACAGGGCTGCGGGCAGGTCCCAGTGATAAAGGGTGAGGTAGGGATCGAGCCCGCGCGCGAGAATGGCGTCCGTCAGGCGGTCATAGAAATCGAGCCCCTCGGGATTCACGACCCGCCCGTCGGGCATGACCCGCGCCCAAGAGGTCGAAAACCGGTAGGCGTCCATGTTGGCCGCGCGGCACAGGTCCAGATCCTCGTCGAAGCGGTGATAATGGTCGCAGGCGACGGCTCCGTCTTCGCCGCGCAGGACGTTGCCGGGGCCTGCCGCGAAGGTGTCCCAGTGGGACGGTCCCGCGCCGCCGAAGCCGTGGCCTTCGATCTGGTAGGCGGCGGTGGCGGCCCCGAAGGTGAAGCCCTTGGGAAACTGGTCGCGGGTGGGGATCATGTCTGGTGCTTTCACTGGGTTGGCGCGGGGCCCGACGACTGGCCTTGCACGAACCGCGCGTCGAGAAGGGTTTGCACGGGGTCGGCGTCAGGTTGCGTGATGCGGTCGAGAAGCATCTGTGCCAACTGGCGCCCCGCCTGCCGGACAGAGGACTGCACGGCCGAGAAGTAAGGTTTTTCGCCCGCGTTTTGCAGGTAAGACAGCATATCGTCGAAGATCACAACCGAGACATCGGTTCCGATCTGGAAGGGCGATTCTCCGATCGCGCGCCGGACACCGATCGCGGACAGGATGGACGACACGACCAGTGCCGTGGGCCGTTCGGTCCTTGCCAGCCAGCGTTTTGCGGTCTGATAGCCGAAATCCTCGCTCATCTCGCCGGACGTGACAAGGTCCGGGTCGGGGGACAGTCCTGCATTCGCGTGGCCCTTTTCGAACCCGATGCGGCGGCGGTGGGCGAAATCCATGTCCGCGGGGCCGTTGATCAGCCCGATGCGGCGATGCCCCAGCCCGGTGAGGTGATCGACCACCTGTGCAAAAGCGCGCGTGTTGTTCACGTCGAGCCACGTGTAGGGCAAATCAACGCCCGACGCCCGCCCGTGAACCACGAAAGGCAGCCCCAGATCGGTCAGAAAGGCGACGCGGTCGTCGTTGACGCGGGGGCCTTGCAGCACGATACCGTCCACGGCCCCCCGCCGCTTGAGATCGCGGAAGGTCTGTTCTTCCGATTTGCCGGGCCCGACCACGGCTAGCACCAGCTCGTAGCCATGTTCCGCATAGACTTCGCCGGCCCCGGCTGTGAAATCGCCGAAGATCGGGTTGACCATATCGTGATGCTCGGCCACCGGGATGACCTGACCGATGGCCATCGTCCGCCCCGTCGCCAGCCCCTTGGCAAGGCTGGACGGCGTATAATCGAAGGACCGCGCGGCTTCTGCCACGCGTTTGCGGGTCGCTTCCTTGACCTCTGGATAGCCGTTGAGCGCACGGCTGACCGTGGTCTGGCTCAATCCGAGGGCTTGCGACAGTTCCTTCAAATTCATAACAGGGTCCAAAGCGCTTTGCGGCGCAGGTTTAGTCACAAATGCGCGCGGGGCTGTCAAGTTGTCGCACTGTGCGGTGCCGAAGCCAAGGGGCTCGTTCCGGTTTGTCCGGACAGTGGTCTTGCCGCAAGGATCGCGTGATACAACTGGCAGAAAGGCTGCAAAGTGAACCAACATACCCCCCACAAGAGCCTCGGCAGCGTTGTCGGCGACAAGGACTGGTGGCGCGGGGCCATCGTCTACCAGATCTATCCGCGGTCCTATCAGGACAGCAACGGCGACGGAATCGGCGATCTTCTGGGGATCGTCAGCCGGATTCCCTATATCGCCAGTCTCGGGGTCGATGCGATCTGGATCAGCCCGTTCTTTACCTCACCGATGAAGGACTTCGGATACGACGTCAGTGACTATTGCGACGTTGACCCGATGTTCGGCTCGCTTGCGGATTTCGATGCGGTGGTGGAAACCGCGCACCATTTCGGGATCAAGGTGATGATCGATCTCGTGCTCAGCCACACCAGCAACCAGCACCCCTGGTTTCAGGAATCGGTCCAGAGCCGCGACAACGACAAGGCCGACTGGTACGTCTGGTCGGACCCCAAGGAGGATGGCACGCCGCCGAACAACTGGCTGTCGATCTTCGGTGGGCCCGCATGGCAGTGGGAAACCCGGCGCGAGCAGTACTTTCTGCACAACTTCCTCAAGGAACAGCCCGATCTGAACTTTCATACGCCCGCAGTGCAGGATGCGCTTTTGGATGTTGCACGGTTCTGGCTGAACCGCGGCGTGAACGGATTCCGGCTCGATACGATCAACTTCTACGTCCACGACCAAGACCTGCGGGACAATCCCGGACTGCCCCGCGATCAGCGCAACGCGACGATTGCGCCTTCGGTGAATCCCTACAATCACCAAGAGCATCTTTACGACAAGAACCGCCCCGAAAACCTCGCGTTTCTGCGCAGGCTGCGCGCATTGATGGAGCCCTTCGGCGCAGCCGCCGTGGGCGAGGTCGGCGATGCGCAGCGCGGTCTGGAAATCCTGGGCGAATACACTGCAGGCGATGATCTGATGCAGATGTGCTATGCCTTCGAGTTCCTGTCGGGCGATCAGCCAAAGGCTGCGAATGTCGTCGACGTTTTGACACGTCTCGATGCGGCGGCCCCCGACGGCTGGGCCTGCTGGGCCTTTTCGAACCATGACGTGATGCGTCACGCATCGCGCTGGCATCTGTCGGCAAGTGCCCTGCGCATGTTCACGACGCTGATGATGTGTCTGCGTGGATCGGTCTGCATCTATCAGGGCGAGGAGCTGGGCCTGCCCGAGGCAGAGCTGACTTACGAGGATCTTCAGGACCCCTATGGCATCGAGTTCTGGCCCGAATTCAAGGGGCGTGACGGTTGCCGTACGCCGATGGTCTGGGACCATTCGAACCAGAACGCCGGTTTCAGCGCGGACCGCCCGTGGTTGCCCGTGCCGAACGACCACTACAGCCATTCGGTCAGCGTGCAGGAGGACGAGCCCGGCGCGCTTTTGCATCACTACCGGCGTGCGATCGCCTTTCGTCATGCCCACGAGATGCTGCGCAAGGGCGATCACGACCGGTTGCGGGCCGATGGGGACGTGCTGTCCTTCACGCGCAGCTACAACGGTGAGACGATGTTCTGCGCGTTCAACATCTCGGACACGCCGTCCGATCTGGATATGCCGGACGGAGACTGGCGCACGCTGGGGCCGGAACTGGGCGGCGCCACGCCCTCTGCCGACTTCAAGCTGCATCTGGGTCCGTGGCAGGTGTGTCTGGCGATCCAGCAGTGAGTGCCGCGCCGGAGAACACGCTCAAGCGGGCGCTGCTGGCCGGTCGGTTGCAGCGCGGTCTGTGGCTGAACACGGGGTCTGCCTTCGTGGCCGAACTCGTGGGCAGCGCGGGCTTCGACTGGGCGTTGATCGATGCTGAACACGGCCCCAACACGCTGACCGAGATCCTGCCGCAGGTGCAGGCGCTCAAGGCAGCGGGCTGTCCCGCTGTCCTGCGGCTGCCGGTGCC
Organism: Loktanella sp.; assembly: GCA_020201155.1. Lineage (GTDB taxonomy): Bacteria > Pseudomonadota > Alphaproteobacteria > Rhodobacterales > Rhodobacteraceae > JAIVHI01. Next base: position 21,680 of record JAIVHI010000183.1, on the reverse strand, counting down.
CGAAGTCTGGATGGTCAAACAGGCGCTTGATCTTGGGGTGCAGACCATTCTTGCGCCGTTGGTCCATGACGGCGAAACGGCGGCCCGCATGGCTGCTGCAATGCGCTATCCCGGGGCTGGCGTCCGAGGGATGGGCGCGGCGCTTGCGCGGGCTTCGGACTTCGGGCGCGCGGCGGATTACGCCCGGACGGCGAACGATCAGGTTTGCCTTTTCGTGCAGGCCGAAAGCCGCGCGGCGTGGGATAATCTTGACGACATTCTGGCAGTCGAGGGCGTTGACGGCGTGTTTGTCGGACCGGCGGATCTGTCGGCCGACATGGGCTACCCCCACGATCCCGACGCGGGCGAGGTCGTGACTGCTATCGACGACATCATCGCGCGCACGGTGGCCGCGGGGAAGATCGCGGGGATCATCACTTTCGATCCTGACCGGTTTCAGACTTACGCCGATAAGGGTGTCACTTTCCTTGGGCTCGGCGGTGACGTGCCCGTGCTGGTGCGCGGATTGAAGGACCTGCTGGCCCGGGCATAGGGTGCGGGCCCGATGTCCGGCCCGCACCTGTCCCTTTGTGTCAGCCCCGGCGTCGGCGGCCGGTGCGTGCGCGGCCTTCGCCTTCCTTGACAGGCGCGCGGTTGAACTTGATCCACTCTCCGCCCGACGGGTCGTTGTCGGTCAGGAAATTCGCAGCGCGGATCGCTTCCATCTCTTTGCCTGCCACAGGCTTGGTCGACCCCATGCCAAAAAGCCTGACGAAGGTTTCATCGTCGATATCGGCAGGCAGAACGATGCCAGCTGCTTCTATTTCGGCCTTTTTCTCGGCGATTTTCTTTGGCCCGATCGGCAGGGCGACGGGGTTCATGATCGCGCTGGTCATGCCGGCGGCAATGGCCATCGGCAGGAAGGCGTTGTTGATGCCGTGCCGGTTAGGCAGGCCAAAGCTGATGTTGGAGGCGCCGCAGGTCGTATTCACGCCCAGTTCGTCGCGCAGGCGGCGGACGAGGGTGAAAACCTGCAATCCGGCGGTCGCCATCGCACCGATCGGCATGACCAGCGGGTCGACCACGATGTCATGGGCAGGGATGCCGAAATCCGCCGCGCGCTCCACGATCTTCTTGGCGACGGCAAAGCGGACCTCGGGGTCTTCGCTGATGCCGGTGTCGTCGTTGGAAATCGCCACGACCGGCACGTTGTATTTCTTGACCAGTGGCAGAACCAGTTCAAGACGCTCTTCCTCGCCGGTGACCGAGTTCAGCAGGGGGCGGCCTTCTGCGGCGGCAAGGCCGTTCTCCAAGGCGCCGGGCACCGAGCTGTCGATGCACAGCGGGATATCCGTCACGGCCTGCACCCGTTCGATCAGTGCTTTCATCAGCATCGGTTCGACGAAGTTGTTGTCGGCGTAGCGTGGGTCTTCGGCCATCTTGTTGGAAAACACGGCCCCCGAATTGATATCCAGCACATTGGCCCCGGCAGCCACCTGCGCCAGTGCATCGGCCTCGACACGGCTGAAATCGTCGCGCTCCAGCTCTTCGGCCAGAATCTTGCGCCCTGTGGGGTTGATCCGCTCTCCGATGACGCAGAAGGGCTGGTCGAAGCCGATGATGGCGGTCTTGGTCTTGGATTCGATGATCGTGCGGGTCATGCGGGCTCTTTCAAAGGGTCTGCCGGGGTGGCGGCTGGGCCACCGTGATCCATCGCCCATCTGGCGTTGGTCTTGATGCCCCCCAGCGGGAAGAAATGGACGTGGGTGACATTGAAGTCGGGGTTCGCGGCCTTGTGCGCGGCAAGGTCTGCGACGACCTCGGTCGGCTCGTAGGGCAGTAGCAGTTTGGTCACATCCATCGCCCGCTTTTGCAGGACCTTGAGGGACGGGCCGACGCCACAGGCAAGGGCGAACTTGATCAGCGTCTGCAGCTTGGCGGGACCGGCGATGCCGATATGGATGGGCAGCGTGATGCCTGCGTATTTCAGGCTGTCGGCCCATTCGATGATCGGCTGCGCTTCAAAGGCGAATTGCGTGGCGATCGCCATCTTGGCATCCGTGCGCGACTGGAATGCGTTCTTCCACCTGAGCGCATCGTCCACCTTCAGGCGGCTGCCGTCGGTGTCAATGTCGCGGTTGCCTTCGGGGTGGCCGGCGACGTGCAGCCGGTCGAACCCGGCCTCGTCGAACAGACCGGTTTCCATGAGCTGCATCGAGTCGCTGAAATCGCCATGTGGCTGTGCGACACCACCGGCCAGCAAAAGCCCCTGTTTCACGTCGGCCTCGCCCTGATAGCGGGCGATCCAGTCGGCGAGCGTGGCGCGGTCCTTGATGATGCGCGCGGGGAAATGCGGCATCACGCTGTAGCCTTCGGCGTTCAGCCGCTTGGCGGTGGCGACCATGTCGTCAATCGGCGTGCCTTCGATATGTGCGATATAGACGCGGGTGCCCGCGGGCAGAAGCGACCGGAAATCGACGATCTTCTCGGCGGTGCGCGGCATCACCTCGATCGAGTAGTCCTGCAAAAGGGCTTCGACGGCGGGGGACGCAGGTTTGGAAGCAGGCGCTTCCTTTTTCTTCATGAACGGCATCAGGGACACGAAACTCTCCTTCAGGCGGGACAGGGGTGGACGATGGTCGGGCGAGGGCGGCGCCAAGGGATCACGCCCAGCCGTCGTTGGCGATAAGCGCCTTGAGGCGTTCGGTGTCGAATTCCGCGTCGATCCGGGCGACTTCGGCGCCCGCGACCTCTGCGTCGTCACCCTCGACGGGGTAGGGCGCCGCCTTGCGGAAACCTTCGAGGTAGGCGTCGCTTTCAGCGGCACCCGATTTCATCGCGGCGCGGTCGATGGCCTGTTCGAAGCGTTCGGGCAGGGGCCGTTTCGTGCCGCGCCGGCCTTTGCCGACGATGACCTGTGCGGGCATGTCGCGCCAGTAAACGATCGTCACGTCCGCCATTTGATTCCCCCTCGTTTGCGTTGGTCCGTTCTAGCATCGCGCCCCTGCCGTCAGTGTCGGTTTTCGACACTCCGAAGGGGGCAAGCGACTGCGGCGACCATGCCGGAACCGCTTTGCGCTGAACAGAGCCGCGCGGTCCCAAACTTTTCAGGTTGAACATGAGTTTGAACGCAGAACGGCAAGACATCGCTTGCCAGATGACAGCGCGATGCCTACCTTGAAGGTAACTTTGAATTGGAGGGCGTAAACATGGCGCCCAAGCGTCCCACTGGTGCGGGCGCGTTCCCGAAACCGGTGCAGACCCCCGCGCCACGACCGCCCGATCCGGCCACGCTTTATGCCGCCTTGGATCTGGGCACAAATAGCTGCCGCATGCTGATTGCCCAACCCAAGGGCAGTCAGTTTCATGTGCTGGACAGCTTTTCCAAGTCCGTCCAACTGGGGCAGGGCCTGGAAAAATCTGGCCGATTGTCGCGTGTCTCGATGCGCAGGACGATCAATGCACTGCGGATCTGCAAGCAAAAGCTTGACCGCCACGGCGTGACCCGCATGCGTCTTGTCGCAACCGAGGCCTGCCGCCGCGCCCGCAACGGCAAGCATTTCATGGCGCAGGTTCAGGCCGAAACCGGTCTGGAACTGGAAATCATCCGACCCGAAGAAGAAGCGCGGCTGGCCGTGATCTCTTGTGCGCCACTGGTCAGCACCAAGACCGAACAACTGCTGGTCGTTGATATCGGTGGCGGATCGACAGAACTGGTCTGGATCGACCTGACCAATGTGCCGAAACGCGAACGGCCTCATGCGATCATGCGGTTGCATGCCGGTTTCGTGGCCGATCCCGGCCCGTTTCCCGCCGCCAAGGTGGTCGACTGGATATCGGTGCCCCTTGGCGTGGCCACCCTGCGCGATCACTTTCAGGACGTCGAGGACGACGCGGCCCGCTTTGCCCTGATGAGCTGGTATTTCGAAGAAAAGCTGGCCAGCTTTACACCCTATGCCGCCGAACAGGCGCGTGAGGGGTTTCAGATCATCGGCACCTCGGGCACGGTCACGACCGTGGCGGCCAGCCATCTGGGGCTGCGGCGCTATGACCGCAACAAGGTGGACGGGCTGCGCATGACCAGCGACCAGATCGATTCCGTCATTCATTCCTATCTGGCGCTTGGCCCGGAAAAGCGGATGCAGGACCCGCGCATCGGCAAGGACCGTCAGGCGCTGATCATGTCGGGCTCGGCCATTCTGCAGGCGCTGATGCGGCTTTGGCCCACCGACCGGCTGTCGGTGGCGGATCGCGGACTGCGCGAAGGCCTGCTATATGCGCAGATGTCGGCGGATGGGGTTTTGGAAGACGCACCGTTCTGATACCCCGCCTTATTCGCTTATGGATGCAGGGTTGCGATCGTTCGCGCACCGATTGGACCACGGAGAGAAGACATGGCAAAGCCACCCGGACAAAAGAACACCAGCGGGCGTGGACAGCGCGACCTGACGGTCAAGGTCAAGTCCGCCAAGGGCCGCCGCCTGTCGTCCACGCTCTGGCTGCAACGACAGTTGAACGACCCTTACGTCAAGCGGGCTCAGGCCGAAGGATATCGCGGTCGGGCGGCCTACAAGATCCTTGAGCTTGACGATAAATACCGCTTCCTTGTGCCCGGCGCCCGCGTGGTCGATCTGGGTTGTGCACCGGGCGGCTGGTGTCAGGTCGCGGTCAAGCGCGTCAATGCCTTGGGTGAAAGGCCCGGCAAGTCCGTCGGGCGCGTTCTGGGCATCGACCTGCAAGAGGTCGAACCGATCGCCGGTGCAGAGCTGCACCAGCTCGATTTTCTGGACGAAGGCGCGGACCGGCAGGTCTTCGACTGGCTCGACGGTCCCGCGGATGTGGTCATGTCCGATATGGCTGCCGCATCCTCCGGTCACAAGCAGACGGACCATTTGCGGATCATCAACCTGTGCGAAGCTGCGGCCTACTTTGCCTTCGATGTGCTGGTCGAAGGCGGCACCTTCGTCGCAAAGGTGCTTGCGGGCGGGACCGAGGGCGATTTGCAAAAGATGCTGAAGACGAAGTTCACCAAGGTGGCCAACGTGAAGCCGCCCGCGTCACGCTCTGACAGTTCCGAAAAGTTCGTGGTTGCGACGGGCTTTCGGGGCCGTTCGGAGTAGTCAGGTCAGGTGCACCTTTGTGCCCGCATCCGAAAGCCTGTGGGCAAGACGCTCTGACGGCAGGGCGTCCGTGACAAAATGATCCGCATCCCGCAATGACGCGATCCGCACCGGGGCCTTGCGCGTGAACTTGCTGCGATCCGCCACGACAATCGTGGCGCGGGCACTTTCAAGGATCTGCTGGCTGACGCGGATCTCCTCGGGGTCGAAGTCCAGCAGGTCTCCGTCACGGTCGATGGCCGAGCAACCGATGACTGCGAAATCGACCTTGAACCGCTGGATCGCAAGCGCGGCCAGATCGCCGACCAATCCGCCATCGGTGTGACGCAGGGTGCCGCCTGCGACGATGACCCGGTGCTGGCGGCTGTCCGAAAGGGTCGTGGCGACGTTGAGGTTGTTCGTGACGATCATCAGGTTTTGATGATTCCGCAGCGCGCGGGCGACGGCTTCTGTCGTGGTGCCGATGTTCAGAAAAACCGAAGCATGGTGCGGGATAAGCGCCGCCGCGCGCGCGGCAATCGCGGCCTTGGCCTCTCGATTCAGCGACCGGCGGTCAGCATAGCCGATGTTGTGCACACCCGACGGCAGCACCGCGCCTCCGTGGGTCCGTTCCAGCAAGCCCCGCGCCGCCAGTTCGCGCAGATCGCGCCGCACGGTCTGGACCGTCACCCCCAACTGCTGCGCAAGGGGGGTGGCGCGCAGCGTCCCGCTGCGCCGCGCGATGTCGAGAATCAGAGCCTGGCGATCAGGTGTTTCCATGGGTTCGCTTTATGGCATAAGCGAACCCAAAGCGAATGTTATGTGGACGAATAGGCGCATGACGCGGCTTCGCTGCAAGAAAAGCGAACCCGAAAGGGCGGGCCGATTGAACCGGGCTGCATATGTCATAGGTCAGCGTTCATGGAACACAGCAAACAAACGACCGACTACGACCTCTTCATCATCGGGGGCGGCATCAACGGCACCGGCATCGCGCGCGACGCGCAGGGGCGCGGGCTGACCGTCGCACTGGCCGAGATGAACGATCTGGCATCTGCGACATCCTCTGCCTCGACCAAGCTTTTTCACGGCGGCCTGCGCTATCTGGAGTATTTCGAGTTCGATCTCGTCCGCAAGGCGCTGATCGAACGCGAGACGCTTTTGAAGGCGATGCCGCATATCTCCTGGCCGATGCGCTTTGTCCTGCCTTACCACAAGGACCAGCGGTTCGAGGGGCAGACGCCCACGTCGAAGCTTCTGGGTCTGACCATGCCATGGATGAAGGGACGGCGTCCGTCCTGGCTGATCCGCACGGGCCTGTTCCTTTATGATACGCTCGGCAAAAGCAAGATCCTGCCCGGCACCCGGACCGTGGATCTGACCCGTGATCCGGTCGGGAAACCACTGAAAGAGCGCTTTACCAAGGCCTACGAATACTCCGACTGCTGGGTCGAAGATTCGCGACTGGTCGTGCTGAACGCCCGAGATGCCGAAAACAGGGGCGCCACCGTGCTTGTGCGCACCAAGGTGACAGAAGCGCGTCGCAACGGCGACCAATGGGAGATCACGCTCGAAGACGCGACCGGCGTGCGCAAGGTGACCGCCAAGGCGAGGACGGGCGGATCATATTCGCGATCCCCTACGAGACCGATTTCACCCTGATCGGCACGACGGATGCCGAACACGACGACATCAGCCATAAACCCGTCGCGACCGAGCAAGAGCAGGATTACCTTTGCGCCTTCGCCAGCCAGTATTTCGAACGCCCCGTGACCCGCGACGACATCGTCTGGACCTATTCCGGGGTCCGGCCACTTTATGACGACGGGGCCAAGTCCGCGACTGCGGCGACGCGTGATTACGTCCTGTCGCTCGATCAGGACGGACCGCCGCTGCTGAGTGTCTTTGGCGGCAAGATCACGACCTATCGCAAGCTGGCCGAGCAAGCGCTGGCCAAGCTGACGCCCCTGATCGGAGGGTCGGGGGACTGGACGGCCGAGGTGCCCTTGCCCGGTGGTGATTTCCCCGTCACCGGTGTCGAGGATTTGTTGCGCGGTCTGATGCGGCGCTATCCGTTCCTGTCCCATCGCTGGGCGCTGCGTCTTGTGCGGGCCTATGGCACCGATGCGCAGGTCATGCTGGCGGACGCGCAGGGGGTGAACGACCTTGGCCCGGACTTCGGCGCGACGTTGACAGGGCAGGAGGTCGATTGGCTGATGGACCGCGAATATGCCCGCACCGCCGAAGACGTGGTCTGGCGCCGCTCCAAGCTGGGACTGCGTCTGGACGAGGGGCAGGTCACAGCCATTGAGGGCTACATGGCCAACCGCTAGGCTACGGACGACGGGAGGACACCATGAACAACATTCTGGCCATCGATCAGGGCACCACTTCGAGCCGCGGCATCGTCTTCGATAGCGACATGCAGATCGTGGCGACCGATCAGCAGGAATTCACCCAGCATTTTCCACAGTCGGGCTGGGTCGAACATGACGTGGGCGACCTGTGGCGCACGACAGTCGAAACCTGTCGCGGGGCCATCGAAAAAGCGGGAATCGCGGCCAGCGACATTGTAGCCATCGGCATCACAAACCAGCGCGAGACCGTGGTGGTCTGGGACCGCGCGACGGGCGAGCCGATCCACCGCGCCATCGTCTGGCAGGACCGACGCACGTCCGACATGTGCCAGCGCCTGAAAGACGAAGGTTTCGAGGACGAGGTGACACAACGGACGGGGCTGCTGCTGGACCCCTACTTTTCGGGCACCAAGGTGGCGTGGCTTCTGGATCAGGTCGATGGCGCGCGTGCACGGGCCGAGGCGGGCGATCTGCTGTTCGGAACGGTCGACAGCTTTCTGATCTGGAAACTGACGAACGGTACGCGTCATGTGACCGACGCCACGAACGCCGCCCGCACGCTGCTTTACAATATCCGCGAGGGTCAGTGGGACAAAACGATCTGCAAGCGTCTCGATATCCCCATGAAGATGCTGCCGGAAGTGCTTGATTGCGCAGCGGACTTTGGAACCACGGCGCCAGAGCATCTGGGGGCCGCCTTGCCGATCTATGGCGTGGCGGGCGACCAGCAGGCCGCGACCTTGGGGCAGGCCTGTTTCGAACCGGGCATGCTGAAATCCACCTACGGGACGGGGTGTTTTGCCTTGCTGAACACCGGCGACACTCTGGTGTCTTCCCGCAGTCGCCTTCTGGGGACCATCGCCTACCGTCTGGACGGCAAGACCACCTATGCGCTCGAGGGGTCGATTTTTGTCGCAGGGGCTGTCGTGCAATGGCTGCGCGACGGGCTTGGCATCATCGCCAAGGCCGCCGATACGCACCCGCTTGCCGAAAAGGCCGACCCGCAGCAGGAAATCTACCTTGTGCCGGCTTTCACCGGGCTGGGTGCGCCCTATTGGGATGCCGAGGCGCGGGGTGCAATCTATGGTTTGACCCGCAATACCGGCCCGGCCGAATTCGCCCGCGCCGCCCTGGAAAGCGTGGGCTTCCAGACCCGCGATCTTCTGGAAGCGATGAAGACGGACTGGCGGGAAGCGGAAGATGCCGCGGTGCTGCGTGTCGATGGCGGGATGAGCGCGTCGGATTGGGCCATGCAGTTTCTGGCCGATATTCTGGGCGCGCCGGTGGACCGACCTGACGTTCTGGAAACGACCGCTCTTGGCGCGGCTTGGCTGGCTGGCATGCGCGCGGGCCTTTATCCCGACATGGACGGGTTCGCCGCGCGTTGGAAGCGGGATGCCCAGTTCACCCCCGAAATGGATGAAGTCACCCGCGAGCGACGTTATGCGGGATGGAAGGACGCCATCGGGCGCACGCTCGGGCGCTAGGGCTGTGCGGTCGTCCGGGCCTGATCCCAGATCCAGAACTCGTCTGCCTTGGCTTCGCGCAACCGCGCCTCGACCGCTGGTGACAGCGTCAGGGCCATCTTTTCGGACACGTTGAGGCGGGGCAGCTTGAAGTCGAAGCCCAGCCGGTCCACCAGAAAATTGCGAATGGCCTCTTGAGCTTCGTAGCGGAACAGGTGGTCCACCCCAATTTCCGTATGCCGCTTGATCATGACAAAACGGAACTGAGAGCCGACGTTTGCACAAGGGGCCGGATCGGGGCGGCAGTATTCGGTGACGAAGTCGTCGAAGGAATGGCCCCGCGTGCTGTTGGGTTGCCCGATCAGCGCGTCGCGAAACCGGTAACGATACCAGCTACCCAGCCAGTCGACGGGGTGGCGGACAACGGCCATGAACGCGGGGTCGCGCCCGAACTCCTGATCCATCGGCTTGAAGAATCGTTTGTAGTTGCCGACCGGCATGTGCTTCATCACCGGGGGGCGGCGCACCACAAGCGACGCCTTGTTGCCGATCGCGTTCTCGATCGAAGTCGAGCCGGTCTTTGGAACGGCAAAGACGACAAGCTTTTTCTCATCGAAAACAATCATCTGGGCGTGTCCTTTGATGTTGGTAAAGCCGACTTTAGCCAATCAACCCTTTCTTAACCAGCACAACGCTAAGGTGAAGCCGTAAAGAAAATTGTTGAAATGTTCTCTGTTTGGTCTCATATCGAATGTAGAACATAAAAAGAACACGTCACCGCGATTGCTGCTCCTATGGTGGCATGACATAAGGACTGGACATCTCATGGCAACGGCAGAACTTCTCTCTATGACCGACAAGAAAACAGCCGACAAACAAAAGGCCCTCGATAGCGCATTGGCCCAGATCGAACGGCAGTTCGGCAAGGGGTCGATCATGAAGCTGGGTGGCCAGAACCAGATGCCGGACATCGAGGCGACGTCGACAGGGTCCCTGTCGCTGGACATCGCCCTTGGGATCGGTGGCCTGCCCAAGGGCCGCATTATCGAGATTTACGGTCCCGAATCGTCGGGCAAGACGACCCTGACCCTGCACGCCATCGCGGAAGAGCAGAAAAAGGGCGGCGTCTGTGCCTTTGTGGATGCCGAGCACGCGCTCGACCCGCAATATGCCAAGAAGCTGGGCGTAAACCTTGACGAATTGCTGATCTCGCAGCCGGACACCGGCGAGCAAGGGCTCGAAATCGTCGATACGCTGGTTCGCTCGGGTGCTGTCAGCATGGTTGTCGTCGATTCCGTCGCGGCCCTGACCCCCAAGTCAGAGCTTGAGGGTGACATGGGTGACAGCAGCGTCGGCGTCCACGCCCGCCTGATGAGCCAGGCGATGCGCAAGCTTGCAGGTTCGATCAACCGGTCGGGCTGCATGGTGATCTTCATCAACCAGATCCGCATGAAAATCGGCGTCATGTTCGGCTCGCCCGAGACGACGACCGGCGGCAACGCGCTGAAATTCTACGCTTCGGTCCGGCTGGACATTCGCCGTATCGGCGCTCTCAAGGACCGGGACGAGGTCGTGGGCAACGCCACCCGCGTCAAGGTCGTCAAGAACAAGGTGGCCCCGCCCTTCAAGCAGGTCGAATTCGACATCATGTATGGTGAAGGCATCTCGAAGAACGGGGAGCTTCTGGATCTTGGCGTCAAGGCCGGCGTGGTCGAGAAATCGGGCGCGTGGTTCTCTTACGGGGACGAAAGGATCGGTCAGGGCCGCGAGAACTCCAAGCAGTTCCTCAAGGACAACCCCAAGATCGCGATGGACATCGAAGACAAGATTCGCGCCGCCCACGGTCTCGATTTCGAGATGACCCAAGGGGCTGGCGAAGACGACGATCTGGTCGAAATCTAGACCGGGAGTTGACCCTCAGCAATGCGGTGCTGCGGAAACGACGGTGCGAAAATGGGCGTCCCTGAGCGGGCGCCCATTTTCGTCACCCGGCGCGGCCCCGATGCGCCGCGCCGAGAGCGCGCTCCGGTCCCATCAATCGGATGGACACCCAAGCCGCTGAAAGCTATTCCATCGCGGACCTTCCAGCCACTCCGAAGAGAGCGCCATGACAAGTCTTGCCGATATCCGATCGACCTTCCTGAATTACTTTCAGTCCAAGGGTCACGAGATTGTCCCGTCGTCGCCGCTCGTGCCGCGCAACGATCCGACGATGATGTTCACCAATTCGGGGATGGTGCAGTTCAAGAACATGTTCACCGGCGTCGAGACGCGTGATTACAGCCGCGCCACCTCGGCCCAGAAATGCGTGCGGGCCGGGGGCAAGCACAACGATCTGGACAACGTGGGCTATACCGCGCGCCACCATACCTTTTTCGAGATGTTGGGCAATTTCAGCTTCGGCGACTACTTCAAGCCCGAGGCGATCCCCTTTGCGTGGGAATTGGTGACCAAGGAATTCGGTATCGACAAAAGCCGCCTTCTGGCCACCGTCTACCACACCGACGACGAAGCCTTCGAGATCTGGAAAAAGCTCGGCCTGCCAGAAGACCGCATCATTCGCATCGCGACCTCGGACAACTTCTGGCAGATGGGGCCGACCGGCCCCTGCGGGCCGTGCTCCGAGATCTTCTATGACCACGGCGATCACATCTGGGGCGGCCCACCGGGATCGCCGGACGAGGACGGCGACCGGTTCATCGAGATCTGGAACATCGTCTTCATGCAGAACGAACAGTTCGCGGACGGCTCGATGACCGAGCTCGAGATGCAGTCGATCGACACCGGCATGGGGCTGGAGCGGATTGCGGCGTTGCTGCAGGGCAGCCACGACAATTACGATACCGACCTGTTCCGCGCGCTGATCGAATCCTCTGCCCAAGCGACGGGCGTCGATCCCTATGGCGATCAGAACGTGCATCACCGCGTGATCGCGGACCACCTGCGGTCGACCTCTTTCCTGATTGCCGAAGGCGTGCTGCCCAGCAACGAGGGGCGCGGCTACGTCCTGCGCCGGATCATGCGCCGCGCCATGCGTCACGCGCATCTGCTGGGCGCGCAGGATCCCGTGATGCACCGGCTTGTCCCGGAGCTGGTCAAGCAGATGGGTGCAGCCTACCCCGAACTGGGCCAGCAGCAGAAGATGATCGAAGACACGCTTCTGGGCGAGGAAGTGAAATTCAAGCAGACCCTCGATCGTGGGCTGAAACTGCTGGATGACGAGGTGGCGGGTCTGGGTGACGGTGCGGCACTGCCTGGCACCTCTGCCTTCAAGCTCTATGACACCTATGGTTTCCCGCTTGATCTGACGCAGGATGCCCTGCGCGAGCGGGGGATGACCGTTGACCAGGAAGGCTTCGACGCCGCCATGGCCGAACAGAAGGCCAAGGCGCGCGCCGCATGGTCGGGTGCGGGTGGCGAGGCTGACGCCAGCGTCTGGTTCGACGTGGCGGACAAGCACGGCACGACCGACTTCCTCGGATACGAAACGCTAGCGGCAGAGGCCGAGATCGCAGCCCTGATCGTGGACGGCGAAGTAGCCGAAACGGCGAAGGGCGCGGTGCAGATCGCTTGCAACCAGACGCCCTTTTACGCCGAAAGCGGCGGTCAGGTCGGTGATGCCGGAACGTTGGTGACGGAAACCGGAACGGTTCGGATCGACGATACGCGCAAGGTGGCCGGTGTCTTCATCCACATCGGCGAAGTGACCGATGGTCAGGTCAAGACGGGGCAGGGCGCCCAACTGCGTGTCGCCGGTGCACGCCGGGCCGACATTCAGGCGAACCATTCTGCCACCCACCTTTTGAACGAGGCGCTGCGTGCGGCCTTGGGCGACCACGTGGTCCAGCGCGGATCGCTGAATGCGCCGGATCGCCTGCGGTTCGATTTCTCACATAACGCGGCCCTCAGCCCCGAAGAGCTTGACCATATCGAGCGCGAGGTGAACACGCTGATCCGTCAGAACGGGGCCGTCTCGACACGGATCATGGCGCCCGACGACGCCCGCGAACTGGGCGCACAGGCGCTTTTCGGTGAAAAATATGGTGATGAAGTCCGTGTCGTCTCGATGGGACAGCGCGACGCTTCGGGCAAGGGCACCGACGGTCAGACCTATTCGATCGAGCTTTGCGGCGGCACACACGTCAAGCGGTTGGGTGAGATCGGCGCCTTCGTGGCTCTTGGCGACAGTGCGTCATCCTCTGGCGTGCGCCGGATCGAGGCGCTGACAGGGCAGGCCGCACTGGATTACCTGCGGGCACAAGACCGCCGCCTGACGACGGCAGCCGGTGTTCTGAAAGTGGCGCCGGGCGACGTGGCGGCCCGCGTCAAATCCTTGCTGGACGAACGCAAAGCCCTGACAAACGAGGTCGCGCAACTGCGCCGCGAAGTCGCGATGGGCGGCGGAGCCGGTCAGGCCTCGGGACCGGAAGAGATAAACGGTTTGAAGTTTCACGCGCAGGTCATGCAGGGCGTGACCGGCAAGGATCTGCCCGGCCTGATCGACGAGATCAAGGGCCAGATCGGGTCGGGTGTCGTACTGCTGATTGCCGATACGGGTGGCAAAGCTGCCGTGGCGACCGGCGTGACCCGCGATCTCGAAGGTCGCCTGTCTGCCGTCGAACTGTTGCGTGCCGTTGTGCCGGAATTGGGCGGAAAGGGCGGCGGGGGCCGTGCCGATCTGGCGCAGGGTGGCGCGCCGTCCGCAGAGAACGCGCCGGCGGCACTGGCGAAAGCGAAAACCTATCTGGAGGAACTGTGATGGCGACTGCACTTTGGATCGCGCATGTGAAGGTCACCGACGCCGAGGCATACGGGCGTTACGCTGCTTTGGCGACCGATGCGATCGCCGCGCATGGCGGTGTCTTTCTGGCCCGCGGTGGCAGCTTTGAAACGCTGGAGGGGCCGGAGCGTCCGCGCAACGTCGTCGCACGCTTTCCTTCGATGCAGGCGGCGCACGACTGCTACTATTCGGATGCCTACCAAGAGGCCCTGAGCCACGCCAAGGATGCCGCCGAGCGCGAGTTGAGCATCGTCGAAGAAAGCGCGTGAAGGGCCAACTGGCCGTGATGATGTCGCGCCACGCGCAGGCAGGGCGGCTTGACTGGATCGGCGTCAGACCGGAACGGCGGGCAGAGGTTCAGGCCGTCGAGCGTGCCGAGATCGCCCAGTCGGGGCTGGCGGACGACCACGCACACGCGGGCAAACGTGCGGTCACCCTGATCCAGGCGGAACATCTTGCAGTGATCGCGGCCTTGGCAGGCAAGGATGTTACGGCTTTCGATCTGCGGCGCAATCTGGTCGTGTCCGGGTTGAACCTTGCAGCCTTGCGCAAACAGCGGGTGCAGGTCGGACAGGCGGTGCTTGAAATCGAAGGACCGTGTCCACCGTGCAGCCGGATGGAAGAAACGATTGGTATCGGCGGCTATAACGCGGTACGGGGACATGGTGGCTGGTACGCCAGCATCGTGACCCCCGGTTCTGTTACGATAGGGGACGCCGTCACACTTGATGCGCGCGAAACTGCCGACCATTTACAATAAGGACTGGAACCCAACCGCCCGTGCGTGGTTGAGTTGCTTCATAGGGAGAACTTGCCATGCTTGATCGTATCGCCGAAATCATCCGCGAACTGCTGACACCGGCACCTGCACCCGTGCCTGTCCGGGTGGATCGCCCGACGCAACCGCGTCGGGACTGAGATTAAGACGCCGCGCGAGACTGACGCTTACGCTCGTGCGGGTCGAGGTAGCGCTTGCGCAGGCGCACCGCATTCGGCGTGACTTCGACAAGCTCGTCGTCGTCGATATAAGCAATCGCCTGTTCCAGTGACATCTGCACCGGCGTCGTCAGGCGCACCGCTTCATCGGTTCCGGATGCGCGGACGTTCGTCAACTTCTTGCCCTTGAGCGGGTTCACTTCCAGATCGTTCTCGCGCGAATGTTCGCCGATGATCATGCCGGTGTAGACGGGTTCCTGCGCACCGATGAACATCTTGCCCCGATCTTCCAGATTCCACAGCGCGAAGGCGACGGAAGTTCCGTTTTCCATCGAGATCAGCACGCCTTGGCGGCGCCCTTGGATGGCGCCACGGAAGGGCGTCCAGCCGTGGAAAAGCCGGTTCAGAACGCCCGAGCCGCGCGTGTCGGTCAGGAATTCGCCGTGGTAGCCGATCAGACCGCGCGACGGCACATGGGCAATGATCCGCGTCTTGCCAGCACCCGCCGGCTTCATTTCGACCAGGTCGCCCTTGCGGGTACCTGTCAGTTTCTCGACAACCACGCCGGTATACTCGTCGTCCACGTCAATGGTGACTTCTTCGATCGGCTCTTGGCGCTGACCGTCTTCCTCGCGGAAAATCACCTGCGGGCGCGAGATGCTGAGCTCGAAGCCTTCGCGCCGCATGTTTTCGATCAGAACGCCCATCTGCAATTCGCCACGGCCTGAAACCTCGAAGGCTTCGCCGCCGGGGGTGTCTTCGATCTTGATCGCGACGTTGACTTCCGATTCCTTCATCAGGCGCTCGCGGATGACGCGGGACTGCACCTTCTTGCCGTCCTTGCCGGCCAGCGGGCTGTCATTGATGCCGAAGGTGACGGTGATGGTGGGCGGATCGATGGGCTGGGCCGGAATGGCGGTGTCGACGGACAGGTCGCACAGCGTATCGGCGACGGTCGCTTTCGTCATGCCGGCGACGGTGACGATGTCGCCCGCTTCGGCCACGTCGATGGGCTGTTGGCCCAGTCCGCGGAACGCAAGAATCTTGGACACGCGAAACTGTTCGATTTTCTCGCCGGTGCGCGACAGGGCCTTGATCGTGTCGCCTGCGCGCAGGCTGCCCGCTTCGACGCGGCCGGTCAGGATGCGACCGATGAAGGGGTCCGCCGACAGGGTCGTGGCAAGCATCTGGAACGGCTCGTCCTTGCGGCTCAGCTGCTTGGGTTCCTTCACATGCTCGACGATCAGGTCGAACAATGCGTCGAGATTCTCGCGCGGGCCGTCAAGTTCGGGGTCGCACCAGCCGGCGCGGCCAGACGCGAACATGACAGGGAAATCAAGCTGGTCGTCATCGGCTTCGAGGGCAGCGAAAAGGTCAAACACATTATCGACGGCCTGGTCCGGCTCGCCATCGGGCTTGTCCACCTTGTTGACGACGACGATCGGTCGCAGGCCCAGTGCCAGCGCCTTGGATGTCACGAATTTGGTCTGCGGCATCGGGCCTTCGGCGGCATCGACCAGCAGGACCACGCCATCGACCATCGACAGGATACGTTCGACCTCGCCCCCGAAATCGGCGTGGCCGGGGGTGTCGACGATGTTGATGCGGGTGCCTTTCCATTCGACGCTCGTGCATTTGGCAAGGATCGTGATGCCGCGCTCGCGTTCGATGTCGTTGCTGTCCATGGCGCGTTCGACCGTCGCCTCGTTTTCGCGGTAGACGCCGGATTGCTTGAGCAATTCGTCGACAAGAGTGGTCTTGCCGTGGTCGACGTGTGCGATGATGGCGATATTGCGGATATCCATTGGGGGCGTGCTTTCGTTCAGAGGTTGCGCGCCCGATACAGAGGTTTCCCTGCCTTTGCTAGCCCTAGTGCGGCGAGGCCTTGGAGAAAAGGTGGATGATCACGATTCCGCTCATGATCATCGCCAGACCCAGCCAGGCCCAACCGTCGAGCTTTTGATTGAAAACCACGTAGCCGATCGCTGAAATGAAGACGATGCCAAGCCCCGACCAGATCGCATAGACCACACCGACGGGCATGAATTTCAGCGCGATGGCCATGAAATAAAAGGATGCGGCATAGGTAACGACACAGATCACACTGGGCCAAAGCCGCGTGAATTGTTGGCTGGCCTGCAGCGCGGTGGTGCCGATGGTCTCGAAGAAGATGGCGACGCAAAGGGCTACGTAGGGCATGGTGGGCTCCGTCAGATCACATGTCTGCATGCCTGCGCCACGCGGGCATGGCAAGCCTGAGCCGGTTCGATTCAAGTTGCGATATAGCGGTCGCGGCGGTGGTTGAACGCGATGACAGCGTTCAGCACCACGGCCCCCAAAAGCGAGTAAAGGACGACGCTGGCCGGGAAAAGCAGGAAGGCCACGGCGAAGATGACCGCATCGACGACCAGCTGCACGTATCCGGCCCGAAAGCCAAAGCGATCCTGAACGTAAAGCGCAAGGATCCCCAGTCCGCCCAGTGACCCGTTGTGCCGGAACAGCGCCAGCAGGCCCAGCCCGGTGAGCGCACCGAAGGCGACCGCCCCGAGTGCTGTGTTCATCGTCGAGATGACGAAATAGGGCGGCACAAGCTCGATCAGGACGGAAAACACCGTGACGCAGGCAATCGACGTGAGCGTGAATCGCAGCCCGATCCTGCTATAGGCGAGCCAGTAGAAGGGCAGGTTGATCACGAAGAAGACCACCCCAAAGGGCCAGCCCGTCAGATAGCTGATGATCACTGCGACGCCTGCGGTCTGACCCGTGATCAATCCGCAAAAGGTCAGGATGTGAACGCCAAGCATGCACAGGAAGATGCCGAGCGTCAGCCCTTGCAGGTTCTCGATACTGCTATGCCTGAGGGTGTAGTCCGGTTCCGCCATGGCGCTGCGCTAGAGCTGCCCGCAATCCAAGTCGAGTGCTATGTGCGCCCCGACGAAAAAGGGCCGCCCGAAAGCGACCCCATAGCGACGTCCGCCCGGTCTCAAAGCGCCTTGCTCAGATTTTGGTCGATCTTCTCAAGGAAACCTTCCGTGGTCAGCCAGCCCTGATCGGGACCGACCAGCAGGGCAAGATCCTTGGTCATATGGCCGCTTTCGACCGTATCGACGACGACCTTTTCCAGCGTTTCGGCAAAAGTCTGAAGCTCTGCGTTGTCGTCCAGTTTCGCGCGGTGCTTGAGCCCGCCGGTCCAGGCGAAGATCGATGCGATCGAGTTGGTCGAGGTCGCTTCGCCCTTCTGGTGCTGGCGGTAGTGGCGGGTGACGGTGCCGTGGGCCGCCTCTGATTCCACGATTCGGCCATCGGGCGTCATCAGGATGCTGGTCATCAGCCCGAGCGACCCAAAGCCCTGCGCCACGGTGTCCGACTGCACGTCGCCGTCGTAGTTCTTGCAGGCCCAGACGTAGCCGCCGGACCATTTCATCGCAGAGGCGACCATGTCGTCGATCAGGCGGTGTTCGTAGTAGATGCCGGCTTGCTTGAACTTGTCCGCGAATTCTTCGTCAAAGACCTTCTGGAACAGGATCATGAACTGCCCGTCATAGTTCTTGAGGATCGTGTTCTTGGTCGACAGGTAGACGGGGTAGCCGCGCTTGAGGCCATAGTTGAAAGAGGCCCGCGCGAAGTCGACGATCGATTCGTCGAGGTTGTACATTCCCATGTAGACGCCCGATGACGGTGCATCGAAGACCTCTTCTTCCATCACGGTGCCGTCTTCACCGACGAATTTCATCGACAGCTTGCCGGGGCCGGGAAACTTCATGTCCGTCGCGCGGTACTGGTCGCCGTAGGCGTGGCGCCCGATCACGATGGGATGGGTCCAGCCGGGGACCAGACGAGGCACGTTCGAACAGATGATCGGCTCGCGGAAGACCACACCGCCCAGAATGTTGCGGATCGTGCCGTTGGGGCTGCGCCACATCTTCTTGAGGCCGAATTCCTCGACCCGACCTTCGTCGGGGGTGATTGTCGCGCATTTCACGCCGACGCCGACTTCCTTGATCTTTTCGGCGGCGTCGATGGTGATCTGGTCGTTGGTGCGGTCGCGTTCTTCGATGCCCAGATCGTAGTACAGCAGGTCGATGTCCAGATAGGGCAGAACCAGCTTTTCCTTGATGAACTGCCAGATGATGCGGGTCATCTCGTCACCGTCGATCTCGACGATGGGGTTTTCTACCTTGATCTTGGACATGGGGGCTCCTGCAGGTGGGACGCGCGAAAGACGCTGTTGCTGCCGGATTAAGGCGGGTTGGCTTGCGATGCAACCGGCGGCAGGTGGTAGGCCCGGCAGGACTTGAACCCGCAACCAAAGCGTTATGAGCGCTCTGCTCTAACCAATTGAGCTACAGGCCCGCCTGACTGCTAGGGCTAGCCAGAGGTGCGCGGGCGGTCAAGAGCCGAGTGTATGCCGTTGCGAAGGCAGGGGCGATCCGCTAGAGCGCGCGGGGACAGTCTTCGGGGGTGTGTGATGACGAAAAACGGCCTGACCTATGCCGATGCCGGTGTGGATATCGACGCGGGCAACGCCCTCATTGACCGGATCAAGCCCGCGGCCAGGCGCACCGCGCGCCCCGGCGTCATGGCGGGCCTTGGCGGGTTCGGCGCGCTTTTCGATCTGAAAGGGGCGGGCTACGCGGACCCGATCCTCGTCGCGGCCACGGATGGTGTGGGGACAAAGCTGCGGATCGCCATCGACACGGGCCACGTCGGCACCATGATGGAACGCGGGGCCGATCTGCCCTCGGGCGTGGCCGAAGGCGACGTGCTGCTGGCGCTTGCCTCTGACGGGGTCCACTCCAACGGTTACTCGCTGGTGCGTCGCATCGTGGAGGTTTCGGGCCTGGCGTGGTCCGACGCGGCGCCTTTCGCGGATTCGACGCTGGGCGAGGCGCTGCTGACGCCGACCCGACTTTACGTCACTTCGGCCCTGAAGGCCGTTCGTGCGGGCGGCGTGCATGCGTTGGCTCATATCACGGGCGGCGGGCTGACAGAAAATCTGCCGCGCGTGCTGCCCGACGGTCTGGGCGTCAGCATCGACCTTGACGCCTGGGACCTGCCGCCGGTGTTTCAGTGGCTGGCCCGGACCGGCGATATGGCCGAGGCGGAACTGCTCAAGACCTTCAACGCAGGTGTCGGCATGGTGCTGGTGGTCAGCGAATCGCAGGCTGATGAACTGACTACGATCCTGACCGGGGCGGGCGAAACGGTTCACCGGATCGGCACCGTCACGGCAGGCGGGGACGTCCACTATACGGGCACGCTTCTGGGATGAGGCGTGTCGCGGTCCTGATCTCGGGCAGCGGGTCGAACATGGTGTCGCTGGTCGCGGCGATGCAAGCCGACAAGGCCGCAGATCCGGTGCTGGTGCTGTCGAACAGGCCCGACGCGGGCGGGCTGGCAAAAGCCGCGGCATTCGGCGTGCCGACCGCCGTGGTCGATCATACCGCTTTTGCAGATCGCGCGGCCTTTGAAGGGGCGGTTCACGCCGAACTGGTCGCAGCCAAGGCCGATCTGGTCTGCCTTGCCGGCTTCATGCGGATACTGGGCGAGGACTTTACCCGGCTTTGGGAAGGCCGGATGCTGAACATCCACCCGTCGCTTTTGCCCAAATACAAGGGTCTGAACACCCATGCCCGCGCCATCGCGGCGGGGGACGAGCAGGCGGGTTGCAGCGTGCACGAGGTCACGGCGGAACTGGACGACGGGCCGGTGCTGGGGCAGGCGCGGCTTGCGATCCGGCCGGACGACACGCCCGACACACTGGCCGCGCGGATCCTGCCGCTGGAACACCGGCTTTACCCTGCCGTTTTGCGCCGCGTCGTCGCGGGCGACCGGAGCCCTGTCGTGATCCAAGGCTAGACTTTTCAACGGGCCGGATTTCGCCTAGCGTCCGGCGACGCCCGATGAGCGGGACCTACAGAAAGCAATTATGAAAACGATTACCACGACCGCAGACCTCGCATCCTTTTGCACCGAAGCCGCGAAACGCCCCTACGTCACGATAGACACCGAATTCCTGCGTGAACGCACCTATTACTCCAAGCTTTGCCTGATCCAGCTGGCCTATCGCGATGCGGAAGGCCAAGACGCCGTTCTGGTCGACCCGCTGGCGGGCGATTTGTCGCTGGAGCCTCTTTACGACCTCTTTCGCGACGAAAAGGTGGTCAAGGTGTTCCATGCCGCCCGTCAGGATCTCGAGATTTTCCAAGTCGATGCCGGCGTGCTGCCCGTCCCCCTTTTCGACACGCAGGTCGCGGCGATGGTCTGCGGCTTTGGCGATCAGGTCGGCTACGAGACGCTGGTGCGCAAGATCGCAAGTTCGGATCTCGACAAGTCCTCGCGCTTTACCGACTGGTCCCGGCGGCCCCTGACCGATGCACAGAAGAACTATGCACTGGCGGATGTGACGCACCTGCGTGACATCTATGAAGACCTGAGCGCGCGGCTGACCAAATCGAAACGCCAGAAATGGGTCGCAGAGGAATTGGCGGTGCTGAACGACCCCGAGACCTACCGCGTCGATCCGGCGGATGCGTGGAAGCGGGTCAAGACACGCAACAATTCCGCCCGTTTTCTTGCCATCGTCCGAGAGCTCGCGCGCTTTCGCGAAGCCTATGCACAGGACCGCGACGTGCCGCGCAGCCGCGTCTACAAGGATGACGTGCTGGTCGAATTGGCGGCCACCAAGCCGCAGACCGAGGCCGATCTGGGCCGGTCGCGGCTGTTGATGCGCGAGGCGCGCAAGGGCGACATCGCCACCGGTATTCTGGAGGCCGTCCAGACCGGGCTGAACATGCCCAAAGAGGCCCTGCCGCAACCTGACCGCAGTCGCGAGAAGATGCAGGTCAATCCGGCGATCGCGGACATGCTGCGCGTGCTGCTGAAGGCCAAGGCGGACGAGGAGAATGTCGCGCAAAAGCTGCTGGCTTCGGCCAGCGACCTTGATGCGCTGGCGGCTGGCGAACGTGATCTGCCCGCGCTCAAGGGGTGGCGGAAAGAGGTGTTCGGACGCGATGCCGTCGAATTGTGCGAAGGACGCGTCGCACTGGCCGTCGACGGCGCC
>JAIVHI010000289.1 GCA_020201155.1 Loktanella sp. | reverse complement strand
TTTGAAAGGAGGTGATCCAGTGCATCATGAAGTATTGGAGAAGGCAGTCGGGACAACTTATGGGGGTCGCAGCTAAGGCAGCCCTTGGCTGAGAAGACCATAAGGTGGTGCGCCTAACCGACCCACCTCCGCACTTTCAGGAAAGGGCCACCCCACAACCGGGGCGGCCCTTTTTCCTTTTCGCAGGTCGCGCTAGGGTGAAGGGGCGGATGCCTCCGGCGGGAGTTTACTGGGCAAGATGAAGATTGGACCGATCGAAATCGAGGACTGGGAGATGACGGAGCAATTCGTCCGTGCCTCTGGTCCAGGCGGGCAGAACGTCAACAAGACGTCGAGCGCGGTCGAATTGCGGTTCGAGGCCGAGCGGTCGCCCAACCTGCCCGACCCGGTGAAGCGACGGCTCAGGCGGCTGGCGGGGCGGCGCTGGACGCAGGACGGCGCGCTGGTGATTTTTGTGCAGGATACCCGTCAACAGTCCCGCAACCGCGAAATCGCCCGCGAACGTCTGGCCGAGTTGATCGCCAAGGCGCTTGAAAAGCCCAAGCGCCGGGTGGCGACGAAACCGACCTACGGGTCGGTCAAGCGACGGCTCAAGGCCAAGAAGGTACGGGGCGAGGTGAAAGCGCTTCGCGGATCGGTCGATCCGGACTGACCTTCCCCACGGGGACAACGTGCGATGCTTTCAGGCAATGTTCAGGGTGTTGCATCGCGGTGAGCCGGTTTGAAACCTGACCGACGGGTTCTAGGTCTTTGAGCAACGCACCAAAGGAGATTCCGATGTCCGAACTCGACAAAGTCAAACGCGGCATGCCGCGCAGCCTTCTTTATGTCCTGATCCCGCTGGGGTTCGTGATACTTGGTTTCCTGATGTTTGCATCCGGTGACAACGAACCTATTCCGCAGGACGACCTCGTGACGGATGAGGCCACTGATGACGTCGAGGTCGAGGAATAAGGTCAGCCTTGTCCCGGCGCTGCACTGCCGCCTGACCAGATGTTCGCCAGCCAGCGCGAGGATCATGGTTCGTCCAGATTAAAGCGTTCCGCCTTTAACCTGAGGCATCAGCGAAAGGCGGAACGCGTGCAACGATTGAGCGGAGCACTGCGTTTCGCGAAAATCTGTGATTCAGGTTTTTCGCGAAACGCTTTAAACCAAGACCTCGCGTTTCACCTGTTCGCCCACCCCGAAGATCCGCTTGTATCGTTCGATCTCGGCCTGCGGCCCCATTGCCTTGTTGGGGTTGTCGGAAAGTTTCACGGTCGGGCGGCCGTTTGCGGATACCGCCTTGCCGTCCGAGAAGATCACCAGCTTCTCGCGCGGGTCCTCGCCCCGGTCCTGCCACCAGCGGATCGCGGTTTCGGCCCCCGTCGCGGGGTCGCCTGAATCGATGCGGATACCGGTCCAGCCCGCCAGCCAGTCGGGTGCGTTCTTGAGAAAGCCGTCAGTCCCGTAGGTATCGGGCAGGATCACGCGCAGATTGCCCTCGTGCTCGAGATGCCAGTCAGAGAGCACGTCATAGGGGGCCTTTGCCAGTGCGGCGTCATCCTCGGCCAGCGCGGCATAGACCATGGGCAGTTCGTGCGCGTTGGTGCCGATCGCCTCCATGTCGCGGTTCATGGCGATCAGGCAGTTCGACGTGCCGGCAAAGCGGTCGCCCAGACCTTCCTGCATGGCCTGAACGCACCAGTCCTGCCACAGGAACGAATGCCGCCGCCGCGTGCCGAAGTCCGCGATACGCAGGTTGTCGAGCGTTTGCAGCCGTTCGACCTTTTCCCAGACCTTCGTCATCGCGCGGGCATAAAGCACCTGCAGTTCGAACTTGCCCATGTCGCGCAGAACCGCACGGCCCCGCAGTTCCATCAGCACGGCAAGGGCAGGAATTTCCCAGAGCATGACCTCGGGCCATTTGCCTTCGAAGGTCAGCTCGTACTGGCCGTCGCGCTTTTCGAGGTGGTAGGGCGGCAGGCGCAGATTCTCGAACCAGTCCATGAAGTCGGGACGGAACATCTGGCGTTTGCCGTAGAAGGTATTGCCCCGCATCCAGGTGCTTTCGCCCCGCCGCAGCGAGAGCGACCGGATATGGTCAAGCTGTTCGCGCAGCTCGCCTTCGTCGACAAGTTCGGCCAGCTTGATGGATTTTGTGCGGTTGATCAGGCTGAAGGTGACGGTCGTGTCCGGCTTGTGGAGGAACACGGACTGGCACATCAGCAGCTTGTAGAAATCGGTGTCGATCAGCGACCGCACGATGGGGTCGATCTTCCACTGGTTGTTCCAGACGCGGGTGGCGATATCTACCATGGGTGGTCCTTTGACGCGCGGCCTGTCCGATGGGACCGCGCCCGCCGTTAGACCAAGCCCGACACCGCCTTGCAAGGCATTAGCACCACGTCGCTCAGGTCAGCTTGCCTGCTTCTTCGTCATGAATTCGCTGGGCCACGTCGGCGGGCACGCCAAGGAAGGCCTCGATCTCGTGCAGTAGCTTGTCCTCGGCCTCGTGTTCCTGCCCGTCGGCGAAAACCACCTGCCAGAGCGACCGCACGGCGGCCTCGGCCTCGGCGTCGGGGATGGCAGAGTGCAGGATCTCGGCCAGCTCGGCGGTGTCCGGCATTTCCTTTTCCAGCCGTTCGCAGGCCGCGCGCATCTTGGCGGCCTCGACCGGGTTCAGCCCATAGGTCTGGGCAAGAATCCGGTCGATGCGCTCGATTTCCTCGAAGAGGTAGGCGCGGTCGGCGGCCGCTGCACGCACCATCAGCGCGCCCAGCGCATGACGCGCGTCATGCGGAGTCAGCGGATGGGCAGGGGCCTTGCCGGAAAAGATGGCTTTGAAACGATCGAACATGGCAAAAGGCTACCTTGGCCAGCGAGGGATGTTAAGGGCGCAAGTAACGGTAAACGCCGCGAAACGCGACAGGCGCCAGCGCGATCACGAGCGTGATCCGGATGATATGCGTGACCGAGACGAAGGCCACGTCCTGTCCGACCGCAAGCGTCAGAAGGGACATTTCCGTCAGCCCCCCCGGCGCGTAGGCCAGAAAGGTCTGGGTCAGGGGCATGTCGCTGACAAGTGTGATCCCGTAGGCAAAGGCCAGCGCGGTCACCAGCATCAAAGGCGTCGCGATCACCGCGATCATCAGGTCGCGCCCGACATCACGCAAAGGCGCGTTGATGAAGCGCGACCCGATGACGGTCCCGATGACGATCTGCGCGCAGATGATGACCAGCGAGGGGGGGCCGACGGTCACGATCCCGGCGACGTGGGCCGCCCCCGACAGGATCATCGGCCCGAAGACGGCAGCCGCCGGAAGATGCGCCTTTTTCGCCAGCGGCACGCCGAGAACGGCGCAGGCAATGAGGATCAGGTAATCCAGCGGCTTAAGGGCAAGCAAAGGCACCCACGGCGGCCCGTCTTCACCACTGGCCTGAACGCCCAGAAAGAACCCGAAGAAAAGGGCGACGAACAGGATCACCATCAGCACACGGGCAGCATGGGCGAGCGCGATCTTACGCTCGTTCCCGCCCGCGGCGGCGCCCATGATCAGCATTTCGTTCAGCCCGCCCGGCATCGACGAATAATAGGCCGTGATGGGATCGTATCCGCCGATCCGGCGGTAGCAGACATAGCTGATGCCTGCAGACACCAAAAGCAGGACCGGCAGCACCGCGAGTATCGTGATCCAGTCCGCGGCCTGCCCCAGAAGGTCCGAGGTGATGGACGACCCCAGCATGACCCCGATGACGGGGATCACGACGGGGCGCAAACGTTCGGGCCCGGCGATGGGCAGATGCAGCAGTGCCGCCGCGGTCACGGCGATCATCGGTCCCAGCATCCACGGCAGCGGCATGCCGATCATGAAACCGGCCAGCCCCGAAAGGATGCCGATCGCAAGGGCAAGCAGGATGCGCGCGTGCGGAATCGTCATGTCAGCCCAGATGCCTCTCGCCCCGTTGGGCGGCGAGGGTGATCTGGCGCTGACGCATGCGGAACCTCTCCTTGTCGGCGGACGAGGTCTCTTCGATGCAATGGTGGCAGGACACGCCCTCTTCGAACGCGGGGTGCGCCCGATCAGACGGCAACAGCGGGCGGCGGCAGGCGTGACACAGGATGTGCGGACCCTCTTGCAGGCCATGGCCCACGCTGACGCGCCCGTCGAAGACAAAGCAGTCGCCCTGCCATGTCGACTGTTCCGCTGGCACCTCTTCGAGGTATTTCAGGATACCGCCCTTGAGGTGATAGACCTCCTCGATCCCCTGACCCAGCAGGTAATTCGTGGATTTCTCGCAGCGGATACCGCCGGTGCAGAACATGGCGATGCGCTTGTTGTGAAAGCGGCCTTTGTTCGCCTCCCACCACGCGGGAAACTCTCCGAAGCTTTTCGTCTGCGGGTCGATGGCCCCGTCAAAGGTGCCGATGGCGACCTCGTAGTCGTTGCGGGTGTCGATGACGGCCACGTCGGGGGATTGTATGAGGTCGTTCCAGTCTGAGGGCTGGACGTAGTGCCCCGTTCCCGCCTGCGGGTCGACGTCGGGCTGCTTCATCGTCACGATCTCGCGCTTCAGGCGGACCTTGAGACGGTTGAAGGGCTGGTCGGTGGCGGTGCTTTCCTTGTGCTCCAGCCCCGCACAGCCCGGCAGGCTGCGGATATGGGCCAGCACCGTGTCGATACCCGCGCGGGACCCGGCGATCGTGCCGTTGATCCCTTCGCGGGCCAGCAAAAGCGTGCCTGTCACGCCTTCGCCCGTGCAGATGTCCCGCAACGGTCCCTGCAAGGCTGCGGGATCGTGCGGGCCTGCGGAAAGAGGTCCGTCATCGACGCCTGCACGGGCTGCATCAGTGACGACCCGCCGACAAAGACCATCCTGCCGATGCGATCCGCCGGAATATCCGCCTGCGCCAGCGTCGCCCTCGCGGCATCACCGATCCCTGCAACGGCACCGGCCAGCGTGTCGGTCATCTGCACCGTGGTCAGCGGGATGCCAGCGCCCTTTTGCACGACGGACAGGTCGATTCGCGCGTCGGCGGCATTGGCGGCGATCTTGCCTGCCTCGACGGCGAAGGCGATGTCGTGTCCCAGCTCGCTTTCGATCACGTCGTACAAACGCTCGAACGGCTTGCGCTCGACCGCGAGCTTGCGAAACAGCTTCACGGTGCGCAGCGTTTCGGGCGTATAGAGAAAGGCGATTTTTTCCCAAGTCGCCAGATCGTTGAACAGGGCATTGGGCGCCAGATGCGTACCCGGTCCCATCTCGTTCTTCAGGTCATGCCCGCGTCCCAGTTGCGGCATGACATGGGCCGAGGACAACAGGCGATCAAAGTCCGTTCCACCGATGCGGACACCATGGGAGGCGATGATCCTCACCCCGTTGCCTGCCCGCTCGAAGATCGAAAAGTCCGAGGTGCCACCGCCGATATCGACGATCAGGCCGTAGGTGCCGTCATCGAGAGGTTGCGCCGTCAGGGCCGCCGCCTCCGGCTCATGCAGGAACGCCACATCGCTGAACCCGGCAAGTGCGTAGGCCTGCGCCAGATCGTCCTGCGCGCGGATGTTGCGCGCGTCATCGGTTGAATGAAAGCGCACGGGCCGACCGGACAGAGCCGCAGTGATCGTCTGCCCCGTCGCCGCCTCGGCGCGTTCGCGGATCGTGGCAAGAAAGCGGGCGACCACCTCGATCAGCGTCAGCCGCTCGTGTCCCATCACGCGGCGCTCGTGCATCAGCGGCGTGCCGAGAACCGATTTCAGCGCCCGCATGAATCGCCCCTCGCGGCCTTCGATCAAGGCGCGATTGGCGGCGTTGCCGTAAAGCGTCGCCTCGCGCACGGGATCGAAGAACACCGATGTGGGCAGGGTCGTCTCGCCCGGCTCGACCGGGATCAGATAGGGCCGGTCGCCCGCCATCAGGGCGGCGGCCGTATTGGACGTGCCGAAATCAATGCCTAGTCGTGTCATGGAACGCTCCTTGTGGAAGGCGCGGGGCATAGGACACCCGAACGGGTCTGGCAAGCTGCTGTAATCGGGGCCGGTCGGGGTCACCGGATTTCACAGAGATTGACGCCCCTCGCGCCCATCCCTAACCCTTGGATGACAACGCCGAAGGATACGCCATGACCCACGCCCTGATCGTCATCGACATGCAAAACGATTTCTGTCCGGGCGGCGCACTGGCCGTATCCGGCGGCGACGAGATCGTCGCGCCGATCAACGCGCTGATGTCAGAGTTCAAAACCGTGATCCTGACGCAGGACTGGCACCCGCGCGGTCATTCGTCGTTCGCTTCAAGCCACGCGGGGCAAGAGCCGATGAGCGTGATCGACATGTCTTACGGCCCGCAGGTGCTGTGGCCCGATCACTGCATCCAGGGCACCACGGGGGCAGAGTTTCACAAGGCGCTGCGCACCGATGGCGACATGATCATACGCAAGGGATTCAACCCAGCGATCGACAGCTACTCGGCGTTTTTCGAGAACGACCACGAAACGCCCACGGGACTGGACGGCTACTTGCGCACGCGAGGGATCGAGAGGCTCACGATGGTCGGGCTTGCGCTTGATTTCTGCGTGAACTTTTCGGCCGTGGACGGAGCAAAACTGGGCTTTGACGTGACCGTGCGCCAAGACCTGAGCCGCGCCATCGATCTGGATGGATCGCTGGCCGCCGCACGGGCGGGGATGCGGGACGCAGGCGTCACATTGGCATGAGTCCCCTTCGGTCTTCCTATGATGTGGTGATCGTCGGCGGCGCGATGATCGGGGCCTCGGTCGCCTGGTGGCTGACGCGGACAAGTGACGCAAGCGTGCTGGTGATCGAACGCGACCCGACCTATACCTTCGCCTCGACCAGCCACACCAATTCCTGCATCCGCCAGCAGTTCAGCAACCCGTTGAACGTGCAGATCAGCCAGTTCGGTGTCCGCTTCATCAAGGACTTTGCCGGTTTCATGGGAGCCCGTGATGCCCCCAAGCTCACACTTCAAAGCTTTGGCTATCTGTATCTTGCCGCCGACCCCGCGTTTGCGTCAGCGCTGAAAGAGGCGCAGGCCCTGCAGGCGGGCTTGGGTGCGGGCACGCGGCACATGATGGCGGATGAGATCGCGGCGGACTATCCTTTTTACAACCTCGACGACATCATCGCGGGCAACCACAACACCCGCGACGAGGGCTATTTCGATGGCGGCACGATGTTCGACTGGTTCCGCAAACGGGCCCGTGCGCAGGGCGCGGAGTTCGCCGGCGCAGAGGTGGCGGGCATCGGGCGCGCGGGCGACCGCGTGACCGACGTGACCCTGTCTGACGGGACAACGGTCACCTGCGGCACCGTTGTCAACGCTTCGGGCCCCCGCGCCAGCATCACGGCGCGCATGGCGGGGCTGGATATCCCGGTCGAGCCGCGCAAGCGTTATACCTTCATTTTCGACGCCGCCGACCCGCTGGGTCGCGACCTGCCGCTGACCATCGACCCTTCGGGCGTGCATGTGCGCAGCGACGGACGCTACTACATGGCCGGATGCAAGCCGGACGACGATCAGCCTGTCGCGGTGGACGATTTCACCGAGGACCACAGCCTGTGGGAAGACAAGGTCTGGCCCGCCGTGGCGAATCGCGTTCCGGCTTTCGAGCGGGCCAAGCTGATCCAGAGCTGGGTGGGGCATTATGCCTTCAACACCCTGGACCAGAACGCGATCGTCGGACCGCATGACGAGGTCCCGAATTTCATTTTCGTCAACGGGTTCTCGGGCCACGGGTTGCAGCAGGCCCCCGCGATGGGCCGCGCCGTGGCGGAATGGATCACGACCGGGACCTACCAGACACTCGATATGCGACCATTGGGCTTCGACCGTATCCGGTCGAACTGCCGATTGACCGAACAAGCCATCATCTGAGGAGAAAGCAATGAAGATCGTTCTGACCGGGGCCGCGGGCCATTTGGGCGGCATCTGCCGCGCACCGCTGGCGCAGATGTGCGACGAACTGGTGTCCACCGACCTTAGGGACGAGATCGGCGATCTCGCCGCGAACGAAACCTATGTAAAGGCGGATATCGGGGATTTCGACGCGATGCTGTCCCTGCTGGAGGGGGCCGATCAGGTCGTCCACTTCGGGTCGATCCCGGATGAGGCACCATGGGAGGAGATCCTGCATTCCAATATCCTGAGCGCCTATAACATCTGGGAAAGCGCCTACCGCCACGGGGTCAAGCGCATCGTCTTTGCCTCGTCGATCCATGCCGTGGGGATGCATCCCAAGCAGCAGTTCATCGACACCGAAGTCCCGCACCGGCCCGACACCTATTACGGTTTGGCCAAGTGCTTTACCGAAGATCTTGCCTCGCTCTACTGGGACAAGCGCGGGCTGGAGACGGTTGCGATGCGCATCTATTCCGCCAGCGGAAAGCCTGGCAACAGGGGGGAAAGCGGGGTCGAGATGATCCGCAAGCGCAGCGTCAAGAACTGAGGCTGCAGGGGGGCCAGCCCCCCGCCCTTCGGGCGCCCCCCGGGATATTTGGGGCAAGATGATGGGAAAGAGAAAAGCCCTGTCGGGTCGGGGCTTGCGGACGGCGTTTTCGCCGTTGCGGGCCTGACGGGGGATTGAGCAGAAAGAGGTGAATTGCCGCCCGGCGGCCTTGGAAGGCGAGACTTTCGCGGTCTGCGCCGGGTCAGCGGCCGGCTTTTTGCAGCAGGCCGATCAATTCGTCGAACTTGGCGCGCTGTTCCGACGGGTCGCCACTTTGAATCGCGCTTTCGACACAGTGATCAGCGTGATGTTCCAACAGTTGACGCTCGACCGCCTGCAGCGCGGACCGGATCGCTGCCGTTTGCGCCAGCACGTCCAGGCAGTAGCGATCTTCGTCCACCATGCGCGCGACACCGCGCACCTGCCCCTCGATCCGGGACAGTCGGTCGAGCGTTTTCTGCTTGTCGGGTTTCATGACGGCTCCCTTGCATACCTTATGGGGGTATATATATCTTCAGTGTATCCAGAAAGAGGCTTTGAGACGGACACATGAGCACTGCAACCCAATTCGATGGTCCGGATGTCGCCAGATCGAAAAGCACCGGCACCGGCAAGACCGCATCACTTTACCGGATGGCGCGCCCGGGTCACCTGTGCCCGTTTGGGCTGAAATCCAAATCCATGCTGCAACGACAGGGTTACACAGTCGACGACAACCTTCTGGAAAGCCGGGAGCAGATCGACGCCTTCAAGGCCGCGCATGACGTTCCCACGACGCCGCAGGCCTTCATCGACGGAGAGCGTGTGGGAGGCTACACCGAGCTGAAAAAGCACTTTGGCTATCGCGTGCTGGGCAAGGACGAAAAGACCTATCGCCCCGTGGTCGCGATCTTCGCTTCGACCGCGCTGACGGCGCTGGCGGTGATGTTGAATTTCGTCGACGGATTTTCGATCCTGACATGGCTGAAGCTGTTCTTCGCCATTTCGATGATCGCGCTGGCGATCCAGAAATTGCAGGATGTCGGCGGTTTCGTGAACGGCTTTCTGGGCTATGACCTGCTGGCCAGACGCTACGTGCCCTATGGCTACGTCTACCCCTTCGCCGAGCTTTACGCGGGTGTCGGTATGCTGGCGCTGATCGGCACCGGCTCTGCCTTGATCTGGCTGGTCGCGCCCGTGGGGATCTTCATCGGGGCCATCGGCGGCATCAGCGTCTTCAAGGCGGTCTACATCGACAAGCGGGAATTGACCTGCGCCTGTGTCGGTGGCGGATCGAATGTGCCCCTTGG
>JAIVHI010000288.1 GCA_020201155.1 Loktanella sp. | reverse complement strand
TCGCGGGACCGCGATGCCGACAAGACCACCAGATGAATGTCGGGCTGCGCAGCCTTCAACGTGTCGAGAAGCTGCCGGTTGTCGATACCGGGCATGTTGAGATCGACAAGCGCGAGACCAAAATGGATGCCATCGGAAAGCTGTGTGATGGCCTCTTGGGCAGTGGCGCAGACGACGACAGTTTCGACGTCGAAACGATCCCGTAGCACCGCCTTTATCGCGACCTGGAAAAAGTCGTCGTCGTCGATGATGATGATCGGCGAAAGTGCGGACAGTTTGATTTGTTGCGACATTGGGGCATTCATTTCGGATAAGGCTGAAACGACGTTACGTTTCTTTTTTACTTTAGCCCAAGGTCTAAAGTGGCGAAGTCTGGCAAGATAGCGGAATCAATCGATGAAATCCCTGCGCGATCCCGGACTGTTCCTGCCATAATCGACTACATCGGATCGGTTCGATCTGTGTCTCCGTTTCTTGTCGCACGTCAGGGCTGTGTTTGCCGCCTGTGGCGATTGCGGTCG
Organism: Loktanella sp.; assembly: GCA_020201155.1. GTDB lineage: Bacteria > Pseudomonadota > Alphaproteobacteria > Rhodobacterales > Rhodobacteraceae > JAIVHI01. The sequence goes on along the minus strand of JAIVHI010000288.1, from coordinate 3,572 downwards.
GCAAGCCGTCTTTTAATCGAAACAACGGGGGTAGAGACGTTTTAACTGGTCGGCTTCGCCAATGATGGTGTCAATTCACTCGTAACTGTTCGGCAAACCTGCGATAAAAAACCATTAGCAGGGAGGTACATCCTTGAGTAGTCTCGTATCGCGTCGGAACTGGTATCTTCTTCATACTGTATCAAAGATGGCCCTTTATTGTCCATGTTCGAACGCTTTGTCGCGTTAAAGACCCCACGCGCTGTGGACGTTACGCCGGAATAGATTTTGGTGCCGGTCTTGGTTCCGAGTAGAAAGTAGATGGACATCGTATGACGCATCAGAAACGGTCGAAGCGATCGGGCGTGTCGGTCTTCGTGCGCTGCTGTCCGGTTGCGGGGCAGCGGAATGCGTTGGTTCGCGATCAGGCCATGCTGTGTGCCGTTGCCTCCGGCGCCAGCCCGATGTTGCTTGGTCGGTGCTGCGGGAACAAAACCCAACGCAGGAAATTGGTTTGAGTATGGAAATGCAGATAGTCGCTGCAATGGGGTTTCTGGCGCTTTTGGTCGGTGTCGTGCTGTCCGTCACCGCCCTGCGTTCGCTACGGCGTTTGCGGGCGCTGACCCGACGCTTGGCCGAACAGGTGACCTTTGATGGCAAGGCCGTTCAGGCTCGTGAAACGGATGACATCCAGCGGATCGAGGGGGCGTTCAACGCGGTCTCGTCGCTTCTGCAGGCGCAGGGTTCCACACTGGATCAGGCCTGCGAACTTGCCGGCCTCGGCACATGGACGATCCTTCCTGATCTTGAAACGGTCAGGGTGTCGTCGCACATCCGGGCCGTTTTCGACCTGCCGGAAACAGAGGATGTGGTGAAGCTCGACCTTTTTCGCGAACAGATCGTTCCCGAAGACCGCGCTGGTTTCGACGCCGCCCTCAAGGGCGCGGTCGAGCAGCGCAGGACAGCCGAGACAGAGTTCCGGGCCATCGATCCGTCGGGACGGGTACGCATCTTTCGGGCCCGGACAGGGCCGGACGGTGCCGTACCGCACGACTGCGAAAGCGGAATGTCGGGCATCATTCAGGACATTACCGATCTTCGGCAAAAGGAAACCGCACTGGCCCGGTCGCAATCGCTTGAACGACTGGCTGGCGAGGCGGCCCGTATCGGTGGCTGGCGTTACAACATGTCGACCCGGCGATTCAGCGGAACCCCCGATGCGGCACGACTGGTGGGGCTGAATGACGGATGGGACCCGGAAGTGGAAATCGTGTCCGACCGGTTCGTTGACGAAGACGAACGGGCGCGGATCGAAAGCAGCTTCTGGACATGCAGCGGCGCCGGAAGCCGTTTTGACGAAATCGCGAAATTCCAAAGGTTTGACGGCCATACAATCTGGCTGAGGATCATCGGGGAAGCTGATCGCGACAAGTCCGGCAAGATCGTTTCGCTCTATGGTGCGATCCAGGATGTCAGCGAGCTTGTCGGCGCACACCGCGCCACCGAAGAGATTCGGATGCTGTTGCAGACGATCCTCGATGCCTTGGGTGACGGCTTTGCCATTCATGACAGGGACGGAAAGGTTCTCTACATGAACAGCCGGGCGAACGACATTCTGGGCATACCGGATATGGACCTTGTCGGCGTCAGCATGTGGGACAATCTTCCCGACTCCATTGACCCACAACTGAGACACGCCGTGACCCAAGCGCTGGAGACCGGCACCCCGCAGAGTTTCGAGGGCGAGGTTGCCACACCTCAGCGATGGGTCAACGTCGCCGTTCATCCAACCCCCGTGGGCGTCGCGATCTACCTCAACGATGTGACCGAACATCGCGAAACCCGCGCCCGCCTGCGACTTCTGGACGCTGCCGTTTCGCAGACCAATGATGTGGTCTTGGTAACCGACGCCACCACGATCGAAAGCCCCGGCCCAAAGGTCGTCTTCGTCAACGAGGCGTTCGAGAACATGACGGGGTTCTCGCGGAATGAAATTCTGGGCCGGTCACCCCGGATTCTGCAGGGGCCAAATACCGAACGCGATCGTCTGGACCAGATCCGCACGGCCTTGGAAAACCATCAAGCGATCCGGACAGAGGTGACGAACTACCGCAAGGACGGAAGCCGCCTGATGGTCGAGATGGACATCAATCCGCTGTTCGATGCTGCCGGAAAATGCACCCACTACGTTTCGATCCAGCGGGACACGACCGAACGCCACGAGGCAGAGGAATACCTGCGCGCCCGGGAAGAACAGTTCCGACTGGCCAACATGGCAAGCAGGGACGTGATCTGGGACTGGGACATGAAATCCGGCGTCATCTCGAATAGCGATAATTCAGATGCCATTTTCGCAGATGTATCCCAATGGCACGCGGAAAGTGTGGAAAAGGGACGTATCGAAGACATTCTGGAACGCATGCATCCGGACGACCGGCTGAAAGTGACGGAAAGCCTCAATGTTGCACTGGCAGGGGACGCCAAGGCCTGGCGTTGCGAATACAGGGTCAAGGCGCCGGACGACACATGGACCCAGATCAGCGACAAGGCCTTCATCCTGCGCGAAGATGACGGCACCCCCCGCCGCATGGTCGGGGCCATGTCGGATGTGACCGATCTCAAGCGGCTCGACGCGCAACTGCATCAGGCGCAGAAACTTGAAACCGTGGGCCAACTGACCGGCGGCATCGCGCATGACTTCAACAACCTGCTCACGATCATTCTGGGCAACTGCGACATATTGCTTGACGACATCGGTGAGGATTCCGCGCTGCGCCCGCTGCTCAAATCGATCGACGACGCCGCCGAGCGTGGCGCACGCGTGTCCCGCGATCTGCTGGCCTTTTCGCGACGTCAGCCGCTCGAGCTGCGGCCGACCGATATGAACAAGCTGATCCGTCGGTCGTTCAGCCTGTTCGGGCGGGCGGTCGATGCCAACGTCGAGATCGAATACGACCTGACCCCGTCGCCCACCGTGGCGCATGTCGACCCCGACAAGTTGCAGGCAGCCCTGCTGAACCTGATCCTGAACGCGAAGTCGGCGATCCCGCAGGAAGGCGTCATCACGATCAAGACCCGGACGACCACCATCGACGAGACTGGCCAGACCGGAGATTGCCCGGCCGGTGACTATGTCGAGATCGACATCGTGGACAACGGGACGGGCATGTCGCCAGAGGTCAGGCAGCGCGCTTTCGAGCCGTTCTTTACCACCAAGGAACCGGGCGTCGGGACGGGCATGGGCCTCAGTTCGGTCTACGGGCTGGTCAAGCAGTCGGGCGGACATGCAACCATCGACTCCGAACTCGGGCAGGGCACCACCATCGCCCTGTGCTTTCCGATCGCGCAGGAAGAGGAACTTCCGACGCCGACCAACCCCTCCCATGCCGCGCCCTATCGCGGCGGGGCGGACCGGATCCTCGTGGTCGAGGATGACACGGACCTGCGGACCTTCGTGCGTACCGTACTGAGCCGGATGGGATACCGAATCGTCGAGGCTGAAAACGGCGAGGCCGCCCTGGCGATTCTCGAAGAGGACGGGGATTTCGACCTCGTCTTCACCGATATCGTCATGCCGGGCCGGATCAATGGGG
>JAIVHI010000287.1 GCA_020201155.1 Loktanella sp. | reverse complement strand
GCGCGGCGCAGATCCGCACGCCGATCACCGACGGAGACGGCGAGCCCTGGGTCTGGCGCTACAAGGACCTGCACGGCTGGTGGGCCAATCGGCATCACGACCGCATCGGTGGCGTGCGGCAGGTGCAGCCGACCGCGTGGCAACCGCAAAGCAAACCCTTCTGGTTCACCGAATTCGGATGTGCCGCGATCGACAGGGGGACCAATCAGCCCAACAAGTTCCTTGACCCCAAGTCGTCCGAGTCGCTTTTGCCGCGCTATTCGGGCGGGATGCGCGACGACTTCATGCAGATGCAGTATCTGCGCGCCGTCTATCGCCACTTCACCGATCCCGCACGGAACCCGATGTCGGAAGAATATGCAGGCCGGATGCTGGACGTCAGCCGCACCCATGTCTGGGCCTGGGATACGCGGCCCTTCCCGGTCTTTCCGGGCAAGACGGCGCTTTGGTCGGACGGGCCGAACTATCATCGCGGGCACTGGCTGAACGGGCGGGCTTCGGCGCGGACGCTGGCCGGCGTCGTGGCCGAGATCTGCGAAGGGGCCGGTATCACCAGCTATGACGTAAGCCGCCTCTACGGTGTCGTGCGGGGTTACGTCGTGACCGATCTGGCCACCGCCCGCAGCGCCCTGCAGCCGCTGATGCTGGTCCACGGCATCGAGGCGGTCGAGCGTGATGGACAGCTTGTCTTTTTCAACCGCTCGGGCCGCGAGGATGCGGCCCTGGACCTGCCAAAACTGGCGGATCACCCCGAGACGGGCACGCCGCTCGAACTGACCCGCGCCCCCGAAAGCGAGATCGCGGGGCGGATCCAGATCGGATATCTCGACGCCGAGGCCGATTACGAGGCGGCCATGGCCGAAACCGTCCATGCCGACGACCGCACCGTCGGCGTCGCCCGTTCCGAATTCGCCATGGCGCTGACGCGGTCCGAGGCGGCACGCACCGCCGCCCGCTGGATCGCGGAGGCACGTGTGGCGCAGGACAGCGCGCGCTTTGCCCTGCCGCCGTCGATGTCGGACGTGGCGACGGGCGATGTGGTGGCGCTGGGCGATGGCCGTTACCGGATCGACCGGATCGAAGAGGCGGGCCTGCGGCTGGCCGAGGCCACACGGGTGACGGATGCCCTCTACCTGCCGCAGGAGCGGTTGGAGGAGGGCGCGCGCCTGAAACCGTTCCTTGCACCCACACCTGTTTACATGGCCTTCATGGACCTGCCGCTTCTGACCGGTGACGAGGTGCCCCATGCGCCCCACGTCGCCGCCTGCGCGTCCCCCTGGCCCGGTGGGGCGGCACTTTATTCCGCGCCGCAGGACAGCGGCTATATCCTGCAAGAGCTGTTCCGCAAGCCCGATCCGATGGGTGTGACGCGGACCGAACTGCCTAAGGGACGCGTCGGGCTTTGGGACCGTCAGGTGGGCCTGCGCGTCAAGATGACGGCCGGCACGCTCAGTTCCGCTGCGATCGAAAACGTGCTGTCGGGGGGCAATACGCTGGCCATCGGCGACGGGTCCGAAGACGGATGGGAGATCGTGCAGTTCACCGACGCCGTGCTTGTCGGCCCGCAAGAGTGGGAGATCTCGGGCCTTTTACGCGGACAGGCGGGCAGCGACGCCATGATGCCCGATGTCTGGCCCAAGGGCAGCCGCGTCGTCGTCCTGAACGGTGCCCCGCGACAGATCTCCGTGCCCACCTCGGCCCGGGGGCTGCCGCGTCACTATCGCTACGGTCCCGTCAAACATGCCGTGACGCAAAAATCTTTCCGGCACCACGTGCTGACCTTCAAGGGTAACGGCTACCGTCCCTATGCGCCCTGTCACCTGCGCAAGACGCCAACGGCGGATGACCAGCGTTTCGAATGGGTCCGGCGCACCCGGATCGACGGTGACCCTTGGGGTCAGACCGAGGTTCCGCTGGGCGAGGAACGGGAAAGCTACGTCGTGCAGGTGCGCCTTGGCGGGGCCGTGGTGCGCGAGCTGACGGTCAGTGAACCGCGCTTCGACTACACGGATGCGCAGCGGCTGGCGGATACGGGTGGCAGCGGATTTACGCTTTGGGTGGCACAGGTATCGGCCCGTTACGGGGTCGGACCTTTCACGGGACTGGCGGTCGGCTGATGCGGGCGGTGCATTTGACCGACCTCGATATCGCGGCGCGGGTGCTGGCGGGGCAGGGCTGTGCGGCGTGTGACAGACTGGCCCGGCGGATGATCGCCTTTGCCCGCCTCGCGGATCTCTACCGCAAACGCACCGGCAAGCCTCATCCACGCTGGGGGGCCGGTGCCTTGCAGGACGCCGCACGCCGTCTGGGGCCTGTGACCGACGCCGATGCGCGCTCGGACGCCTACCGCTCTGGGCTGGCCGCGATCCTCAAGGCGCTGGCTGAACATCAAGATCCGTGATTTCCCGGCCCACCCTTTGTTCTTGGCGTTTCGACCCTATGTCGGGTAGTGAGGGCCGCGAAGCGAAAGGGCATCACCATGGCGCAGGTTCACACGAAGCCGCAGATCGTCGATCCCGTCTGGGACCGTATCCGCGAAGAGGCGCGCGTCGCCGTTCAGGCCGAGCCGATGACCGGTGGCATGGTCCACGCAGGCATCCTGCACCACGCCCGGTTCGAGGATGCGCTGGGCTACCGGATCGCGATGAAGCTGGGATCCTCCGAGATGTCGGAACAGACCCTGCGCGAGCTGATCGACAAACTTTACGTCCGGCACCCCGAAATCGCCAATGCCGCCCGCGCCGATCTGGTGGCCATCCTTGACCGCGACCCCGCCTGTCACCGGCTGATGCAGCCCCTGTTGTTCTTCAAGGGGTTTCAGGCCGTGCAGGCCCATCGTGTCGCCAATGCGCTGTGGACCGCGGGACGGCTGGACCTTGCCTACTTCTTCCAGATGCGCACCTCCGAGATCTTCGGCGTCGACATCCACCCCGGTGCGACCATCGGCAAGGGCATCATGATCGACCACGCCCATTCCGTCGTCATCGGTGAAACCGCACGCGTGGGCGACAACGTCTCGATGCTGCATTCCGTGACCCTGGGTGGTACCGGCAAGGACACCGAAATCCGCCACCCCAAGATCGAGGACGGCGTTCTGATCGGGGCAGGGGCCAAGGTGCTGGGCAACATCACTGTGGGTCATTGCAGCCGCATCGCCGCGGGGTCCGTCGTGCTGGAGGATATCCCGCCGATGAAGACGGTCGCAGGCGTCCCCGCCAAGATCGTGGGCGAGGCGGGCTGCGCCCAGCCTGCGATCACGATGGACCATCTTCTGGGCGATCTGGGTCCGGCCTGAACTGCGAGGGTTACGCCAGCACGGGGGGCAGCCCGGTTCAGCGGTCCGACAGGTAATCTGCGGCCACATACCCCGTGATGCCCGGTGCATCCGCAAGCGAGACGCGGCACCAAAGCTGGCCCACTTCGGTCACGCAGTCGCGACGGCTAAGCGATGTGCCGTCGGGCAGACCCAGGATCACGCTGTAGCCAAGCCCCGGACCTGTCCGTAACTTCAGCAAATCGTCCGGTCCCGTGCCGCTGACGACCGTGCCGCCAAGCCCCCCGCTGCTGCAACCGGCAACAAGCAAAAGCGCGAAGGTAATCGGAAGGCTGCGGCGAAGCATGATCTGACCTCTTTCGTTTTCCTGTCATTAGACAGCCACGCCGCCAAAACCAAGCCCGCATCTTTGCCGAAAGACTGGATCGGTTCTGCCGGGCAGGTGGTCCAGCATACGTCAAACGGCCCCCGAAACCACGTTTGGGGGCCGTTCAGATCTCGCGCCGGTCGGTGTCGGTGCCTAGGCCAGCATCGTCATCGGGCTCTCAAGGTTGTCCTTGATCGCCTGCAAAAGCTTGGCCCCCAGCGCCCCGTCGACGACCCTGTGATCCACGCTCAGCGTCACGGACATGATCGTCGCGACCGCCAGTTCGCCGTCTTTGCCGACGATCGGCTTCTTCACGCCGGCGCCCACGGCCAGAATACCGGAATGGGGCGGGTTGATGATCGCGTCGAAGTTGTCGATCCCGAACATGCCCAGATTGGACACCGCAAAGGCGCCGCCCTGATACTCGTGCGGTGCCAGCTTGCGGTCGCGGGCG
>JAIVHI010000114.1 GCA_020201155.1 Loktanella sp. | reverse complement strand
CACGGCCAGCACCAGCAGCGCCCAATCGCCAGTGGATGGGCTGTAGGACAGTATTTCCGGTGCCCATGTGCCCTTGAAGAGCGCCACCTGCTGCCCCCCGATGATGAATTCATACCGGCTGATAAGCAGGCCAACCATCACCAACAGCGCCGACAGGATTTGCACCATCCCGTTCTTGCGTGTTCCGGGCAGCACCATCAGCACGAAAGGCAGAGCGATGCAGCCCCACATCGCGATGTGAAACAGCGGGCTGGCGACCATGTATTGCCAGACCTGCAACCCTTCGGCATTCGACCACAGGCCGGTGACCGCGCGTCCTGCATGCAGCACGAAATGCAGTCCGATGGAAACCGCAAACATCCGCGCCAACGTTCCCTCGAACAGGTTGCGGGTCTCGGGGCGCATGTTGTCATGGTTGAAGCCGTTTTTCAGGTGCGAAAAGAACATCGTGAAGGCGAGCGCACCCATGAAGCTTTCAATCAGAAAGACCACCGGCACTTCGCCGCCAAACCACACAGGCCGCATTGACATCATGCCATAGACCGATCCCGCCACCAGCGTGATGGCAAGCGCGAGAGGGGCCACGATCATCATCAGCGGGCTGCGCGTGTCCTCGCGCTTGTTGATGGTGCCAAGCAGCACCAGTGCCAACAGGCCGGAATAGACCGCGACCAGCAGGATCTTCCAGAATAGCGGAGATGCGGTCTGCATGTTCAGGGGTGTCGCCCAGATCGCCACCAGTGGGTTGCCAAGTTCCATGTAGAGAACCGCCACCCCGCCGATGATGGCGGCCATGGCCAGCCACAGACAGCGGCGCGCGACTGATTTGAACTCTTCCAGCCCAAAGACATAGTAAAGCGAGGCCACCATCGCGAGGCCCGTGGAGGTCAGCAGAAAGTAGTCATAGACCACGATCGCGAAACCCCAGAAAATGCCGGCATTGTTGGTGTTGAACTGAACCTTGCCAAATTCCATCCCCTCGTAAAGCACATATCCGCCGCCAAGCACGACAAGCGCGAGTGCCACCAGAAAATGGAGAAGGAAGTGATTGCCCCGCTCATGCGTCGGGGCCGTGTCAGTCATCATAGCCATTGTTCATTCCCTCCCAGAACTCAGGACCGTGTCGAGCGTTTGCCCGGCACCACAGGCGAGCCACCACCCGACAGGTAATAGACCTGCGGCTTGTTGCCGGTCTCTTCCTTCAGACGCACACCACCCTTTTCGGCGATGAGATGATTCACATAGCTGTCAGGGTTATCCAGATCCCCAAAGAACCGCGATTTCGGCGCGCAGACGCGCACACATGCAGGCGTGAATTCCTTTGTTTCGGGATTGTCCTCATCAAGGTCGGCCACACCTTCGGGCGCTTGACTGACCTTGTGATAACAGAAGGTGCATTTCGACACGACGCCCTTGGGCTGGATGCCGATACCCTTGCTGGCATCTTCATATTCATCCGGCATCTTGAAGGGCGGGTTCCATGTGCGCCGTCCGTCGCCTGGATAAGTGTCCTTCACATCGGGTTCGACCACAGGGGCCTCGTCCATGTAAAAACGCACCCCATACGGGCAGGCAACCATACAGTATTTACAGCCGATGCATTTATTCCAATCCACCAGAACAATGCCGGTGCCCTCATCCTTGTAGGTCGCCTTGGTCGGACAGACCGACACGCAGCTTGGGTTTTCGCACTGCATGCAAGGCCGCGGCAGCCACGACAGGTTCAGGTTTGGGTATTCACCTTCCGAATAGAACAGCACGTCTTGCCAGTTCTCGCCCGGAAGGCGGTTGTTTTCCATCGCACAGGCCGTGGTGCAGGCCTGGCAGCCGGTGCAGGTTTCAAGGTCGATGACCATTCCCCACTTTGCCATAATAAATCTCCCTTTCCTCAGGCCTTGGCCACTGTGACCTTGCTGGAATAATAGTTGGATTGCCCAGTGATCCGGTCCGAAACGTTCACCGTTGCTTCGCCCGCATGCTCTGTTGGCACCGCCTTTGACCAGCGGCCCGCAGCCCAGTGCCCGTATTCCATCGGCAGTACGATTGTATCGGGGCGCACGCCCTGAAAATGGCGCGCAGTTGCTTCGACGGTGCCGACGTCAGACGTGATGCGAATACGGTCGCCATCTGCGATCCCGCGTTCGCGGGCCGTTTCGGGGTGGATTTCGCAAAACGCCTGTCCGCGCCCACCGACGGTTGGTTGCAGATGCGCGATGACCATCGGGATGTTATGCCCGCGGCCTTCAGCATGCAGCGCCACTTTCGGTGTAACCAGATGCAGATCACCGCCGCCCTGATGCACGGGTGCTTCCCAGATCGGGAACATCAGATTAGCCGGATCGCGCCCGGTCTTGTCGGCGATCCAGGTTGCATTGGCCTCCATCAGGCCTGAGCGAAATTCAAATTTACCAGACGGAGTTGGTAGCAGCTTCGCCTGCACCTCGTCTTCCGACATTTCGCGGCTATAGTCCGTGCCATCCCACTCGTAGAACACCCCGTCGATCTGACGGTAGATGTAGCGTTTTTTGTACCAGACGCCCTTTTCCTTCCACGACTCGAAGTCGTTCACACCGTTGTCGCCGGGGTCGGCGCGGAAGCCTTCTGCCAGATGGCGCAGCACATTTTCCGTGTCGCCAAGAGCGTTGTAATATTCGCCCATCGGCCCGTTTATGCGTTTGCCGATCTCGATCAACACATCGCCGTAATATTTTGTGTCGTGGATCGGCTCGATAGCAGGCACCCGCAGTTGTGTCATCGGGAAGCCCTGGAACGGATAGGTCGGCGCATCCTGAAGCCGTTCCAGATACGTGTGATCGGGCAGGATCAGATCGGCATAATGCCCGGTCTCTGACGGGAAAGGCGAGGTGTCGATGATGAACACATCCTTGAGCGCCTCTTCCCAGACCTGCCCGTTAGGCGCGGTCCAGATCGGGTTGGTCAGGTAGAACATCATGGTGTCGAGCTTGTACGGGTCGCCCGCCAAATGGTTCGGCCCGACGTCCTGCATCATGTTGTTGGCCATGAGGTAGCCGTCCTCGTGGCCCTTCTTGTCGATGCGGGGAAAGTTTTTCCAGTCGCCATCACGCGCCCAGTCATCCATGTAATCGTTCGCATCTGCAGGCATCGGGCCATAGCTGGGGCCCATCTGGCCCATCAAGCCGCCGACCGAATACATCGACCCCACCAGCGCATTCAGCGAATGGATCGCCATGCCATTGTAGATGCCGTTGGAATGGGCATGGGCGCCGCGCTCATAAAGGGCCATTGCAGGGCGGGTAGAGCCGAATTCGCGCGCCGTCGCCAGAATGTCGCGCGCCGGGATACCGGTGATCTCGGCCGCCCATTCAACAGTGCGGTCCTTCAGTTCAATGTTCCACCATTCGACAAGGCCACGCACCCAACGTTCGTTAAAGCGCCCGGTTGCGGCTGGCGGCACATCGGCACTGGTGCTTGCGTCACCATCCAGCGGCAAGGCAACGCTGGGGGCGATATCCGCGCCGGGCTCTGCATCAAGTTGTGCAGTGGCGGGGGCGCCAGTCGTTGATTCCTGCTGCATACCGCCAGCGGCAGGGGCGGGATCGGGGATGACAACCTGCTGACCGGGGACAAAACGGTTCACACCATCGTCGAAATCACCAACAAAGGACTTTTCCCATAGTCCTTCCGACAAGATGACATGGGCAATCGCCAGCGCCAGCGCCCCATCGGTGCCAGGCTTGATCAGCAAGCCACGATCGGATGCCGCCAGCGTGGTATTGACATGCACATCCACTGCCGTGACGCGGGTCTTTGGTGTTTTGCGGCCCCGGATATGGCCCCAGACCTGCATGTTGTTGTTATAAGGGCGGAAGGCTTCCAGAAAGCCCACACCGAACAGCAACATGTAATTGGTGTTGTTGTAATCGTAGGAATTGTACGCGGCGTTCCCTTCGACCATCTTCTTGGAAATGATCGACCCGTCCGAGCACATCGACGAATGCCCGATCGCCACGTTGGGTGAGCCATAGAGCTTGCCGAATGTGCCCTGCAGACCGGCACAAGAGGCACCCCAGCCACGACCGTAAAGCAACGCAAACCGGTGGCTCTCACCCGCATCGCGCAGGGTGTT
>JAIVHI010000286.1 GCA_020201155.1 Loktanella sp. | reverse complement strand
GCCGTAGGGGGTGTGGCTGTCGGGCAGCGCGATGAAATGCAGGATCTCGGTGGCGCGGTCCTTGGCGGGCAGGCGCTTGTTCGACCAGGTGCCCAGCTTCTTGTGGCAGTCGCGCGAGGCCCCGAACTCCTTGAAATAGACCAGCGTCACGCCGTTGACGAGCTGGGCGAAGCGGCGCTCGCGGTCCATCACGTTGAGGGTCACTTCGCGGCCGCCGCGCTGGACCTTCTTGGCCACCGGGACCGGATCGTCGAGCTTGACCATGCGGATCATCTTGGCGTCGAGATGGCGCAGGAAGACGATGTCGTCCTGGGCGTTGCGCAGCACCTCGATATAGCCGTTGCCCAGGGTCTCGATGTCGCGCCGCACCTGCTTGCGCACGTCGAGGAAACACTCGCCCGGCCAGACCTCGTCGAAGAAATCGTTGAGCGCGGTGATCGCCGAGCTGCTGCTGGTCTCGTCGGACTTGGTGTCCTTGTTCTCGAAATGATAGCCGGTGCCGTCGATATTGGTGACCATGGCCTCGATGCAGGGCGACAGGGTGTTGTTCTCCTGCGCCAGCCGCTCCAGCGTGCGCAGCTCGAAGGGCGGGTCCAGCAGGCCGCTGTCGCGCGTCGCCCCGATATAGAGGTCGTGATACTCGTCCTCGCGTTCGCGCGCCGACGACGACACGGTGTTCGCGGGCGGGTCGGCAAAGGAGGACGTGAGGTCCTTGGACACATGCTCCGCGCCGACCAGGCGCAGGGTGGGGGTCTGCGGCGCATCGCCGGTTGTTTCGTCAGACATGGCGCTCTCCCTGGCAGTCCGGGTCCGACCGGCAGGATCGAGAGCCTGCAGGCCGCGCGGAATGCGTGGATGCCCGGTTATTCGGGTGCGATCACCATGCCAGCTTTTCTATCACGCTGCAATTGATTGCAGCTTGGGCAGCTTCTTGAGATCCGCCAGCGTGTCGCCCACCTCCATGTCGACGGGGAATTTCAGCTGCGGGGTCCAGCCCAGCTCCTTGAAGGGCAGGTTCTCCATGACCTCGGCGATGCGCCCGCACCAAAGCGCGGGATCGTCCTCGGGGATATAGGCCACCAGCGCGTCGTGGACCATGCCGACAGTCTCGATCTCGCCGCCGGGATAGGCGTCCTCGATCAGCGCGATGGCCCAGATCATCATGTCCGACAGCGTGCTCTGGATAGGGCTGTTGATACTCATGCGCTCGGCCCCGGACCGGATGTCGCTGGCCCAGCTCTTGATCATCGGCAGATGCCGGATCCGCCCCAGCGGCGAGCGGACCTGGCGGTCGCGATGCACCAGCTTGCGCTGCCGGTCGTGGTAGTCGAGCAGGCCCGGATAGAGCGTGAAGAACTCGTTGCGGATCGTCTCGGCCTCGGCCAGCGTGAGCACCAGACCGTAATTGGCCCAGGCGTATGCCTGGAAGCCCGGCGCCTTCATGGAGTAGAGAAGGCCAAAATTCCCGGCCTTAGCTTGTTGCCGTAAGTCGTTGAAAAGCGCCGCTAATTTTGCATCTTCATGACCGTCCCACCCCATGAATTCATCATAGGGAACGCTGGCGAGTTGCGACGCGGTCAGCGCGTGCAGGTCGCGGCCCTCCTTGTAGGCGGCGAGCATGTTGGTCTCGCCTGCCACGCAGGCCACCACCCGCAGCTCGCCCTGGCTGTAATCGACCACCGCGACCTTCTTGCCCTTGGGCGCGGGGTAGCAGTCGCGGATGCGCTTGGCCCATGAGGTCTTCTTGGGCAGCACCTGGAAGGCCGGATCCTTGGCCGAGAGGCGGCCAGTCACGGTGCCCGAGTCGTCGGCCTTGCCCTCGAACTCGCCGTGAAACAGCATGTAGGACGGGTGGAGGCGGCCATCGGGGCGCAGGTGCTTGAGAAACCCGTCGACGAAGGTGGACTTGGTTTTCGCGGCCCCGTCCATCTCCTTGAGCACCTCGACCATGGCCTTGGCCTCGGGCACATCGCCGAACTGCAGAAGATGGGTGCGCGCCATCGACGGCTCGCCGGTCTTCTCGGTTTTCTCCTTGGGCTTCAAATTCAGCCCATGGGGGGTAAAGAAGTATTCCTTGAGGATGGAGGGTGTGAGGGGGCTTTTTCCCTTTGAGAGCTGGCTCTCTATCTTGTCCCTGTGCTTGATCCGCAGCTTGACGGGAAGCAGGTCCATGGCCTTGTTGCGTGCCGTCTCGACCACCCCGGCCAGCTCCGCGCTCAGCGCCTGGTATTTCTCCTTGTCCACCACCACGCCGCGGCGCTCGACCTTCTCGAAGGCCCGCACGGCCGGGTGCAGGAGGGTGACATAGAACAGGGCCAGATGCTCGTCAGCCAGCAGCTCGTCTTTCAGATGATCGGCGACCTGCTGGGTGGCGTCGGTATCGCCGCCCGCATAGGTCAGCAGCTTGTCGGGGGGCACCAGCTCCATGCGCCCCTTGTCGAAGGATTTCTCCATTTCGAGATCATACCCGCCCAGCCCGGTGAACAGCCGCGTGTGCATGCTCAAGCCATTACTGCGGTTTTCGTCGAGGATGGACCCCAGCAGGGTGGTGTCGAGCTTGAAATTGGCGCATTCGATGCCCCACTTCTCGGCGATCCAGATCAGGTCGAACTTGCCATTGGCAAACCGGGTCTTGACCTTCGGCGAGGTCAGCAGCCACTGCACCTGGTCGAACAGCGGCACGCCTGCCTCCAGTGGCACCGGCGCGGGCTGGGGGCCGAGATAGAGCACGTCCGCGGTGTGATGCTCCAGCGTGAAGCTGATCGAGACGATGTCCTTGTCGGGATACCACGGGTAAAATCCCATGGTCTCGGTGTCCACCGCGACATCGACCGGATCGCCGGTCTTCGCAAACTGCGCCTCGATGCGCTCGATCAGCGGCTGGAAGGTGTTCACCCATCGGTAGTCGCCGATCTCGGGGGCCGTGGAGCCGGTCTGGATCAGCCGCACGGCCAGCCGCAGATCCCAGCACATGACGCCCTTCTTGTCCGGCTCGTTGACCAGCAGCGCCGGGTCGTAGGTGATCAGATACCAGCCGCCATTGCAGGGGATCGGGGTCTCGCGCAGCGAGGTGACCTTGCGGTTCTTGGGCGCGGTCCCGGCCTTTTGCAGCAGCTCCAGCGGCTTGGTGCCGCAGACCAGGACCACGCCGCCCGGCTCGGGCAGGGGCGGGATCTGGGCGGGTGAATAGGCGGTGAACTCGTGCTCGGGCACGTCCGGCCGGAAGCTGCGGAAGGTGTCGGCGAAGGTGGATTTCAGCAGTGGTGTGCCCGCGTTGGACCATATCCTGAGCATGTAGCGTCAGCCCACCAAGGCCCATGTGCGGTCGGCCTGGCGCTCGAAGGTCTTGACGACCCCGTCCCCGAGGGCGAACTCGATATCGCCGAAGGCGCCCGCGTCCTCCTCGATGAAGAAATCCTCCAGCGGGCTTTGCAGACGGTCCGTGTCGAGCACGTAGATCGTGCCCCGCACCGGCCCGCCATCGGCCGCGGGGGCCGTGAATACGATGGTCAGGCCGAGGTTCCCGCGCAGCGCGACATTGGCGGCGACGAACTGCGCCCCGATCACGCTGTCGACGATCCGGGCCTCGAAGGTGATCTCGCTTCCGAGCGCGCGGTAGGTGCTGTGGGAGACCCCGTCGAGCGTGCCGATGCTGCGCGGGTCCTGGTGTTCGGCCACGGTGCCGCCGAACGTGTCGGCCAGACCGTGCATCAGTTTCTGTCTCATAGTAGGTTCCATGATACGCCCCCTTCCTTGTCGAGCAGGATTTCCGCTTCCCCGAAATGAACCCCGAGCAGGCGGCAATCGGCGCGCACCGCGCCGGTGGTGACCCATGTCACCTTGAGATACATTGTGTCGGCGAGACCCTTGAGCGGGCTGGGAAACTCCAGCAGGTCGCCGATGGAAAGGCGCTCCACGGTTTCGCGTCTTGACCCCGGTTCCCTCGACCCGGCAGGACACCTTTTCGCCCAGAATGCGGACCGCCATGCGCAGGTCCTTGCGCGCCGCGATCAGGTAATAGCGCGAGCCTTCCGAGGTGCTCTTGACCGGCTGGTAGAGCCGGGTCGCGTCGCGCAGCGGGATCGGGACGGCCGCGGTCGCTTCCTTGAGGGTCATCGGGGCGGGCATCTTGGGGGTCGTCGCGGGTTCCACCACGTTCTGATAAACGGTGGGTGAGGGTTCGGGCGGAGGCTTGGGTGCGGAATTGTGCCCGGAGGCCGGGGGGACCTGCGTCTGGTTCCACTCGTCGAGCAGGGCTTCAACTTCGACGTCGCTCGGCTCGTTTGGGTCAGCGGCGATGATCTTTCCGACCGCATCGGCCAGCAGGACCTGATACCCCTCCTTGTCGACGGGGGTCAGGGTTCCGTTCTTGGCCTTGCCCAGCAGGTTGATGCTGACATTGACCGTGCTGGTCTTCTTCGTCTCGGGGCAGACCAGCTTCAGCTGCTTGGTCGTCAGGCTGACGCTGATGCCTTTTTCCTGGATCGTGTTCAGCAGGGGATGCGCACCGCACGCCTTGATGAAGTCGACCGCCGTGAGGGATTTCATCTTGATAGCCACCCTATCCTCCTTGAACTCATGGCCTTGCCCCTACTGTGCGGGTGATACCGCCATGAGACAAGGAAAATTGCAATCAATTTCACCGCCCCCAGATGCTGCCGCAGCCCGGCACAGACTTGTAGAGCCGCGCCGCGCGGCCTTCGGGTTTGGGCTTGGGTTTGGGCGGCGCGGGGGGCAGGGTGACGTCGTCGATCAGCGCGGGGAACCGAGGCTCTTTCTCGAACGAGTCCTTCGGCCCGGTCTGGGTCTTGGGCTTGGTCTTCGGCTTGTGCGCCGACTCCTTGTGCCCCAGCTGCGGGGTGACGCCGAAATAGGAGCCGAGGAACGCGACCTGGCGTTGCGACTCCACCGCCTTGACGCAGTAATGCTTGCGCACATAGGCGATGGCATCGGCTTCCCCGTAGAGCGAGACCAGAGCGGCGAACACGGTGCCGGTGCGGCCATGCCCGCCGATGCAGCCCACATGGACCTTGCGGCCCGCGTCGATCTGTTCCTTGAGCCATTCGATCATCTTGCGGAAGGCCGGGGGATCTTTGGGGGGTTCCATGTCGGTGATCGGGTAGTAGACCTCGTCGCCCGGCTCCCACGGAAAGCGGCGGTCGGTCTTCTTCATCGACCCGTCAAGCCCGACATGGATATCGGCGTCATCGACCAC
>JAIVHI010000285.1 GCA_020201155.1 Loktanella sp. | reverse complement strand
TCCCTGGGCAGATAGTAGTCCTGCTCACCGATATAGGCGATCCGGTCATACCGCAGCGGGTTGCCCTGTGCATCCTTCAGCCCGTCGCGGGGCAGGACCATAAGGCCTCCGTTCATGCCGTGCGTGACATGGTAGGGGATCATCGCACCGCCGGGCGCACAGTGATAAGTAAAACACCCGGGCTTCACGGCCTTCCAGCGCAGGACGACTTCCTCGCCGGGGTAGACATGGGTCAGCCCGCCGCCGCCAAGCGCGCCGGTCGAGGCATGGAAATCGACATTGTGCTCCATCATGCTGCCGACAGGGTTGCGCAGGGTCAGCTCGATCATGTCGCCTTCGTGGCAGATGATCAGCGGACCGGGGACCGAGCCGTTGTAGGTCAGCGCCCAGACCTCGGCGCCGGAATCCTCGTCCACGGTCATGAGCTTTTCCGTGGTATCCATCGTGATCTCGATGATCTTCGGGCCACCGGTCGCCACCTGCTCATGCTTGGGCGCGAAGGGCGGGTCGACGAGATCCATCTTGACGCGGGTATAGCCGGACAAATCCACGGATTCGGCGGTGCTGTCGGCCGTCTGTTCGGCTGCGGCCTTGTAGATCCTTGCCGAGGCCGCGTTCGCCGTGTGCGGTTGCGCTGTGCGCGCTGCGCCCATGGCCGCGCCGCCGGTCATGGCAGCCGCTCCTGCAAGCATGGAACCGCGCAGCACGTTGCGACGGCTGGTCTTCGCGCTGCTCGCGCGGTCACCATCAAATTTCTTGGTCATCTGCTTTCTCCTTCAGTCTTGCTTGGTTGATCGCGATCTGCCGAGCCTTGTGTCGAGAGCAACGACAGGCTGCGCATCAGAGATCCCCGAGCTGTTCCTCGAAGCGCTGCTTGGCCTTTGGGGGTATCCGGCCCTCGAGATGGTCGTCGGGCGCGTCCACATCGCCGACGGCGATGGTCATCACCATGCCCATGGCGTAATGCGGCTGACACTGCACGCCGTAGACGCCTTCCTCGGTCAGGGTGACCTCAATTTCCTCGTTGATACCGCCGCGGAACGGCGTGGCCCCATCGGGCATCATGTCGTTCATGGACATGGCATTGTGCCCCTTGTCCGTGGCGAGAAACTTGATCGTGTCGCCGGGGGCTGCCTCAATGAGGGCCGGCTCGAAGACCATACGTTCTCCGTCCGAGCCCTTGTTCAGCATCTTGACTTCGTGGGTTTCCGCAAATGCGGCACCGCCGAGCAGAAGG
This sequence comes from Loktanella sp., assembly GCA_020201155.1. Lineage (GTDB taxonomy): Bacteria > Pseudomonadota > Alphaproteobacteria > Rhodobacterales > Rhodobacteraceae > JAIVHI01. The sequence continues at coordinate 2,948 of JAIVHI010000285.1, read as the reverse complement.
GCCATCACTGTTGCGGATGGGAATAGGCGAGTCATGTCGTGTCCTTTGCGATCATTGTCGTCCACGACGATATTTGTTTTTTCGGGGGTCAATGTTGTTCCAGCACAAACAGCGGCACGGCTTTTGGGGGCCTCGCTGTCTTTCGCTGTGGGAGACGGGGTGAAGATATGGCAGAACATGATGCATGACTGAGGCACCCCCGAAAGTTCTGCCACGGCTTGACGAGAGCCTGCTGACACATCTGCCGCCATTTGCAGCTCTGAGCGGGCGTCAAATACGTGACATCCTCGATCAGGCAACATCGCGCCGTTACCGTGCGGGCGTTGCGGTTTTTGAAGAAGGGATGCCGGCCGAGCGATTCTACATGCTTCTGGACGGCTACATCCGCGTGAACCGGATGTCGGCGACCGGAGATCAGGTGACGCTGCACTATATCCCCAGCGGCGAGATGTTCGGCATCGCCCGGGCATTTCGACTCGAAAGCTATCCGGCAACGGCCATGACGGCGGTCGATGGTATCGGGCTCAGCTGGCCGATGGGGTTCTGGGACGGTTTCGTCGCGCAATACGAGGGGCTGGGAGTAGAGACGTTCCGTACTGTTGGACACCGCCTCTCCGAAAAGAACGACAGAATCATCGAACTGACCTCCCAACAGGTGCAACAGCGGGTTGCCAATGCCCTATTGCGCCTGATCAACCAGACCGGGCGCAAGGTCGAAGGCGGGATCGTGATCGATTTTCCGATCACCCGACGCGATATTTCGGAAATGACCGCGACCACCCTGCACACGGTGAGCCGTCTGCTCAGCAAGTGGGAAAAGGACGGGGTTCTCGAAAGCGTGCGGCGGCAAATCAAGGTCCGCGATCCGCACCTCCTGACAGAATTGGCAAATCCCGAGGCCTGATTGCAGCCGCGCGCGCCGGGCCTCACGTGTGTCCGGGTGGCGGTCAACCTGCCGCGATTTCAGCGCGCACTTCCGCCATGAAGACGTCGCGATCCAGATCGTATGCGAGGCAGACATCGGCCACCGTATGGAAATGGCTGACCATGCAGCCCACGCACAACATGCGGCGGCGCAGGAACACGTTGATCGTATCGGGCCAGAGCCTCATCAGCTCGGCAACGCACAGCTCCGGGTTTTCCACGTCTTCTCGGCTCATTGCGAACCCCTCGTTTCACTCACATTGCCCTCCTTTGCAGTTTGCAAGTTTGTGCCACCGCAATCTTTGCACGGACAATTTGCTGTAGCTCCTTGATTGTCAGGGCTGACAAGGAGGCCGAAGAATGGCGGAGTTTCTAACCAAGTCACGGGCACGCAACATTTTCTACGGGGGATCGCTGTTCTTTGTCGTGGTGTTCGTAATCATGACCGTACACTCGCATAAATACATCGTGAAGACCGCGACAGCGGGCATGCCTCTCTCTGACGCGGTCGTGCATGGCAAGGAAGTCTGGGAGCAGCACTCCTGCATCAATTGCCACACGCTGCACGGCGAGGGCGCCTATTTCGCACCGGAACTGGGCAACGTGATGACCCGATGGGGCGTGCAGGATGATCCCGAAGGCGCCTTCGCCATCTTGCGGGGCTGGATAGACGCGCAGCCCAGTGGGATCGAGGGGCGGCGGCAGATGCCGTATTTCGAGATGTCCGACCGGGACGTGCGCGGCCTCGCCGAGTTTCTCCGCTGGGCCGACCAGACCGATACCCAGGGCTGGCCGCCCAACGACGCAGGCTGAGGAGACACCCCATGAAATACCAGACACAACAAATCGCCTACTTCTACTTTCTCGCGGCGCTCGCGCTTTTCGCGGTGCAGGTACTCGGTGGGCTGACAATCGGCTGGATCTACGTTCAGCCCAACTTTCTGGCCGAGACCTTTCCGTTTCATATCGTGCGCATGGTCCACACCAACGCGCTGCTCGTCTGGCTGCTGCTCGGCTTTTTCGGCGCGGCCTATTTTCTCGTGCCCGAGGAAAGCGAGACCGAGATCTGGTCGAGCAAGCTGGCCTATCTGCAGCTCGCGATACTGCTGATCGGCACACTCGGTGCCGTGATCGGCTACGGCTTTCGTATCCATGGCGGGCGCGAATTCCTCGAACAGCCGCTCTGGGTGAAGTTCGGCATTCTCTTCGCGGCCGTCATCTTTCTTTTCAACATCTCGATGACGGTGCTGCGGGGGCGCAAGACGGCCATCACCGGCGTGCTCCTGACGGGCCTTTGGTTGCTGTCACTGCTGTGGGTCTTCGCCTTCATCAACCCCGTGAACCTGTCGCTGGACAAGATGTACTGGTGGTTCGTCGTGCATCTCTGGGTCGAGGCGACGTGGGAACTCGTCATGGCGGCGGTGCTCGCCTTCATCCTGCTCAAGCTCACGGGCGTGGATCGCGAGGTCGTCGAGAAATGGCTCTACGTCATCGTCGCGACCGCGCTCTTCTCGGGCATCCTCGGCACCGGGCACCATTACTACTGGATCGGCACGCCGGGCTACTGGCAGTGGGTCGGGTCGATCTTCTCGACCTTCGAAGTCGTGCCGTTCTTCCTGATGATGTCGTTCGCCTTCGTCATGGTCTGGAAAGGGCGTCGGAATCACCCCAACAAGGCGGCGCTTCTGTGGTCGCTGGGGTCGAGCACGGTCGCCTTCTTCGGCGCGGGTGTCTGGGGCTTTCTGCACACCCTGCACGGGGTCAACTTCTACAGCCACGGCACCCAGATCACGGCTGCGCACGGCCATCTCGCGTTCTTCGGAGCCTATGTGGCGATGAACCTCGCCATCATCTCCTATGCCATGCCGATCCTGCGCAATCGCGAGCCCTACAATCAGGTGCTCAACATGGCGAGTTTCTGGCTGATGACCGGCGGCATGGCGTTCATGACCTTCACGCTGACCTTCGCCGGCACGATCCAGACGCATATGCAGCGTGTGCTGGGCGAAAGCTTCATGGTCGTG
>JAIVHI010000113.1 GCA_020201155.1 Loktanella sp. | reverse complement strand
CATCCGCCAACAGGATAACGCCCATCACAAGCGCCCCGATCGCGAAGCCCAGAAAGAAATAGCCCGGCACGATGACCTCTAGCGTCGCAAGGGCCAGCGCCCCCGTCATCCAGACCCACCAGGCTGTCCACAACATCAGCCCCGCCCTTTCAGCATCTTGAAGGCATTGCCGAAGGCTTCGATGGCATCGGCGGGCAGGATGATGGTCTGCTTGCCTTCCCCGTCGCCCAGCTTGTTCAACGCTTCCACCTGCTTGAGCGCCACCTGATACTGCGCCGCAGCCAGACCGTTTTCGGCAATCGCGACAGCGACGACCTGGGTCGCATAGGCCTCGGCGTCGGCGGCGACACGGCGTGCTTCCGCCGCTTGCTGCGCAGCATAGAGATCACCATCGGCCCGCAGCTCGACCGAGCGTTTCAGGCCCTCGGCTTCCGTGACCTGCGCACGCCTTGCCCGCTCCGCGTTCAGTTGCTGCAGCATCGCGGCCCGGGTCGCGGCATCGAGATTGACGTCGAGGATTTCCGCACGCGTCACTTCGATCCCCCAATCATCGACCTGTTCGGCGACCTGTGCGCGCACCGCGTCGATCAGCGACGCACGGTTCGCCTGTACCTGATCCAGTTCCATGCGTCCGATCTCGGACCGGACGATCCCGGCCACGGTTGTCGAGATCGCCCCATCCACATCGCGGATGCGGTAAACCGTCTTTTCAGGCTCTATGATACGGTAGAATACGCTGGTTTCGACCTGCACCAGGACGTTGTCGCTGGTGATCGCGTCCTGCGCCATCGTCGGCAACTGCCGTTCGAGGATCGAGATGCGGTGCCGCACGCGGTCCAGAAAGGGAATGATAAGATTGATGCCGGGGCCAAGCACGGACCGCAGACGGCCCAGCCGCTCGACCACATATTTTTCCGACTGCGGAACGATCCGCACCCCCATGACGACGAAAACGACGATCAGAACGGCAAGCGCAAGCCATACGATATTGCTTCCGACGAATTCGCTGAGAAGGGCGTCCGAGGTCATGGTCTGCATCCCGTTGTTGCTTGCCCCGCATATAAGGACGCCCTTGCCAAAGTATCAATCGAAACCGCCCTTGTTCGCCGACCGGGCCACAGACTGTCGAACAACGTTGTCGCAATGCCCCGGGCCGCTTATCTAGGCCCCATGCAAGCCCTGTGCCGAGACTGTCTGACCGCCTTCGAGACCGGGGCACGCTGCCCCGCCTGCCGGTCGCCCCGTGTCACGCGCCACCCGGAGCTTTTCGAACTGACGATCGCGCACATGGATTGCGACGCCTTCTACGCCAGCGTCGAAAAGCGCGACAACCCGGCGCTGGCCGACAAGCCGGTCATCATCGGCGGCGGGCGGCGCGGGGTCGTGTCGACCGCCTGCTATGTCGCGCGGATCAAGGGCGTGCGGTCCGCCATGCCGATGTTCCAGGCGCTGAAGCTCTGCCCGGACGCCGTGATCGTCCGCCCGCGCTTCGATGCCTATGTCGAAGCCTCGCGGGCCATCCGCCAGATGATGGACGAATTGACCCCGGTGGTCGAACCCCTGTCACTGGACGAAGCCTTCATGGACCTGACCGGCACGGCCCGCCTGCATGGTGCACCGCCCGCAGTGATGCTGGCGCGGCTGATCAAACGCATGAAGGACGAGCTTGGCCTGACCGGATCGATCGGTCTCAGCCACAACAAGTTTCTGGCCAAGGTGGCCTCGGACCTCGACAAGCCGCGCGGCTTTTCGATTATCGGCAAGGCCGAGACCACCGCCTTTCTGCGCCCCAAACCCGTGCGGCTGATCTGGGGCATCGGCCCTGCGGCACAGGAATCGCTCGATGCCGCGGGGATCCGCACCTTCGATGATCTGCTGCGCTGGGACCGGCGCGATTTGCACGACCGCTTCGGCGGAATGGGTGAACGGCTGTGGCATCTGGCACGGGGGGAAGACGCCCGCCGCGTCTCGGCCCATACACCGGTGAAGGGGTTGTCGAACGAAACCACGTTCAGCGAAGACACGAACGACCCCGACATCCTTGACGGGCACCTGTGGCGCATGGCCGAAAAGGTCTCGGGGCGGGCCAAGGCCAAGGACAAGGCGGGCCGCGTCGTGACGCTCAAACTCAAGACCGGCGATTTCAAACTGATCTCCAAGCGGCAAAGCCTGCGCAGTCCCACGCAGATGGCCGACACGATCTACCGCACCGCCCGCGCGCTCTTTGATCAGGTGGGCGACCGTGGGCCCTACCGCCTGCTGGGCGTCGGCATCTCCGAATTGACCACGGCGGATGCCGCCGACACTTCGGGCGACCTGCTCGACCCCGACGCCGGCAGACGGGCCGAGGCGGAACGGGCCGCCGACCGGATTCGCGCGAAGTTCGGCGAAACCGCCATCATGAAGGGGCGCGCCCTGCGATAAGGCTTATTCAGCGGCCAGCGCCGTACGGCCCGTTCGACCGATGTCCGCGATCTGCGCGACGATCCCGCTCAGCAGGGTGCGGAAACCGTCGAAATCAGCCGTCCGCTCCAGCGTGTGTTCGTCCATGTAAAGCGACCGGTCCACCTCGATCTGGACAGCGTGCTGCCGCCGCGACGGACGCCCGTAGTGCTGCACGATATATGCACCCGCAAAGGGCATGTTGCGCGCGACGGTCAGACCCGCCTCTGCGAAAAGCGATTCGATCCGGCCCACGATCCGGGGCGACGCCGCGGCGCCGAACCGGTCACCCAAAACGATATCGGGCCGTTTGCCGTCTGCGGTGCGCGCATTGACCAGCGCCTCGTGTGGCATGGAATGACAGTCGATCAGAATGGCCGACCCAAAGGCCCTGTGGCTTTCATCCAGCAAGGTCTGCAATGTGTCATGATAGGGCCGCCAGACATTCAGGATCCGCCCATGCGCTTCTTCGAGAGAGATCTTGCCACGATAGATCGGCTGCCCCCCCGCCACGACACGGGGAATCACCCCCAGACCGCTGGCGACCCGTGCGTTGGGCGACACCCGACGAACACCTGCGATCAAAGCGGGATCAAGCTCTTCGGGGGCGCGGTTGAGATCCAGATAGGACCGCGGCGCACAGGCGCGCAGAAACGGCGCCCCGCAATCGGGGGCCACAGCGAAAAGATCATCGACGAAAGCGTCCTCGGACGACCGTATTTCACGCTCGTCGAGAACTGTCTCTGACAGGAAGCGCGCCGGATAGTCCCGCCCGCTGTGGGGCGAGGCAAAAACGACGCTTGTCGTGCGTGTCTCGGGCCGTATGAGATCGTAGGCCTGATGGCTCATGTGCTACCCTCTTTGAATGTACACTACCCGTGCCGAGATAAATCCAAAAGCCCTTGATCCCTCTGATGGTTCCTTCTATAGACCCCACACCGACGCGGGACCGCCCGCGTCCCTTTTGTTTGGGGCGCACGGACCAACGGTAAAAATGGACGATTAGCTCAGCGGTAGAGCACTTCGTTGACATCGAAGGGGTCACTGGTTCAATCCCAGTATCGTCCACCACGAATTCACCGGCAGGGTCCGCCCCGCCAAACCGAAACAGGCGCAATCGCCGCGCCGCGACCAAGAGGATGCTACCCATGAAGGTTCGCAACTCCCTCCGCTCGCTCAAGCAGCGCCACCGCGATTGCCGCATCGTGCGCCGCAAGGGCCGCGTCTATGTCATCAACAAGACGCAGCGCCGGTTCAAAGCCCGTCAGGGCTGAACCCCGCAAGACCCACTCCGGGTTTGTTTCAAAAGCCGCGCCCCCACCGGGACGCGGCTTTTCTTTTGCGCGGGTCGTCTGCATCCATCCGTCTTCAGGCTGGCAATGCGCAGGCCATTGAGATTACGCTTGGCCCACCGTGCAAAGCGATTGGTGGAGGTGATTTCATGAGACTTGTTTCAAAACGCGGTGTGGCGATGGCCGCCGCCCTTTTCACGACGGCAGGTGCCGCTTCGGCGCAATCACTCTGCGGCGGGGCCGGCGATGGCGCGCAATGGATCGGCGGCTCCGAAGACGCCTCGGACGTGGCAACGGCCGATAGCTACAGCGAACAGATGGCGCTGGTGCTTGCCGGAAACCAGTATGTTTCCGTCTTCAGCCTCAGCACGCCCGCCTCTGTCAGGATCGAGGCCGCTGGCCGGGGTGCCGGCGATCCGACGATCGACATTCTCGACGATGACGGAACGGTCATC
>JAIVHI010000112.1 GCA_020201155.1 Loktanella sp. | reverse complement strand
CACTTTTGAAGTGTTCGTGATATCGTCTTCCATGGTGTCTCTCCTATGATTGAGACATTACATTGAGCGGGGTGGCGCAGCGTCCAAACATAGCCACCCCGCGATTATGAGCGTCAGACGCCCGTTACCTTCCACTGTGGGAAGCTGGTGCGAACCTGCTTGGTCAGCTGGTCCAGTATCTTGTTGAGCCGAACAGCCTCTTTCAGAGCTGTGGCCTTATCTGCTGCGTCCGAGGCTTCCACCTCCGTGAGGCGTGCCTTGATTTCCTCTTGCTTGTAGCAATGCAGTGCTGCGGCCATTGCTCATGCGGACCCTAGCAAATTATTCACAGTCACTTCGGCACGCCCAATAACTCCTTAAGTGGAGTGGCGCAGTTTCCACATATAGCCCCACCCCTCAACGTTGGGCGTCAAACGCGCCGAACCTTCCACTGCGTGAAGCGAAAGCGAGCCTCCTTGTCGAGCTGGTCAAGCATCTTGTTCAGCCGCACAGCCTGTTTCATAGCTTTGGCCCGATCGCCTTCGTTCGAGGTTTCAAGTTCTTTGAGCCGGGCCTCAATTTCCTCGCGCTTGTAGCGGTTGATCACTGACGCGATGCAGCTCGCTGCGCCGATCAAACAGTCGACCATGGCCTCAGCACGGCCGATCGACCTCTCGTAGCCTTCGTAGTATTTGTCGATGTCATCGCCGATGGCATTGTCAAAGGGCCTGGGTCCGCCATCATCCTCGAATTGCGGCATTTCGATCGAGGCCAAGTTCAAGTCGAGGTCGGCCGCAGTCCAGTCGCCGCCACCGTCGGTCCTTTCCAGCCACAGGTAGAACGGCTCTTTCAGAAACGGATACGTCGCATCACCGGCCGCTTGTGCGGCGGCCTTCTTTCTCTCGCGATACGCCTTTTGAATTTCTGCAGGGCTCTGCGCCATGTTGTCCTCCTGTGCTGTCATCTTGTTGAAGGTGTCTAACACTAACGCGTTATAGTTGGCAAGCACTTTGTTGCATCAGCCCATAAAAACGGTGTCCAAATACGCCTGTGGTTGTATTGCACTCGACGATCACTCGAAAACTGAATGAGACATCGCCAATAATGCCCAGCCTGGTCCGACCGGGTCACCGCGAACGCCATCAACAACAGCTTGTAGAATCGGCTGGGATCCTGCCACCGTCCGCGCATGTGTGGACGCTTCATAGATCCCGATCGCCATCCTCCTGCCTCACAGCATCGCCAAAGATCCCCCCAGTATAGGTTGGCCACCAGGCTGGCTGGGCCAGTCCGTGGTGTCGATCCATACTTTCTGACGATGCCGACACTGCGTCTTGATACACGCCAGCCAGGGCGCGGTTCGGCCAGCTTGCGCATATGCTCCTTCAGCAGAATCTCCGTGTTTTTCAGGGGTCTCAAGGGCTCCAAGGTTTACATAGATGCCAGAAAAACAGGTTTTTCAGCAAAATTTGTCAACTTTATGTAAACCTTTGGTAAACCTTTCTCGATGATTTCGGACTTTTTTGGCCGGTTTCGAAGGGTCAAAGGTTTCCAATGGTTTCAGTCAGGTAAACCTTTTGCAACCTCGCGTAACCCTTAGCGTGGGATCCGGCGAGGGATGCAAGCGCAGCCATTCCTCGCCGCGCTTTTGGAGATAATCGTCTTCATACCGGCCACGGCTTGCAATTGCTTCGCAGACCTGCGCGCCCTTGCTAGGCGTCATATATATCTAGAAGCAAGTTTGGATTCCCATGTTCACCCTCGAGATAATCCAATAGCCCTTCGAGTATCGGCACGTATTTCTCTCTTTTTTTCTTAAAGGCTGCGTCCACGCCACGTCTTGTCATCAAGTCGTTCTTTGCTTGCTTCAACGAAACGGCCAGCATATCTGCGAGGGGGTCCCGCCCCATCACTAATGCTTGTGGTTCCTTTAATCTCCACCTAATTAGACCGCCGACAAGAAAAGGCGTATAGTTGAATCGGGTGTATTGCGAGCCGTAGGCTTCTTGGAATTCTATGATGGCCCTTTGTGCGATGACCTCGACATCGTCCCTCGAGAGAGACAGGGGTGCGGTCTCGGACCTCGACAAAATGAGGGACACACAAGCGCTCTCCGCACGATAGCTCCAAGACCTTGTTCTTCTGCAAAGCACCGCGCGCAAAAGCCGCTTTTCCATTTCGGCATCCTGCACGGTTCTGGCGACGCCCTGATAAATCAGGACCCAATTGCTCTGATGCCACACAAAGGGATGCGTGCCAATCTTGCCGGCATGCTTCTCGATACAGTCTGCAAGCCACCCAGTAACCTCTGCCGGACAGCGACGGAATTGCCAAGTCAAAAACTGAAGCGCTGCGTTATCTTCTGAGGTCCGGCCATTCCCATCAAGACGGGCCCGAGTGACAGTGACCGCAGCACGCGTAACGGCGTCAAGCTGCCGAGCAGCGTCATCTGGCAAATTGACTGGCAATTCGCCATCACTCGAAATGCAGTATTCCTGAAATGGTCGCGCCATAGCCTTCTGGGCCAGGCTATGCCAATCAAAAACCTGCTTCTTCTCCGCCTCCTTGAGGAGGGTGAGCAATCCAGCAGCCTTAGGCGAATCCTCCCAAGGATGTAATCCGCACTCGAGCACTAGGCGGTCGGGTATCGCGGGCAGGGGAGTGGCGAGTGAGGCGATGATTTCGTCCCAATCGCGTAAATCATCTTCCGCACTCTCCCACTCGACAGAAAAGGTGCGAACGAGTGACGAGGCGTCCATGACAATCCGGGCACGACCTGAGGCCGGTTTCTGTTCGACCCAGACAGACACAGGTGTATCCTTTTCCAACGCAGAGTTGAGCTTGACAACGGCCTTACGGGGATGCGGCTCTGCGTCCTTACGAAGATAGATGGGGATCTCGTCGTAACCCTTGGGTATCGCGAGTGTCGCCGGTCGTGGACTACGATATACCTGACCTGCTTCAAGCGTTTCTTTTTCGTCGATAAGGTCGAAATTCTGCGGCTCGCCGTTTTCCGCGACGATTGTGGAAATACGAGGGAGAAAATCGAAATAGACCGGATCACCGTGACTCATGCGTTGCCCTGCAACCAGCGCCCCGATGGAGACTGCATCAGGCGGAAGAGGCTCCAACTTCTGCTTGACGGCATCGATCATCAATTTTTCGATTTGCGAACGCACGTGTCCTTCCGCGATCGTTTCAAGAAAGATACGGTCGCAGTCCATAAGGACAGCAGGCGGTTCGTTCAGCTTCTGCACGGGCAGGGCGTCAGACAATTCTAGATTAATCTCTTCCCAGTCGCCATTTCTAAGGCGGATGATTTCACGGTTGCAGGGTAATCCGAGAGCGAGACGTCCCGCTGATCCGCTCGTGGCAAGATGCGCGGTCTTAGAGCTATAGCCGCCATCACCAATTGCCGCTTTCCTAGCGCGCTGGACAAGCTCACGCAGGCCCAATCGTTCCTCGATTACGGAGGCGGCACTTCGTCGTTCGGGCGCAAGGATGTCGCGGAATGCACCGGCCCTGCGCACCCTAAGTTTTTGAACCGAAAGCCCTGATGAAACATGCGAAACGATACCAACTGTGCATTCTTCCCGAATGAGTCCGCGGTCTATTGCGTAGAGCACTGCGAGGACCGTTCGCCACACCAGCGTCGCATTTCGCATCCGCGCTTTCTCCATCCCGGCAAGAAGGCGCTCCTGCATCGACTCGGTTGTCTCGGGACTGTCCTCGATCGCGAGAACGGTGTAGGCAGCGCCGCGCGCCACTTCGGTGAATGAAGCGGCAAGATGTTCCGGTCCACCGTTCCTTCCTTCTATGAGTTCGCGGACCGGCAACCGACGGGATTCGTCACCGACCTGGCCCCAGCCTCCGCCACGACCATGCGGTGCAATATCTGCCGGGAAACCGCCGATCCATCGTCCGGTGCTCTCATCTCCGATACGGACCACCGAGGTAAGCGGCCCGGCATAGCCGATATGAACACAACCGATCTGTTCTTCTTCGCCCGGGATCATGGTCCAGTTGCGAGCCACGATGTCGCGCCACCCGTTAACATCTAGCCCGACTGCTTTTGCTCCATAGAACTGGCTGCGAACAAACCGACGGATGGCTTCCAACCCATCAGCGAGGCTGTCGCCGGAAGCGCCGAGCGCGATGCCATAGACACTGCTGCGATGTCCGTCGCTATGCGCGGTATCAGGCTGACCGTGTGCAGGGCTAATGATAAGCCCGTGGCGTAGCACTTCTGTTACGGCGAGTGGCTGTAGTTGGTCCACAAGCGCCGCAGCCTCCTGCACGGCAGCGTTGAGATCAAGGCGGGTCATGGCGTGCGGTGTCCAGACCGCGACCCGCTTCGGAACCTCCAACCGCGTCGGGTCAGTAATTCTGAGCGCCACATGCGCGCGCGCGGCGGTCAGGAGCGGGCCCGGAGCTTCGGGGCGAGCCTGCACCTCGACGATGCGCCCTGTTTCTTGCAGCCAAAACACCGCAATCGGCCGGTCTTGATCGAACCATCGCCCCGTCACTGCCTCCGCCAGCCAATTGACCGGTGACTGAGCGACGAGATGAGATTCATCCAATTCGTCAATGGCGAGAGTGACTGCGAGAACGGCGAAATCGGTCCAAGTCTGCGCCTGCCATGCCCAAAGGTCGTCGATGGCCTTTTCGCGCCTCAGAAGCCTCTCCCACCCCTCGCGAATCCGGCGGTAGTCCCGATCCTGCATGAGAACGTAGTTTGGAGTTATGGGTGGCTGCGCGACCGATACCCCTAGCTCCGCGAGGACAGAAGCGATGCCACGACACGATTTGCGGAGAATCTCGACCTGCGAATACCGGGCGCTTTCTCTGGCCCGGGGGTGTTCGCGCATCCATTCCCTCGCCGCGTCGGCTGCGAGCCGGGCGTAGGCGTGCAGCACCCGGTTCTCCAGTGTGTCAAAATTCTCCCGACGCACCGTCGCAAGGATGCGCTGCCCGGCCCCCGCGCGTTCAGCGACGCTGCGCCCCGGCTGACGGCTGAGCCATACCATGGAGGCACGGTCCATTTCCTGCACACGGTCGAGCGGCGTGAGCTCCCGGTGACGCCTTAGAACGCGCCGGATGCGTTTGAGCAGCTCATTCAAGATCGGCTTGATCTCCCGGGCCTGCTTCACGATCTCGGCCATGCGGGGATCCTCTTCATGTTCTGCCCGCTTCCACGCAGAGCGTAGGCGGCCCCAGACATCAGCCGGATCGTCGAGTGCTTCCTCCAGCTCCTGAACCCGGGCGAGGACTTCGTTCATTCGGCGCAAAGCGTCCGCCCCGGCCACTTCAACTTCGTCTTTCGGCTCGTGTCCCTTGCGGGGACGAATGGGGAAGCCTTTCCGCTCTGGCTTTTCGGCGTGCTCTCGCTTGGGATAGGGGCAGAGCGCTAGACAGGTAGCCTTGCCCCTGACGCTTCCATTCATGAGAACCGCGTGCGCGACTCCCTGCGGCGGCATTTTCTCGTATGTTATCAGCAGGCAATCGTCGGGTCCGAAGGGTCTGTCTGCGGAAAGCGATTGTGCAGACCAGGGCCGCGACAACTTTCGCATCAGCGCGTCACCCCGCTCCACACAAATTGACCTGTCTCTTCCGAGGCCTGCGCCGACTCGGCGATGGCATGGGCCAGTCTCTCGTCCCCCAATTCCTGCTCCACAAATTTTCCAAGGCGTGAGAACTGCGAACCCGCGATCTCGACATCGACACCCCGGAGCTTGGGAAGAAGCCGCATCTCGACCTGGTCGGCGAGAGCGTTCTCTATGGGGCGGGCACCCTCTGCATCAGGGTAGTTCGCGACATAGGCCATGATTGCCCTGCCGAGGCGATGACCGATTGGCCTTTTGAACTCCTTCATCAGGTCGACCATCGTCTCGACGCCACTGCGAACCCGGGCCTCTCCCTCAACGCGCGATACGGGGCGCACCCAGCCCTGCCAGCGGCTCCGCGGAAGCGCTTGAACTTCCTGCACCTCTCCTTCCGGCTGGGCGGCGCTGATCGATTTTGGCGCAGCAAACCTAAGCACGTTCGCTCTGTCGACCACCTTGTCTGAAAGCGACTGAGTGCTTTCGTCCTCGTTCATTGTGCCGGCGAATAGGAGATTATATCCTGGAAATATCCGCGGCGGATGCTGCATGTTGGGAATCTCGAGCTCGATTTGGGCGTCTTTGAGTTCGTTCTTATTACCAATGTCCGCCAGCGGCGGACGGCTCTCAAGCCTGCTTAGGAAGTCGGAAAAGTAGTATTCCACTCGGGCGAGGTTCATCTCGTCAAGCAGGATCATCATCATGCGATCTTTTACTGCTTCCGGATTGTTGATCTCGTCCAGAGCCCAGAGCGCACGCGCCATATCGGTGGGCCGGAATTTTTTCTCGATGTAATTGTAGAAACCCATAAGGTCTGAACGCGTGCAGCGTTCGGGTCGGGTAATCGAGCCCTTTAGCCCGCAGCCGTCGCTCGACCCGCTTAAGCGCGTCAGTCTCGTTCTCTCTGTCCGCGGTCGGCCAGTCGGTCATGGCCCGAATGACCGGCGGCACTTCGCGAAGCTCGCGGAGTTTGTCGGTTTCATCAACTTCTTCGTCGGATGTGCGTCCCTCGGACTTCTCGATTTCACCTCTGAGGTAGGCAAGCCGCGCCTCGAGTGTGCTACGGGTCTCACCAAGCCCCTCAAGTTCACCCTTCTGGCGCCGCAGCTCCAGCTTCTCGGCGGCAGTCTGCGCCTCTATCCGGGTGTGTTCCGAATGCGCCTCAGCCAGCGCCTCACGCTCCTTGGAGACACGCGCAATGAGCTCTGCAAGTTCATAGCGTTGCGACGTGGCCTGACCTTCCAGCCGGGCGCAGTCAGCTTGCAAGGACTTCTCTCGATCTTCCAGTCGCGCAACCCGCGCTTCGGCTTCCTCGAGCCGGCGCAGCTCGTCGCGCATACTCTCTACTTTCGCCGAGATCTTGTCATGTTCGGCCGTCAGAGTGTCGATCCGTCCGACAAGCTCTTCGGCCTTCTCGAGACGTTCCTTGACCGCCAGGTATTCCGCGCGCATAGGGGCGATCTCGGCTTCGAGCGACTGGCGTTCGATTACAACGTCTTCGATTTCCCGCCGCATGGCCTGCACTTCTTCGCGCTTTTCGTTCATTGCATTCCATTCGGCGAGAAGTTCCTCCTTCTGACGGCGAAGGCCATCGACCTCGGAACCGATATCTGCGACCACCGTCATGGCCTCTCGCCGTTTCGCGAGTTCCTCTTCCAAATCGTCCATGAGACGCTGTTTCTCTTCGAGGCGCTTTTCGTAGACGGTCAGCTCCTCGATAGGGCCGGCAGCCGAAACAATCCGGTCGTGACGAATGGCCAGCGTGACCAGAATGACCGCCAGAAGCGCGACAACGCCGGCAATAATAAAGACCAGCAAGGTGTTGTCTGTGATCATTGGTCCTGCTCTGTTTCTTGCAAGTTCTCTTGCATATTTTCCGGTGCCGCTTCGTTTACGACCGGGGCATCACCGCTCTGGTCAGTGGTTTCATCCGTTCCTGTGCGCTCGCTCAATTCCTCTTGCTGCTGCTTGAGCTGATCGATGTGATCCTGAATTTTCGAAGCACGGCCGAGCAGGGACGTGAGCTCCTCTCTCGCCGCTTCTACCTTTGCCTGTTCTTCCACTGCTGCTTCTTGAGCAACAGTTACCTTTTCGCGTAAACCGGGGAGCTCACTCTCCAACGCGGTCTTTTTTGCCTCCAATCTCTCTTCCTGTGCCGATAGCCGCTTGAGTTCAGTTTCGAGGCTCGCCAATTCGGTTGCCTCGCTTTCGACCTGTTTACGAAGTGAGGACAATTGTTCCTGAAGCCGTGATTGTTCCGCGCGAGCCTTCTCCAGCGACTCAACAGTTTTTTCCAGTTGGCTTTGGGCGTTCGCCTCTTTCGCCTGCAAAGACTCAAGGTTTTCCCTTGCCGCTTTGGCCCCTGCCTCGGCGGTATCGACATCCATGATCAGTTCCTCTTGTTCCTGCTCAAGCTGATTAATCCTTTCCTTGAGAACCGAAGCGCGACCCGTCAAGGAAGCGAGCTCTTCTCGCGCTGTATCTACCTTAGCCTGTTCCTCTGCCGCGGTCGCACGGGCGGCATCGACCTCCTCTCGGAGCCCGGGGAGCGCGTTCTCCAACGCCGTTCTCCTCGCATCGATAGAATTCGCCCGGGCCGTCAGCCGCTCGACCTCTGCCCGCTTGGCATCCAAACTCGCCAGTTCCGACTTTTCGCTTTCGACCTGCGCGCGTAAAGAGGAAAGTTCCTCGCTCAACTGCGATTGATTCGTGCGCGCAGTATCCAGCGCTGCCCTCCTTTCTTGCAGTTGGGCATCGGCATCTGCCAACCTTTGCTCGACATCGGACAGCCTTAGCTCGGACATATCGGCACGTTCGCTCATCTCGGCTGCTGTGACTGTCTTGGCGGCGACATCGGCGCTCAGGGCGCTGCGGCGCTCCTTAAGATCTTCTTCATCGCTCCGCAGGGCTTCGATCGACGCTTTCAAGTTTGCCGCCTCTTCAGCGCGTTCAGCGATGGCTTCCCGGCTTGCCTCGAGTCTTTCGTTTGCGGCGGAAAGGTCGGACCGCGTTTCACTCTCCCTTTCGCGGACCTGCTCGAGATTCGACAGGAGGCGTTCTTCCTCGCTTTCAAGATTCTCCACTTGTCGTCTCTGAGCCTCGAGATCGCTAACCTTGGGGCCGAGTTCCGCGATTCGGGCTTGCAGCTCGTCTCGCTTTTGGCCGAGCTGGTTGTTTCTT
>JAIVHI010000014.1 GCA_020201155.1 Loktanella sp. | reverse complement strand
GTCAGATGAGCTGCGACCTTTGTTTTCATTTCGTCGTCGAAGGCCTGCGCCGTCGCCAGATAGACCCGCGGCCTGCCCGTTGAAATCACGAGGTTTTCCGCGATCTTCGATTTTCCGGAGGCCGCGCCGCCTAGAATGAATGTGAGGGGCGGCAACATTTTTCTGGAACTTTCCTTTAACAGAGCAGTTGTTGACACATAACAGAAGCACTGACGTGAAAAAAGAAGTGCAGCAAGCTGATCTGGGGGTTTGACCATGGCTTTTGAAGGGTTTTCGGACCAAACACTGTCCCGCACCGCAATGAAAGCGGAGCTTTTGGACGCAGAGACGGAATTGAAGCTTGCCTATGCTTGGCGGGACGACCGATGCGAGGAATCTCTTCATCGCCTGATCCACGCCTACATGCGGCTGGCGATCTCGATGGCTTCCAAGTTCAAGCGTTATGGCGCCCCGATGAACGACCTGATTCAGGAAGCATCGGTCGGCCTGATGAAGGCCGCCGACAAGTTCGATCCGGACCGTGGTGTCCGCTTTTCGACCTACGCTGTCTGGTGGATCAAGGCGTCTATTCAGGATTACGTGATGCGGAACTGGTCCATGGTCCGGACCGGTTCGACCTCCTCCCAGAAATCGCTTTTTTTCAACATGCGGCGCGTTCAGGCCCGTCTCGAACGCGAGGCATCAGCCGAAGGCCGCACGCTCGAACGTCACACCATGCGCGAGATGATCGCGAAAGAGGTCGGTGTGCCGCTGCATGACGTCGAGATGATGGAAGGCCGTCTGTCCGGCTCCGACTTTTCGCTCAACGCCACCCAGTCGGCGGAAGACGAAGGGCGCGAGTGGATCGACGCGCTGGAAGATGCCGGCCCGCAGGCCGCCGAGCATGTCGAGAACCACCATGACAACGACACCCTGCGCCAGTGGCTGCTGCACGCCCTGACCAATCTCAACGACCGTGAACAGTTCATCGTGCGCGAACGCAAACTGCGCGACGAGCCGCGCACGCTGGAAAGTCTCGGCACGGAACTTGGCCTGTCGAAAGAGCGTGTCCGCCAGCTGGAGGCCGCCGCTTTCAGCAAGATGCGCAAGGCGTTGGAATCGCAGGGCGGCGAAGTGCACAGCTTCCTTGGCTGAACCGAACAGTTCCCCAAAATTGACCCCGGCCCGCGTGCCGGGGTTTTTCGTGTCCGTCGGTCGCATTGCGGCGGTCCAAGCGCTCGCCTAAGGTCGCGCCAAAGGACGAGGGGACGGACATGCGGGCCGGCAGCCACATCTTGCTGATCATTTCGGGTGGCATCGCCGCCTTCAAGGCGCTCGACCTGATCCGCCGCCTGCGCGAGCGCGGTGCCACCGTGACCCCGGTCATGACGGCAGCGGCTGGTGAATTCGTGACGCCGTTGTCGGTTTCTGCCCTTGCCGGGCGACAGGTTTATCAGGATCTCTTCGACCTGACCGCCGAGGCCGAGATGGGACATATCGAATTGTCGCGCGCGGCGGATCTGATCGTCGTCGCCCCGGCGACGGCCAACGTCATGGCCAAGATGGCGCAGGGCATCTGTGATGACCTTGCCACCACCCTTTTGCTGGCGACCGACAAACGCGTGCTGATCGCGCCCTCGATGAACGTACGGATGTGGGATCATGCCGCGACCCAGCGCAATCTTGCACAACTCAAGGCGGACGGTGTCCTTGTCGTGGGCCCGACCGAAGGCGACATGGCCTGCGGTGAATACGGGCCCGGTCGCATGGCCGAGCCGCTCGAGATCGTGACGGCCATCGACGACGCGCTGTCGTCCGGGCCGCTCAAAGGCAAGCGGATCGTCGTGACATCCGGCCCGACCCACGAACCGATCGACCCGGTGCGTTATATCGCCAACCGGTCGTCGGGCGCGCAGGGGACGGCACTGGCCGCGGCTCTCGTCGCACTGGGGGCCGAGGTCGTTTTCGTGACAGGTCCCGCCGATGTGCCACCGCCTGCGGGCGTCGCGGTGCGGAAGGTCGAGACAGCGCAACAAATGCTGAAGGCGACGCAGGATGCGCTGCCCGCAGATGCCGTGGTCTGCGCGGCGGCAGTGGCGGACTGGCGCGTCGCCAATGCAGGGACGCAGAAGATGAAGAAGATGGGGACTGCGTTGCCGTCGCTGGACTTCGCCGAGAACCCAGACATCCTCGCCACCGTGTCGCAGATGACGGACGGGCGTCCGGCCTTGGTCGTCGGCTTCGCCGCCGAGACGGAGCATGTGCTGGACCATGCGACCGCGAAACGGGCCCGCAAGGGTTGTGACTGGATCGTCGCCAACGATGTCTCGCCCGAGACGGGCATCATGGGTGGATCGGACAACGAAGTGACGCTGATCACCGGCGACGGCCCCGAACACTGGCCCCGCATGACCAAGGATCAGACCGCCCGCAAACTCGCCGCCCGTATCGCCGAGGCGCTGGCATGAGCATCACCCTGCACCTGCGCTGGGCCGAAGACGCCGATCGCAACCTGCCGCTCCCCCGCTACGCGACAAAGGGGTCTGCCGGCGCTGACCTCTGTGCCAATTTCCCGCCCGACATCCGCGATCGGGCGCTGACCCTCGCCCCCGGCGAGCGGGCGTTGGTGCCCACGGGCCTGCACATGGCGATCCCCGAGGGCTACGAGGTGCAGATCCGGCCCCGGTCGGGCATCGCGTTGAAACACGGTGTCGGGCTGGTCAATGCGCCCGGCACCATCGACAGCGACTATCGAGGCCCTGTCGGTGTGATCCTCGTGAATCATGGCGACGACCCCTTTGACGTGACCCACGGGTTGCGGATCGCGCAGATGGTCGTGGCACCGGTCGTCCAGCCTTCTTTCGCGCTGGTCGACGATCTGGACGACACCCCCCGTGGCCAGGGGGGCTTCGGCTCGACCGGGGTGGACGCTTGATCGTCGTCTTTGCCATGGCCGGGGTGATCTGGGGCATCGGGGCCGCCATGAAGGCGCCCAAACAGGCGCGCTGGATCATGATCGGCCTGCTGTTGACCGGTGTCATCGCGATCAACCTGATCCTGCCGGACGGTCACCCGATGCGCGAAGGGCTGGGTGGCGATGCGCGGCTTTGGCTTTTGATTCTGGCGTTTGCGGGGCTGACACTGGCCTATCGGACCGGCCTGCGACGGTTACGGTCCCGCGTCGTGGACCAGGCGCCACCACCGCCCGTTGCCGGAACCGGCGCGCCGTCCGATGCCGAACTCCGCCGCTATGCCCGCCACATCGCCCTGCGCGAGGTCGGCGGCCCGGGGCAGATGGCGTTGCGCCGCGCCCGCGTGCTGGTGGTGGGCGCGGGCGGTCTGGGCAGCCCCGTGATCCAGTATCTGGCCGCGGCGGGTGTTGGCACGCTGGGGATCATCGACGACGACACGGTGGATGCGACCAACCTGCACCGGCAGGTGATCTTTCGGTCCGATGATGTGGACGAACCCAAGGCCATCGCCGCCGCGCAGGCCGCATCCGCGCTGAACCCCTATATCACGGTCAAGCCCTACAACCGCCGCCTGACGGCGGACATCGCGCCCGAGCTTGTCGCGGACTACGATCTGGTGCTGGACGGGACCGACAACTTCGCCACCCGCTACCTGGTCAACGCGACCTGTGTGGCGGCGGAAATTCCGCTGATCGCGGCGGCCATCACGCAATGGGAAGGGCAGATCAGTCTTTACGATCCAGCCCGTGGCGGACCCTGCTTCCAATGCCTCTTTCCCGAAGCGCCCGACCCGGCACTGGTGCCCACCTGCGCCGAGGCCGGCGTCATCGGCCCGCTGCCAGGCGTCATCGGCACGATGATGGCGGTCGAGGCGATCAAATACCTGACGCAGGCGGGCGAAGGGCTGCGGGGGCGGCTGATGATCTATGATGCGCTTTATGCCGATACTCGGCTGATCGCGGCTGATCGGCGGGAAGACTGCCCTGTCTGCGGGGGATGAGCCCGGTTCTGAGCGGGTGATGCGGGCGGTTGGGGCAGGATGCCTCCGGCGGGGATATTTTTGGCAAGATGATGAAGGGGGAGTGGCACAGCGCAGCGTGCAGCCCTACCTTGAAGGCAAAGGAGACACCCATGACAAACCCGCTGCTGTCCGACTGGACGACACCCTTCGATCTGCCACCCTTCGACCGGATCGAGGACGCTCATTTCGGTCCCGCCATCGACACGGCGCTGGACGAGGCGCGCGATGCGATCGCGGGGATCGCCGATCAGGAGGCCCCGCCGAGCTTTGCCAATACGATCGAGGCGATGGAAGGCGCGTCGGACCTGCTGGGGCGGGTGTTGTCGACCTTTTATGGCGTGGCGGGCGCGGACAGCACGGAGGCGCGCGAGGAACTGATGCGCGATGTCTCTCCCAAGCTGTCGGCCTTCAATTCCGAGGTCTATGCCAATCGCGCTCTCTTCGATCGGATCGAGACGTTGTGGCAGGACCGCGAGGCGCTCGACCTGAGTGACGAACAGGCGCGGTTGCTGATGCTGACGCGCCGCCGTTTTGTGCGGATGGGGGCCTTGCTGGAAGGAACCGAGGCGGCGCGATTGAAAGAGATCATGTCCCGACTGGCGACGCTGGGGACGACGTTTGGTCAGAACCTGCTCAAGGATGAGCGTAACTGGATGATGCCGCTGGACCGTGGCGGTCTGGACGGGTTGCCGGACTTTCTTGCCTCTGCCGCGACATCGGCGGGCGAGGAAAAGGGCGCGGACGGGCCGGTCATCACCCTGTCGCGGTCGCTTGTCGCCCCTTTCCTGCAATTCTCGCCGCGCCGAGACCTGCGCGAGAAGGCCTATGCCGCTTGGGTGTCGCGGGGGGCCAACGGAGGCGAGACGGATAACCGCGCGATCGCGGCCGAAATCCTTGCACTGCGGCACGAACGCGCCCGGCTGCTTGGCTACGACGACTTTGCGACCTACAAGCTGGAGACCGAGATGGCCGGCGCACCGGACGCGGTGGAACAGCTGCTGCTGGACGTCTGGGCGCCTGCGAAAAAGGCCGCAGAGGCGGACGGCGAAGTCCTCAAGCGGATGCTGCACGCCGATGGCTGGGATGGCCCGCTGGAGCCTTGGGATTGGCGCTATTACTCCGAGAAGCGCCGCCAGCAAGAGCATGATCTCGACGAGGCCAAGTTGAAATCCTACCTGCAGCTCGACCAGATGATCGCGGCGCAGTTCGACTGCGCGCGCCGCCTGTTCGGGCTGGAGTTCACCCCCGTCGATGCGCCCGTCTACCACCCGGACGTGAAGATCTGGGAAGTCACGCGCAACGGCAGCCATGTCGCCGTTTTCATGGGCGACTACTTTGCCCGGTCCTCCAAGCGGTCGGGCGCATGGTGCACGACACTGCGCAGCCAGCAGAAGCTGGCGGGCGACATCCGGCCTGTCGTGCTGAACGTCTGCAACTTCGCGAAACCGCCCAAGGGCCAGCCCGCGCTTTTGTCCTATGACGACGCCCGCACGCTGTTTCACGAGTTCGGCCACGGCCTGCACCAGATGCTGTCGGATGTGACTTACGAAAGCATCAGCGGCACCTCTGTTGCCCGCGATTTCGTCGAACTGCCCAGCCAGCTTTACGAGCACTGGCTGGAGGTGCCCGAAGTCCTGCAGCAGTTCGCCGTCCATTCCGAGACCGGCGAGCCGATGCCCGAGGACATGCTGAAACGGATGTTGGCGGCGGCCACCTATGACATGGGCTTTCAGACTGTCGAATACGTGGCCAGCGCGATGGTCGATCTGAAGTTCCATCAGGGCACGCCGCCTGCGGATCCGATGCAGAAACAAGCCGAAGTGCTCGAGGAACTGGGCATGCCCCATGCGATCCGGATGCGCCATGCGACGCCGCATTTCGCGCATATCTTCAGCGGCGACGGATACTCTGCCGGCTACTACAGCTACATGTGGTCCGAGGTCATGGACGCCGACGCTTTCGCGGCGTTCCAGGAGGTCGGCGATCCTTTCGATCCGACCACGGCGGCCAAGCTGGAGAAGACGGTGCTCTCCTCGGGCGGGTCGGTCGAGGCGGCAGACCTTTATACCGCGTTCCGGGGTCGGATGCCGGGGGTCGAGGCTTTGCTGAAAGGGCGCGGGCTGGACGACGCGGCCTGACGCGGACCTAGTCGGCCACGTCCTTGTGGATCAGCACGTCGGCGCGGGGGTAGGCTGCGATGATCGCGCATTTCAGCGCGGCACCGATGGCATGGGCCTCTTCCAGCGTCTGCGCGCCGTCGAGTTCGATGTGCAGGTTCACGAAGACGCGGCTGCCGGCCTGCCGTGTCTTGAGGTCGTGAAAGCCCAGAACGCCCGGATGCGCCGCCACGATCCGTTCGATCCCGGCGATCATCACGGGGTCGGCCTGCCGGTCCATCAGGGCATCCCACGCCCGCTTGCCGATGCGCAGCGCGCCGACGGCAAGCAGGGCCGCCGCCCCCAGCGCCACGACCGAATCGATATAGCCCAGCCCGAACCGGGCCGAGGCGAAGAGTGCCACGAGGGCGCCGACATTCGGAATGAGGTCTCCGAGGTAGTGCAGGCTGTCGGCCTGAACGACCGCGTTGCCCGTGCGGGACGCCACATGGCGTTGCCAAAGGACCAGCCCCAGCGTGACGACGATGGAAAAGACGACGACGGTCATACCCGCGGTCTCGTTTTCGGGCAGGGTCACCGTGTCGTCCAGCAGGCGCAGGGTGGCGGCCACGGCGATTACAGCCGCCGAGACGAGGATGAAAAGCGACTGCCCAAGGGCGGCAAGGTCTTCGGCACTGGTATGGCCGAACTGGTGGTCATCATCGGCGGGTTTGGCGGCATAGGCGATGGCCGCCAGCCCCCCCAGCGACATCATCAGGTCCATGGCCGAATCCGCCAGCGTCGCGGCGATCGCCAGCGATCCGGTCTGCCCCAGCGCCCAGAGCTTGGCCACCACCAGCGTCAGGGCGACGCAGACGGACAGCACACCGGCTGACAGGTTGAGACGGGTATCTGGGGCGCGGGTCATGCGCTTTGCCTAGCGCAGGCCGGGCCTGCGCAAAAGGTCAGTCGTGCAGCTCGTCGGGTTCGACACCCCATAGAACAGACTTTGGGGCCCAGCCGCGATGACCGTCGGCGGCGATGCGGCACCAGTCGATCTCGCATTCCAGAAGCCGGGCGACGACACCGGACTGCAGCTGCGCGTTCACCATGGCGTCCGGATGGGGGCGGGACATGATCGGCAACATGTCTTCGTCGACGATGACCGTCCGCACGCCTGACAGCAGCGTGTAGTGGATCCAGCCGCCTTGGCCTTCGCGGTCCACGACGCGCCGCCAGTGGCCGTATTCCGCCACGACGCGCAGGGGCATCGACCGGCGCTGGAACACCCAGTCGATCCGGTGGGTCAGCGATGGTCCGCGCCGCACGTTCGATTCCGCTGCTTTGAGCGACACGTAGCGGGGCAGGGGCAGGTTCGTTTCCGGGCCAAGGCGCTGTTCATCGGCCAGACCTGCGCTGCCGCAGAGACACAGGGCCAAAACCCCCAGAAGACGTGCAAATCGCATGGATGTTACCGCTCTTTATCGGACCGGAAGTTCTTGTGCCCCGGCCCCTTTTTTCGCAACCTGCCATTCAAGGTGCGATTTGACTAGCGCCGATGGAGGTTTGATGCCCGGTAAGAAACTAAGTGTTGTCGTCACGCGACGGTTGCCCGACGTGGTCGAGACGCGGCTGTCCGAACTTTTCAACGTGACGCTGCGGGACGAGGACACGCCGATGTCGCGTGATGCGCTGGTGGCGGCCATGCAGACGGCAGACGTTCTGGTGCCCACGATCACCGACAAGATCGATGCCGCGCTTCTGGCGCAGGCGGGCGAAAGGCTGAAACTGATCGCGAACTACGGGGCGGGCGTCGACAATATCGACGTGGCGACGGCGCGGCAGCGTGGCATCCTTGTCACCAACACCCCCGGCGTCGTGACCGAAGACACGGCTGACATGACGATGGCGCTGATTCTGGGCGTGACGCGGCGATTCGTCGAAGGCATGCGCGTGGCCCAATCGGGCGACTGGGGCGGATGGGCCCCCACGGCCATGATGGGCGGGCGGATCGGTGGCCGCAGGCTGGGGATCCTCGGCATGGGCCGGATCGGGCAGGCCGTCGCGCGGCGGGCGCGGGCCTTCGGGATGCAGATCCACTATCACAACCGCAAGCGTCTGCGTTCCGAGATCGAGACCGAACTCGACGCGACCTATTGGGAAAGCCTCGACCAGATGGTCGCGCGCGTGGACATCCTGTCGATCAACTGTCCCCATACTCCTTCGACCTTTCATCTGATGAACGCGCGGCGGCTGAAGTTGATGAAACCCAGCGCCGTGATCGTGAACACGTCGCGCGGCGAGGTGATCGATGAAAACGCCCTGACACGGATGCTGCGCGCCGGTGAAATCGCGGGGGCGGGGCTGGATGTGTTCGAACGCGGGCACGAGATCAACCCCCGGCTCAAGGAATTGCCGAACGCGATCCTGCTGCCTCATATGGGCTCTGCCACGGTCGAAGGCCGGATTGAAATGGGGGAAAAGGTCCTGATAAACATCAAGACCTTCGCAGATGGCCACCGGCCCCCGGACCTGGTCGTGCCGGGGGTGTTCTGACGGGAACCGGGCCGCAGGCGCCTACGGGGCGCTTTCCCGAACCAAAGTGTAGTTCATTGCGGAAAACCGCAGCATGTCGTTGTCGGCACGGCTTGTTGCGGGCGTTGGGGACATGCATCCGCCAAGGACCATTAACGCTGCCACCGCCAAAAGGGTCGGGCGTGTCATCTTCTGCTCTCCAATTGCCGCTTCTTTGTGAGCGGTCAAAGATGACGATACCATTTTTGCGACTGAAAAGATGCATCAAATTCAGCGCGTTTCGGGGAAAGTGGCAAATTTGCGCGATCGTCTTCAGGTTGTGACGCAAGACGCCATGTTTGAGCCGCGTCCTGTCCTTCCTTTTGCCAGCTTTCAGCGCGACGGTAGTGTCTTCTGAAGGCGGAGCTTACCTTGATGCGCGGCATCGGAATTCACATGATCGCACCCGTCCTTCTGGCGGTGATCGGGGTCGTCGGCGTCCTGTCTTTCGACTACGTGGGTCAACGCTCAACCTCACCCGGTTCCCTGTCCGTTGCCGGCTACTTCGGGCAAATACCCGCGCGCTTCGTGGCGGGGGTAAGGGACTTTCAGGCGGCACCCGCGGTCACGATCGCAAGCTTCCTGCCGGACGCTCCGGAAGGCTGGACCAGACGTGATATCGAAAGCGATGACCAGCGTCAGCTGACCGGGCTGACCGTGGCGGATGCCGCCCGCGACGCAGAGGGTCGCACCCCCATGCTGCGCCTTTACACCGGTGCGCAGACCCGGGGATTTTCGCGCACCGGCGCGGTCTTCGACAGCCCGACAGGCAGGACGATCCTGTCGATGACCTTCGTTCCGTCGCAGGTTTTCAGCGGGTTGGGCGGCGCGGAGCAGAAGGTCATGCAAGACATGCTGGCGCTGGGCTTCAACGCCACGGATTTCGCAGACGTGGGCGGCGTGGTCTTCGATATCGAGACACTGCGCGACGCGCCCCACGTGCGTGAGGCCGAAGCGACCATTGGACGGCAGGTGCAGATCGGACTTCTGTCCGACGATACCGACACTGCCATTCTGACCTTGCTGGACACTCTCGACGTGGCCGGTCTCAACGCGCTGCTGTCCCAGCCCGTCGCGGGGATCGACGATGCCCCGGCCATGCTTCTGACCGACACGCAGACGCAGGACGACGGCACGGCCCCCTCTGGCATCCCTCCGCAAAGCCCGCTTTTGAAATCGCTGACCGGCCTTTTCCGCAGCGGCGCGCCGCAGACCGAAGTCGTGGACCTGTTGACGGTGGCAGAGGCCGAGGACGATAGCGCAGGTGCCATGCCCGACAGTGTCCCTGACCCCCAGCCTGAACCCGATGTCGCTCCGACCGTCAGCAGGGGGGGCGGTGGCGGTGGCAGTTGTGCGCGCCAGGGGGCCTTCAAGACCTGCACGCCACCGTCCGGCAACTGACACCTCTGTCGCAATCGCACTACGGAAAGTCGGCTGGTTCGTTCCGCCCGCTGCGCTTTGACGCCATGTTGCCCCTGAGTATCGGGGCAGGGGAATCGCACCATGAAAACGCATGTCAAAGCACTGGTCATCGGAGGAGGTGCGATCGGCACGTCCATCGCCTACCATCTGGCCAAGGCCGGCTGGCAGGACGTGATGCTGCTGGAACGCGACGAGCTGACGTCAGGCTCTACCTGGCACGCGGCGGGCCTTCTGCCCTATTTCAACATGTCCTACGCGACGACCTGGATTCACGACTATTCCATCAAGTTCTACAAGACGCTCGAGGAAGAGACGGGGTTGAACGCGGGCTTCGCCGTCGTCGGCAACCTGCGCATGGCCCAGACCGAAGAGCGGATGGATGAATTCCGCCTCTATGCCTCGACCGCCGAAACGGTCGGCGTGCCCCACGAATGGCTGACCCCCGCACAGATCAAGGACCGGTATCCGCTGGTCAACACGGATGACCTCAAGGGGGCGATCCTGCATCCCACCGATGGTTACATCAACCCCGCCGACGTCACGATGGCGATGGCCAAGGGCGCACGCCAGCGCGGCGTGACGGTCGAGCGTAAATGGCAGGCCGACGCCTTTCACTGGACTGGCGAGGCTTGGGAAGTGACCTGCACCAAGATGGTCGAAAAGGGCGGCAACCTGATCCCGTCCGAGGAACAGGTCGTCATCACCGCCGAACACGTGGTCACCGCTTCGGGCAACCACGCGCAGCGCACCGCGCGGATGCTGGGCATCAAGATCCCCGCGATCCCGGTCGAGCACCAGTTCATCGTCACGGAACCCGATCCGGCGCTGGTCGACTGGCGCAAGGCCAACCCTGAACACCCCGTGCTGCGCGATGCCGATGCCAAGTGGTATGTCCGCGAAGAGCGTGGCGGCTGGATCCTTGGCCCCTATGAACGCAACGCCCCCGCGTGCTTTGAATACGGTGTCCCCGACAGTTTCCGCGCCGATCTCTTCCCGCTCGATCTGGACCGGATCGAAGAGGAATACATGGCCATGATCCACCGGCTGCCGTCCTCGGAAGAGGTGGGACTCAAGGACGATTTCAACGGCCCGATCTGCTACACGCCCGATGGCAACCCGCTGGTCGGCCCTGCGCCGGGCCTGCGCAACATGTGGCTGGCCGAAGGGTTCTCGTTCGGGATCACCGCCGCGGGCGGGACCGGCCACTACCTTGCCCAGATGATGGTCGAGGGCGAGGCCGAGATCGACATGGCCTCACTCGACCCCAAGCGATACGGCTCGTGGATGACGACCGAATACGCGGCCCGCAAGAACGAGTAAGCCTACGAACACGTCTACATCCTGCACCACCCCGACGAGGAACGCGCCGCTTGTCGCCCGCTGCGCACCGCCCCCGCCTACGACCGGCAACAGGCACGCGGCGCGCAGTTCGGCTGCGTCAACGGCTGGGAACGGCCCAACTATTACGCGCCCGAACATGCAGGCACCCAGCTGAACGACGAAGAGCAGCGGTCCTTCCGGCGCGGCAAATGGTGGCCACATGCCGTGGAGGAGGCCAAGGCGATCCGCGCGGGTGTGGGCCTTATCGACGGCACCGCATTTACCAAGCACCGCGTCAGCGGGCCGGGGGCCACGGCGTTTCTGGACTGGTTCACCACCAACAAGCTGCCGCGCGTCGGCCGGATCAACCTGACCTATGCCCTGACAGAGGCGGGCACGACCCGCACGGAATACACCATCGTTCGTCTGGCCGAGGATGACTACTACCTCGTCTCTGCCGGTGGGTGGACCGCCTACGATCAGGACTATCTGTTCAAGGCGATCGCGGACAAGGAAGCCGAGTTCGGCCGCATCAATGCACAGGATGTCACGACCCAATGGGGCGTCTTCGCCATCGCGGGCCCAAAAGCCCGCGATGTGCTGCGCGAGGTCATCAAGGACGCCGACCCGGACACGGCCCTTTCGAACAAGCGGTTTCCGTGGCTTTCGGCGCGGCAGATCGAACTGGGCATGTGCCCCGTCAATGCAATCCGCGTGGCCTATACCGGCGAGCTTGGATGGGAACTGCACCACCCGATCGAAATGCAGAACTACCTGTTCGACCTGCTGATGACCGCCGGTGAAAAGCACGGCATGAAACTGGTCGGGGCACGGGCCCAGAACTGGCTGCGGCAGGAAAAATCCTATCGCGCCTTCGGCAACGAACTGGGCCGCGACGCCACCCCGCTCGAAGCCGATCTGCCGCGCTTCGTGGACCTGTCCAAGGAGTTTCACGGCAAGGCGGCGATGGAGGCACTTGGCATCCGCTCCAAATGCGTCACGCTGCTGATCGACGGTCCTGCCGATGCCGATCCCTGGGGCCGCGAGGCGCTTTATGCCGAAGACGGCACCCGCGTGGGGCGCCTGACATCGGGGGGCTATTCGGTCGCCTTCGGGAAAAGCATCGGCATGGGCTATGTCAGCCCGGCTCACGCCAGCCCCGGCGTGCGCCTCAAGGTGCGGATGATGGGTGATCTCTGGGACGCCGAAGTGGTCGAGGACAGCCCCTACGACCCCAGCAACGCCGTGATCCGCGCAGACGGCTGACCCTACTTGCGCCGTCGCGTCAGGCGGCGGCGCAGCCTGATGATCGTGGATGCCACGGGGCCTTTCAGCGGCGGCACGTCGATGGCCAGAAGGATCAGGCCGACGGGCATCATCCAAAGACCGAAGACCGGCAGAATCGCCAGAAAGCTCCCAAGGATCAGGACAACGGCCACGGGAACGCGGACCAGTCTGAGTTGAGGTTTTGTCAGGAACCGCAACGTGCTTGCCATGCGTGGAAGGCGGCGCTCTATCATCGCGATCTGTCGGTTGAAGCGCGCATTCTTGCGCGCGGTCGGGGTCGGTTTATCCATCGTATTCATGTGGTGTGACCCACCCCCCGAATCAATCGCCTTATTTGTATCGCATTGACGACATTCTCCCGCCCCGCGCCCCGATTATGCCTTTTCGGGAAATGAAGGAACGGCGGAAAGATGGCGTTCATCTCCGAGATCCACTATCGCAACACCGTCGCTTCGGCGACCGGTGTGTCGGAATATATCGAGGGGACCCTGCCACCGGCTGGACGGTCTTCCAGATCGAAACACCTGTCACCGACCCCGATCACACCACCGCCCACAACGAGGCCGAGGCCGTGGCCTTCATCGACGCCGCAGCCATCCCGCCCTTGCAAAGCTTCATCGATATCGGTGGTGGAACCACCGCCATCACGGCCGAAGATGGTCCGGCGGCAGGGGCCACGTCGACCAACATCCCGCCCTCTGCACCCGGGACCGACACGATCCAGTGGGACGTCTACGGCAACCGTATCGACGGCCCGATCACCGAAGGCAGTTCGACCATCTGCCTGACTGCAGGCACGCTGATCGATACGCCGCT
This sequence comes from Loktanella sp., assembly GCA_020201155.1. Classification (GTDB taxonomy): domain Bacteria; phylum Pseudomonadota; class Alphaproteobacteria; order Rhodobacterales; family Rhodobacteraceae; genus JAIVHI01. The sequence continues at coordinate 11,743 of JAIVHI010000014.1, read as the reverse complement.
TGGGCCGGTGCTGATCGACGATCTAAAGGTCGATGATCTTGTCACGACCATGGACAGTGGCGACCAGCCGATCCGCATGATCCACAAACGCACGTTTTCGGGTCTGGCGCTTCGGTCGCGGCGCAAGCTCTGGCCGGTCTGCATACAGGCCGGTGCCATGGGGTTCGGGCTGCCCAGCCGTCCGCTCTGGGTCAGCCAGCAACACCGGATGCTCTACCGCCATATCCGCGTGCCGTTGATGTTCGGTGAAGATGCCGTCTTCGTCCGCGCCAAGTCGCTCGCTGCGAGCCTTGAAGAAGTCTACGTGGACAGCAGTCTCGACACGGTCACCTACTACCACCTCGTCTTCGACCATCACGAGGTGATCTTCGCCGAAGGCACACCCACCGAAAGCTTCCACCCCGGCCCCGAAGGTATCGCCGCCCTCGACCCGGATGCGCGGGCCGAACTTTTCGCGATCTTCCCGGAACTGCGCATCGGGGGGGCGTCCCATGACGCCGGTTACATGACGATCCGCTCGTGGGAGCTGATGGCCGCCACAGGCTAGCGAAACCGGTCCGGCTTCAACGCGGCCACGCTTTCCGCATCCAGCGCGGGCGCACGACCCGCGACAAGATCCGCCACAAGCTGACCTGCGGCGGGCGATGACTGGATGCCATAGCCGCCTTGCCCCGCGCACCAGATAAAGGTCGGCTCTGTCGGGTCCGGCCCCAGAACAAGCGTCCGGTCAGGGGCGAAGGTGCGCAAACCGGCCCAGGACGCCAGCAGCCGTGTCACAGGTTCGGTGACGTATTCCTCGTAGCGGGCAAAGCCCTCGGCCAGCACCATGTCGTCGGTGAAGGCATCGTGCGGGTCGACGGGGTCCTCTTCCGCCGGTGACACGATCAGCGCGCCCGCGTCGGGCTTGGCATACCAGTCCTCGCCGGGTCCGAAGATCATCGGCCATGCGCTGACATCGTGGCCACCCGGCGCGGGAATGCGGCCCATCGACCGGCGGTGCGGGACCAGCCCGATCGGCGCCACATCCGCCATCTGCGCCACCGCATCGGCCCATGCTCCGCCTGCGTTGACGATCTGGCGCGCGTCAAGAACCTCGTCCCTGAGCGTCACCTGCCAGCCCTGCGCGGTCCGCAGGATTTTCGTCACCTCGGCCTTGGTGCGAACCTCGCCGCCGTTGGCCCGCACGATGCGTGCGAAGGCCTGAACCAGCTTTTCGGTGTCGATGTCCCACGCGTCCGCATCGTAAGCGGCACGGTCCACCTTCTCCGACAGGATCGGCACAAGACCGCGCGCTTCGGCCATGGTGATATCGGGCAGGTCCATCTTGTCGCAGTCGCGGGCAAAGGCATCCGCCTCGCCCGGCGATCCCAGCAACATGATCCCGCGCGGCGACAGCACGCCGCCTTCCAGTGTCTCGTGGACCGCGCGGCTGGCGCGGTTGAGTGCGACAGTCGACGGCTGGCCGTAGTTTTCCTCGAACAGCGCCGCCGAACGGCCCGACGCGTGATAAGCCAGCGCGGGCTCGCGTTCGAGAATGCAGACCGACCCCAGTTCGGACAGGCGCGCGCCCGCGGATGCCCCGGCGATGCCGCCGCCGATGATGATGAAATCGATCATGCTTCCTCCAGCCGGTCCGTCGCGGGGGGCGGTGCGGGCGACAGGGCCGCGATCTGGGCGTAAAGCTCCGCCGTCATCTCGAAATCCAGCGCTGCCAGCGAAGGGGCAAGCTGTGCCGTCGAACGGGCCGAGATGATGGGGGCGGGACGTGCCGGATGCGCAGCCGCCCAAGCCACCGCCAGTGTGGCCGCATCCACGCCCAGGTCGCGGGCCAGCGCCCCCAGATCGGCGGCGGCGCGGTGCATCCAGTCCAGACCGTAGCGCTCCGCATAGCGGTCGTCCTCGGTCAGACGCCCCGTGCCACCGGCTTCGTATTTCCCGGTCAGCAAGCCGCCGCCCAAGGGCGAATAGGGCACCGCCAGAATGTCCTGATCCTGCGCCATCGGCAGGATTTCGACCTCGGCCTGTCGCTTGACGAGGTTGTACATGGGCTGGACCGCGTCGATCCTTGTGCCGTGGGCGCGTGCCACGGCCTGCGCCTTCATCACCTGCCATGCCGCGAAGTTGCTGACGCCGATATGGCGGATCGAACCGGCCTGCTGCATCTCGGCCAGCGTGGCAAAGGTCTCCTCCAGCGGCGTTTCACCGTCCCAGCGGTGGATATAGAGAAGATCGACGGAGTCCTGTCCCGATTGCGTCCGGCTGCGGTCGAACTGTGCGCGGATGTTCGCGGCCCCCGCACCACCGTCGTATGCGACCTTGGTGGCGAGATAGATGTCGTCCCGTTCGGCGGCGATCATCGGACCCAACAGACGTTCCGATGCGCCGTCCGTATAACCAACGGCAGTATCGAAGTGGTTAATACCCGCCGCCCGCGCGGCGTCATACATCGCGCGGCTTTCGGTGCCATCCGCCTTGCCGCCGAATTGCATTGTGCCGAACGTCAGCGTCGAGACGGGCTGCCCAGAGAGTGTTGCAAGTGTCATGGCGGCAACCTGTCATGCTGCCGCCCGATGGAAAAGACCCAGTCGCACAAATCACAGCACCCATCATCTTGCCGGAAATATCCCGGGGGTCTGGGGGCTGGCCCCCAGACCAAGTCTCGCCAACGGACCCGGCATTCGCAGACGCGCGATGTCCGCAACGAAAAAGCGCGCCGCCACAGGCGACGCGCTGTCTTCGATCTGGTGTGCCGCTTAATGCTTGGCTGCGAATTCGTCGACCTGACGCTCCGCTTCGGCTTTCTCGATGCCGTAGCGCTCTTGAATTTTGCCGACCAGTTGGTCGCGATTGCCTTCGGCCTGCATGACATCATCTTCCGTCAGCTCGCCCCAGTTCTCCTTCGGGGATCGTTCCGGACAGGCCTTCGACGTAGAAATCCATGCTCAGAAGCGTTTCGTCGTCGGCGGTCTCACCTTCTTCCAGCCAGACGGACCCGTCCTGACGGTTGATCGGTCCGGTGAAGGGGTGATATTCGCCCGCTCCGATCCGGTCGCGCAGGTCCTCGGCCGATGCCTTGACCTCTGCCGGGATCGCATCGGTGATCTCGCCGATGCCGACCATGCCGGTGTCGATTCCGTCCCAGCGGTCACTGGTTTCCCACGTGCCGTCGATCACGGCCTGCGTCCGCTCGATGTAGTAGGGGGCCCAGTTGTCGATGATGGACGACACGCGCGGCATCGGGGCGTATTCGCTCATGTCCGAGGCCTGCCCGAAGGTATAGACGTTGCCCGCAGCTTCGGCGGCGGCCTGCGGTGCGGTCGAATCGGTGTGCTGCAGGATCACGTCCGCACCCTGTTCGATCAGCGTCGTGGCCGCATCGGCCTCTTTCGCGGGGTCGAACCAGGTATAGGCCCAGATGATCTTGAACTCGACGTCGGGGTTCACTTCCTGCGCGTGCAGGTAGGCTGCGTTGATGCCCCGGATGACCTCGGGGATCGGGAAGGACGCGATGTAGCCCACGATGTTGCTCTCGGTGATCTGGCCCGCGATATGGCCCTGCACCGCACGGCCTTCGTAGAAGCGGGCGGAATAGATCGACAGGTTGTCGGCGGTCTTGTAGCCGGTGGCATGTTCGAACTTCACGTCCGGAAACTTCTCGGCGGCGGCGACGGTCGGGTCCATGAAGCCGAAAGACGTGGTAAAGATCAGGTCCGCGCCCTGCAGCGCCATCTGCTCGATGGCCCGCTGCGCATCGGCGCCTTCCGGCACGCTTTCCACGTAGACCGTCTCGACCGCGTCGCCGAACTCTTCCTCTACGGCCAGACGGCCCTGGTCGTGCTCATAGGTCCAGCCGCCGTCACCCACGGGGCCGACGTAGATGAAGCCGACCCTTGTCGGGTCGTCGTCCTGCGCCGCGGCGCCGGTGGCAAGGGTCGAGGCCAGAATGGCGGCGACAGCTCTGCGTGTGAAAATCATGGTAACTCCCCGTTGGTAGATGCCGCTTATCGCGCGGCGTGAAAGATGCGCCCCAATGATCCCGGTGCGCGTCCCGCCGACATGATGACCAGAACGGCGATGGTTGCAAGGTAGGGCGACATCGACAGGACCTCGACCGGGACGGCCACACCGGCCGCTTGCAGGTTCAGCTGCAAAACGGTCACCCCGCCGAACAAATAGGCACCCAGCACAAGCCGTTCCGGCTTCCAGCTGGCGAAGACGACGATGGCCAGCGCGATCCAGCCTGCGCCTGCGGTCATGCCCTCGGTCCATTGCGGCACCCGCACAAGGCTGAGATAGGCCCCGCCCAGACCCGCGCAGGCCCCGCCGAAAAGGATCGCGAGTATCCGCACACGGCGCACATGGTAGCCAAGCGCGTGGGCGGCATCGTGGTTTTCGCCCACGGCGCGCAGAACCAGCCCGGCCTGCGTGAACTTCAGGAAGGCCCAGACCCCCAGCACGATCAGCAGACCGACATAGACCATCGGGTCGTGCTGGAAGACGATGGGCCCGATGACCGGAATGTCGCCCAGAAGCGGGATGTGCCAGTCGTGAAAGGCCGGCGCCTTGATCCCGATGTAGCCCTGACCCATCAGCGCGCTCAGCCCCAGCCCGAACAGCGTCAACGCCAGCCCGGTCGCCACCTGGTTGGACAGCAGGAACTGCGTCAGCACCCCGAAGACCAGCGACAGCAAGGCCCCGCCACAGGCCGCCGAAACGAAACCCAACCAAGGCGAGCCTGTCGTCGTCGCGGCCACGAAGCCCGCCACGGCACCCGTGATCATCATGCCCTCGACCCCAAGGTTCAGCACGCCCGCACGTTCGACGACCAGTTCACCGATGGCGGCCAGCATGATCGGCGTCGCCGCCACCATCAAGGAAGCCAGAAGCAGGATCGGGTCGATGGCGGAAAGGTTCATGTCAAAAGACCTTCTTGAAGGAAACGACGCGGCCTTTGCGCCAAGGCCCGGTTGCGGGTCTGTCGCGGCATGGGGGTCATGCGACCTCCCGCTTGCCAAGCGACAGGCGGTAGTTCGTCATCACGTCCACCGCCAGCAGGAAGAACAGCAGCATCCCCTGCAAAAGCTGCACCGCAGCCCCGGGCAGGCCAAGGTTGCTTTGCGCGATTTCGCCGCCGATGTAGGTCAGCGCCATCAATCCGCCGGCCAAAAGGATCCCCACGGGATGCAGCCGGCCCAGAAAGGCCACGATGATCGCGGTGAACCCGTAGCCCACGTTGAAGTCGATGGTGATCTGGCCCGACGGCCCCGTCACCTCGAACAGCCCCGCCAGCCCGGCAAGCGCACCTGAAATCCCCATGCAGGCCAGAACCATGCGTCCCGGGTTGACGCCGGCAAAACGCGCCGCGCGGGGGGACTGACCGGTCAGCCGAACCTGAAAACCGAAGATATGCCGTGACAGAGTGATGTAGGCGAAGATCACGGCGATCAGCGCGGCGACGACACCCCAGTGCACCCCGGTCCCCGCCATCAGTTCGGGGTTGGCGGAAGAGGCCCATTGCGACAGGTTGCGCGACCCCGGAAATCCGCGCCCCTCCGGGCTGCGAAGCGGGCCCAGTGCCATGGCGGCGACCAACTGCTCTGCCACATAGACCAGCATCAGCGACACGAGGATCTCGTTGGCACCGAATTTCACCTTGAGCAGGCCGGGGATCATCCCCCAGGCCCAGCCGCCCAGCGCGCCTGCGACCACCATCAAGGGAAAGATCAGCCGGGTCTCGGCAGGATAAAGCGCCAGCCCCACCGCGGCCCCGGTAATCGCCCCCACGATGTACTGCCCTTCGGCCCCGATATTCCAGACGCCCGCGCGAAAGCCAAAGGACAGCCCGATCGCGATCAGGATCAGGGGCGCGGCCTTCACCAGAAGCTGCGGGCGGTAGTAAAAGGAAAACTCGCCGAAAAGCGGCTCGTAGAAAATCGCGCTGATTGCGGAAATCGGGTTCTTGCCCAAGGCGGCGAACAGAATGCCCCCGAAGATCATGGTCAGCACGACCGCGAGAAGGGGGGCCAGATAGACCCAGATCCTGCTGGGCTGGGGTCGTTTCTCAAGTGCGATCATGGTGCAGTTTCCGTCTGCGATGTCATGTCGCCGTCCACACGCGCGACCTCCAGATCATGTGCGCCGCCCAGCATCAGCCCGATCTCCTCTACCGTCAGCCCCTGTGCAGGGCGGGGGTCGGACAGCCGTCCGGAATTGAGCGCGCAGAACCGGTCGGACACTTCCATCAGTTCGTCCAGATCTTGGCTGATGCAGACCACCGCGGCCCCCGCAGAGGCCAGATCCAGCAGCGCCTGACGGATCGCGGCAGCGGCCGAGGCATCGACCCCCCAGGTGGGCTGGTTCACCACGAAGACATCCGGCTTTTGCAGGACTTCCCGCCCGATCACGAACTTCTGCAGGTTGCCCCCCGACAGCGAACGGGCGGCATTGTCCGGCCCCGGCGTGCGCACGTCGAAATCCGCGATCACCCGGTTGGCAAAGGTCCTTGCACGGCCCCAGTCCAGAAACCCGCGCGAGGTCAGTTTTTCCCGCGTCGCCGCCGTCATCACCGCGTTCTCGGTCAAGGTCATGTCAGGGGCGGCGGCGTGCCCCATGCGCTCCTCGGGGGCGGCCAGCAGCCCAAGGGCGCGCCGCGCGTTCGCGGGCAAATGCCCGATGTCGCGGCCCTTCAGCGCCACCATCCCCGGTTTGACCCTGACTTCACCCGAGAGTGCTGCAACCAGCTCGTCCTGACCGTTTCCGGCCACACCGCCGATCCCCAGCACCTCGCCCGTGCGGACTGCGACGGTCACGTCCTTGAGCGACGTGCCGAACCGGTGCGGTGCCGGCGCGTTCAGGCCGGTGATCTCCAGAACCACTTCGCCCGCCGGTTTCGCGGCGCGTTCCGGCACATGCAGCACCTGGCCCACCATCATCTCGGCCATCGCGCGGGCGCTGGTCTCGCGTGGGTCGCAGGTGCCCACGACCTCACCCAACCGCAGGATCGTCGCGGCTTCGCAGATGGTGCGGATTTCCTCCAGCTTGTGCGAGATATAAAGGATCGCGGTGCCTTCGGCCGCCAGTTTGCGCAGGGTCTCGAACAGGATTCCCACCTCCTGCGGCGTCAGCACGCTGGTCGGTTCGTCCATGATCAAAAGCCTGGGGTCCTGCAGCAGGCAGCGCACGATCTCGACCCGCTGGCGTTCGCCGGCAGACAGATCCCCCACCACCCGCCACGGGTCGAGCGGCAGACCATATTGCGCCGATACGGATGTGACCCGTGCGGCCACCTCGCGCTGTTTCGGCGGGTTTTCCATCCCCAAGGCGATATTCTCGGCAACGGTCAACGCATCGAACAGGCTGAAATGCTGGAACACCATCGCCACGCCCTTGGCCCGCGCCTCGCGTGGCTCGGAAGGGGCGAAGGTCTCGCCGCGCAGGGTCATCGACCCGCTGTCGGGCTTGACCAGCCCGTAGATCGTCTTGACCAGCGTGGACTTGCCCGCGCCGTTCTCGCCCAAAAGCGCGTGAACCTCGCCGGGTCGGATCGAGAACGACACATCCTTGTTCGCCACGACGCCCGGATAGGCTTTCGTCAGCCCTTGCAGCGTCAGCAACGCGTCAGTCATCCCGTGCAGTCCCCGGCCTTGGTTTGTCCCGCGCCCAGCATTGCCATCGCGACCCCGATGGCAAGGGCCTGCGGATGCTTTCCAAGGCTCGGATCGCCTATTGGACAGGCAATGCGTGAAATTTGGGCAGAAGAATGGCCCAAGTCGGTCAGCCGTCCCCGAAACCGCGCCCATTTCGTTGCCGATCCGATCAGCCCGCAGGATGCGAAAGGCTGCGACAGGATCCGGTGGCACAGCGCCAGATCGATCGTGTGACTATAGGTCAGGATCAGATGATGCGCCTGAGGTGGCGCATGGCCTGCCGCCCGCGCAGGGTCCGCTGCCAGCAATGGCGTGACGCCCTCGGGCAAGACCTCGGGAAACCGCTCTGCCGCCGTATCGACCCAGGTGATCGCGTAATCGGGCAGCGGGGCCATGACCGCGACGATCGCCCGCCCCACATGCCCCGCACCGTAAATCCACAAGGGCGCACCGGTCGGGGTCCTCATCTCTTCGGCCCGCCTGAAATCAAGCGTCACCGATCCGCCGCAGCACTGTCCCAGCGCCGGTCCCAGCGGCACGACTTGCTCGGCCCTCTCGCGGCCCTCCGCCAGCATCGCCCGTGCCGCGCGCATGGCCTCCCACTCCAGCGCTCCGCCGCCGATGGTGCCTTCGGTGCGGTCCGGCCAGACCATCATCTGCGTGCCCGCCTCGCGCGGCACCGACCCTGCGGTGCGGGCCACGGTGATCCGGATGCCACTCACCCGCGCGCCCGCGTGACAGCCCGCAACACCTCTTCCGCCGTCGCCGGCGCCTGCAGATCGGGATAGGCCGGACCACAGGCCGCACAGGCATCCGACAGCGCCAGATGCGCCGAAATCCCCAGCATGAAGGGTGGCTCGCCCACGGCCTTGGATCGATAGACCGTCTGCGCCGGGTTGGGCTGATCCCACAGGTCCACGTTGAACACCCCAGGCCGGTCGGAACAGGCCGGGATCTTGTAGGTCGAGGGCGCATGGGTCGTCAGCCGGCCCTTGTCGTCCCAGACCAGCTCTTCCGTCGTCAGCCAGCCCGCACCCTGCACATAGCCACCCTCGACCTGCCCGATATCCAGACCGGGGTTCAAGGACGCCCCCGCATCATGCAGGATATCGGTCCGCAGAATCCGGTTCTCCCCCGTCAGCGTGTCGATCACCACTTCTGTCACGGCAGCACCCTGCGCAAAGTAGAAGAACGGTCGCCCCTGACCCTTGATCCTGTCCCAGGCCAGATCAGGCGTCTTGTAGAACCCGGTGGCCGACAGGCTCACCCGGTTCTCGTAGGCGGTCTGCACCGCCCGCGTGAAACTCATGTCCTCGCCGCCCACACGCACCCGCCCGTCGGCAAAGCGCACGTCCTCGGCGCTGCACTGATGCAGCTCCGCCAGACAGGCCGCGATCCGGTCGCGGATGGTGTCGCAGGCCGCCTGCACCGCCATCCCGTTCAGGTCCGACCCGGACGAGGCCGCCGTGGCCGAGGTATTGGGTACCTTGCCCGTATCGGTCGCCGTGATCTTGACCCTGTCCACGCCGATGCCGAAACGCGACGCCGCAACCTGTGCCACCTTCTGGAACAAGCCCTGTCCCATCTCGGTCCCGCCGTGGTTCATGTGCACGGACCCGTCCTGGTAGACATGCACCAGCGCCCCGGCCTGATTGAGGTGCGTCAGCGTAAAGGAAATCCCGAACTTCACCGGCGAAAACGCGATCCCGCGCTTCAAAAGACCGTTCTCCGCGTTCCACTGCGCGATCGCATCCCGCCGCGCGAAATAATCGCAGCGCTCCAGCAAGGCATCCGTCATCTCGTGCAGGATGAAATCCGCCACCTTCATCCCGTAGGGCGTCGTGTTCTCAGACGCGACGCCGACTTCCGCCCGGTCATCGTCAAAGGCCTGAGACCCGCGCGAGGCGATGTCTCCCTCCTTCATCTCGGTCGGAAAACTCCGGGGGGAGTCCGCAGGACGGGGGGCTGGCCCCCCTGCGACGTCCCCCATCGCGCGGTAGTAGTTCCGGCGGCGCACATCGGCGGCATCCATGCCCAGCGCATGGGCCACCTCATCCATCACCCGCTCGATCCCCAGCACACCCTGCGGCCCGCCGAACCCGCGATAGGCCGTGGCGCTTTGGGTGTTGGTCTTCAGCCGGTGCGAGGTGATCCGCACGGCGTCCAGCAGATAGGCGTTGTCCGCATGAAGCATCGCCCGGTCGGCCACGGGCAGCGAAAGGTCCATCGCCCAGCCGCAGCGGGTCATCTGCGTGAAATCCACCGCGAGCACGCGGCCCGTGTCGTCATAGCCCACGTCATAGTCGATGCGGAAATCGTGGCGCTTGCCGGTGATCACCATGTCGTCGTCGCGGTCATAGCGCATCCGGCAGGGTCGCCCCGTCGCCCGCGCGGCCACGGCACAGGCCACTGCCAGCGCATTGCCCTGGCTTTCCTTGCCGCCGAAACCGCCGCCCATGCGCCGCACCTCGACCCGCACGGCGTTCATCGGCACGCCCAGCGCCTCGGCCACCTTGTGCTGGATCTCGGTCGGGTGCTGGGTCGAGGAATGGACGACCATGTCCCCGCCTTCCTGCGGCAGGGCAAGTGCCGCATGGCCTTCCAGATAGAAATGCTCCTGTCCGCCCATCTCGATCCGTCCCTGCAGGCGGCGGGGGGCGTCCTGCAGCGCTTGCCCCACATCGCCCTTGGTCCAGATACGTGGCCCGTCCTCGAACCGGCTGTCGGCCTCCATCGCCGATTCGATGCTCAGGATCGGCCCACGCGGGTCGATCTCGACGCGGCCCAGCCGTGCCGCCTTGCGGGCGTTCAGATGGCTGTCCGCGACGACCATGAAGACGGGCTGGCCCATGTAGTGAACCTCGCCGGTCGCCAGCAGCGGCTCGTCATGGTTGGACGGGCTGACATCGTTGTCAAAGGGCAGATCCTCTGCGGTCAGCACCGCGACCACGCCCGGGGCCGCGCGCACGGCCGACAGGTCCATCGCCGTAATCGTGCCTGCCGCAACGTGGCTCAAGCCGAAGGCCAGCGACAGCGCGTTGGCCGGGGCGGGGATGTCGTCGACGTAGCGCGCGGCACCTGTCACATGCAGATGCGCCGCATCATGGGGAAGCGGTTTGCCGACGCTCATGCCTGGACCTCCAGCACGGTCACGCAGCGTCCCGTCAGGTCCGCATGATAGCGCCGCAGCATGTTGCGGGCCGTCGTCAGCCGGTAGCTGGCCGAGGCACGCATGTCCGACAGCGGCTGGAAATCGGTGTCGAAAGCGGCAAGCGCCGCCTCCACCGTCGCGGTCGTCCACGGTTGCCCCATCAGGGCGGCCTCGACCGCACTCGCCCGCTTGGGGATGCCCGCCATCCCGCCAAAGGCGATGCGCGCTGCGCTGACGGTGCCATCCGTCACCGTCACGTTGAACGCCCCGCAGACGGCGGAAATGTCCTGATCGAAACGTTTTGACAATTTGTAAACGCGCAGTGCGTTATCCCCGTGGGGAAGGTCGACCCTTGCCACGAATTCGCCCTTGGCGCGGTCCTGTTTGCCGTAGTCGATGAAAAAGTCCGCGATGGGCATCTCGCGGGTCGCGTCGCCATGGCGCAGGTGCAGCACAGCCCCCAGCGCGATCAGCACCGGCGGATTGTCCCCGATGGGCGATCCGTTGGCCACGTTCCCGCCCAGCGTCGCCGCGTTGCGGACCTGTTGCGACCCATAGCGGCGGATCATCTCGGCGTAGGACGGAAAATCATCCTGCACCGCGTCGCGCACTTCGGTCATCGCGGTCATCGCCCCGATCTGCATCCCGGCGTCCGTGCGGGTCACGCCGCGCAGATCATGGCACCGGTCAAGGAAAATGACGGTGCCCAGATCGCGGAAGGATTTCGTGACCCACAGGCCCACGTCCGTCGCCCCCGCAATCAGCGTGGCCTCGGGATGGGCGGCGTAGATCGCGGCCAGCTCATCTGCACTTTCGGGATGGAATACGGCGTCTGCACCCGCTTGCGGCCCCCCTTCGGCGGATGCTCCGGTCGCGGCCAATGGCGCACGATGCCCCCAGTCTGCCTTGGCGTCTTCGGGTGCCGGCCCGTCTTCCCCACGGGGCG
>JAIVHI010000284.1 GCA_020201155.1 Loktanella sp. | reverse complement strand
GCGCCGTCTACTACGTCTCGCAGGTCGCAAGACCTCAATACACATCCAGTGTCGATCTGACAATCAACCTGCGCAACACCTCGGTCGTCGATATCGAGAGCGTGGTCTCCGGCGTGTCCACCGATTACTATGCCTTGCGAACCGAACTCGAGATCATCCGCTCTCGTGACGTCCTGGGGCAGGTTGTCGACAGGCTCGACCTGATCAACGACCCGGAATTCAATCCAGCTTTGCGCACGCCGTCGGAGCTTGATCTCTTCATCGAGGATCTCAAGGCGCGCATAGGCGACGTCGTGACGGGGTTCGTGAGCTATATCATACCCGAGGGCCTGCCATTTGGCTCGGATGTGGTGGATCCCGCAGACGAGTCCGACGCACCTGCGCCTGCCACGCGAGACGGAATGATAGGACGCCTGAGCGGCATGGTGTCGGCCTCGATCAGGCCCGAGACCTATGTTTTCATGATCAGCGTCACGACAGGGTCTCCAGAAACATCCAAGGAGATCGCCAATACGCTCGCGGATGTCTACATCCAGAAACAGATCGAGGTGAAGTTCGAAGCCACGGAACAAGCCGTGACGTGGCTTTCGGAGCGCGTCTCCGATCTCGAGCAGGAACTGAAAGAGCGAGAAGACGCGCTCAAGGACGTTTTGTCGGAAACCGAGATGGTCAATCCCGAGGCCCTGGAGGGCCTGAGATTGCAGGCCAAGGATTTGCGCGATCGCCTCCAGGAAAATCAAACCCGGATGGAGCAGACCGAAACCCGGATATCGCGCTTGACCGAACTCAGAGCCGATGAGCGCTTTGACGAGATCGTCGAGATCACCGGCGATCAGGCCCTCGACCGGTTTCTGCGGGCAATCCGCAACGAGGATCCCGACGCGGTGGAGATGTTCGACCGGCGTCTGGAGACTCTTCTGCAAATGGAACAATCCGATCTTGAGCGGCACCGCACCCAGGTAGGTGCCTTGCAGACATCACTGGCGCGGCAGGAGGGACGTATCGAACGGCAATCGGCGGACCTGGTCGGCATCCAGCAGATGCAGCGGGAGGTGGAGGCCACCCGGACGCTCTACGAGACCTTCCTCACGCGGCTCAAGGAAACGAGCGTGCAACGCGGCCTGCAGCAGGCTGACAGTCGCGTCTTGTCGGATGCCTCGGCTGGTGGAAAGGTTGCCCCGAGATCATCCCGGATCGTGAGCCTGTGGGTCATTCTGGGTGGCATGGTGGGGGCTGGCCTCGTTCTCATTCACAACTTCATGCAAAATACGTTCCGCACGTCAGAGGATCTCGAAGCCGCGACTGGCATCATGGTCATGGGACAGTTGCCCAAAATGCCCATCAAGGCGCGGCAGGATCTGATCACATATCTGTCGGACAAACCGACATCGGCCGCTGCGGAAGCGATTCGCAATCTGCGCACATCGATCCTGCTGTCGAATATTGATTCTCCGCCGCAGGTGATCATGACCACCTCTGCGGTGCCCGGGGAAGGCAAGACAACTGTGACGATCGCCTTGGCGCAGAACTTCTCCGAGTTGGGCAAGAGGGTCCTGCTGATCGAGGGCGATATCCGGCAGCGCACTTTCCGCAAATATTTCAACGCCGAGCGTGATGCAGGACTGATCACGGCGCTGTCGGAGAAAAGCCCCTTCGAGGAAGTTGTCGTTCACAACTCGCAGTTGGGTGCGGACGTGCTAGTGGCAGAGAAGTCGCGTGTCAACGCAGCCGATGTGTTCTCATCGACCCGGTTTCGCGATCTCCTCAAGAATCTGCGCGAGATTTACGATGTAATCATCATTGACACGCCACCAGTTCTGGTGGTGCCCGATGCACGGGTGATCGGGCAATATGTCGACACGACCATCCTTGCGGTAGGCTGGGACAAAACCACGCGCGGTCAGGTGACGGCGGCTCTGCGTGATTTGGCATCTGTCAACCTGGACGTGTCCGGGCTTGTCCTGTCCCGGATTGATCCCAAAGGAATGCGTCAATACGGATATGGCGGGTATGGTGGAAACTACGGCGCCTTTTCCAACTACGGCAAGGACTACTACGGGCCGAGCGCATAGGGGCATGTGAAGGCTACGAGATCATCTCAGCACAGTTCGAAAACAACAGGACCTTCCTGCGCGTGCAATGTGAGCGGGAGGGTATGGCCGGCGGCCTTGCGGCTGCAGGGTTAGGCGCAGCTGCCATCATTGCCATTGCCATCGCCAATGACGGTGGCGGCTCGTCCACACCGAGCACCACCAACTGATCCGTCAGACCCGTCTCCTAAGGCGGGGTCCTCAGAATTTATCAAACGAAAAGCCCCGCACAACAGATTGTTGTGCGGGGCTTTTCATTGGATCTCGGGCTATGAGATGGTCAGAGCCCGCCTTGGCAGGTCTCATTGCGCGATAGCGCCCGTAACCGTATTGATCAATGTCGGGAAGAACTGTCTGAGAGCGCGTCCCCATTTGGTGATCGGTTGTTCCTCGATGAACACGATATCGTTGGGCCGCATTTCCATCCGTGTGGCCAGAATGAGGTTCACGCTGTTGGCTGCATTCAGGTGCCACGCGGTTATCGCGCCGAATTCGCTCGGATCCGTCGAGGGGCGCAGAACGTAAATATTCGATGGGTTGCCGGTCTCGGTCTTGAACCCACCATTGTCGTAAAGGACGTCGGCCAAGGTGGTTTGCTGCTCATAGGGAAGCACGACGCGGCCCTGGTTGTTCACTTCACCCGTCAGGTAAATGTAATCGCGCGATGTTGCCCCGAGATCTTCAAGGGTCATGAAGTTCGAGCGCCGTTCCTCCAGCATGCTCCGGCGCAGCGAGATCTCGGATTGCAGCATGCCGAGGGTGGTCTGCCGCGCCTGATTGCGCAGCGAGATCACATCGATCTCCTGTTGGTAGAACGCGAAAGCGCGCTCCAGATCATAAGTCGTATCGACGAACACCGCATCCCCGTCCTGGAGCCGCAAGGTCTGCAGATCGGGCCGCTCGCGATATGTCTCGTAGGGGAGCTGGTAAAGGCTGCCATCGCGGTAAAGACGGATCGATGCAAATTGCTCGTCGCGCAGCGTCATGCCTCCGGCACCGGTCAGCGCCTCGTTCAGCGTCAACGGGACCAGTGTGATGGGAATCCTGGCCGGCGACCCCACTGCCCCTCCGACCGTGACACGTTTCGAGTTGAATTCGGTCACTTCAAGCGAGAAGGAGGGGTCTACCTGGTTCTCGAGCAGGAACTGGAAAATCTCGTCCTGGGCTTCCCGCAATGTCAGCCCGGCAATCTCGACCCGCCCCATATCGGGAATTGAGATAGCCCCGTCATCAGAGACGGTATAGCCTTGGCGCTGCTGTTGGGCCGCCAGGAGCCCGCTGAGTTGCTCGACACTGCCGCCCGCACTCCTGGTCGCCAGCAGCACCACATCGCCCACACCGATCCTGTATGGCTCGGAAGGGACCTCCGGCGGCAGGCGCAATTCCAGGGACCCGGGCCGTTCGTCGGGAATATCCGGAGCGTCGGGCAAGGCGCCCAGCCCGGGTCCTTGTTGCCCGGAGGCCACACTGAAGAACTCACGTGGCAGGTTGCGCGGGGTATATGCCGACCGATTGGCCAGAATGACGGTTTGCGGGGTCAACGCGATTTCACGGACATCCATCGTCGCATCCGCACCCTGGCTGACCTTGGGGCTGAAATAGAAGACACCGCAGCCCGACAGCCCGAATGTTACCGCGGCCAGCGAGAGACTTAGTGCCGTGCGGCTCATGAAAGTGGCTTTGCGTTGGGTCATTACCTTCTCCTCCAGACGTTTGTCCGGTGCTTATCGCCGCACATATTCGGTTTCCATGTAGCCAATATCGGGTCGCACCCATTGGCGTGACTTGAGCACGGTTCCTGTCGGGTCGAGCCAATAGGTATTGGTCGTTTCGTTGTCCGGTGAGACGCAGTGTTCGGTCACGCGCGTCAAGGACCGCGTGATTGTGCCGATCCGGGTCTGCTGCACCGAAAGATCGTTCCGACGGCATTGGTAGGAGCGAAACCGGGTTTGGTTCTCGCCATCGAGATGGGATCGGATCTGTGGGTAATACTGCGACGAGGCACTGCCGCGCAGCATGGCCAGGGTGTTTTGCACATCACTGGACATCAGATCGTCGCCGAGGCCACGGGTCGCGATCAGCACGCCTCCGCGAAACGTCACGGTGATCCCGTCAAGCGTTTGCCAGACCGTCACATCGCCACGACGCGATACAGGAGCAAGAGTCGCGTCAGCACCGGTCGTTGGCAAGACAACCCGCAAACGCTCGGCGGCAATCGGTCGCGGCGGCACCTGTTCGACCTTGCCGGTCACGTCAAGCGCGGGTCCGATCCTGTCGCAGCCGCCAAAGGCCAATATCAAGGCGCATGCCGCCAGGGCCAGCACGGGCAAGGCGCGGCGAGGCCGCTGCGCGAAGAGGGGCAAGGATCTCATCGCCAGAACCTCCCCCAGCCATCCTGCAGGGCTGGCTTCTGGAGCGGGCGCACGCGGTCATAAAGCCGGCCATCGACATCGAGCCGCGCCCCGCCATCGCGCGTCACGGGGCGTATGGTGGTGCTGAAGCCGTCCCTGTTGGGCTCTCCGGTGAGCCAGGAGAGCGGGACGGTGATGCGGATCCCCTTGTCGAAGGAGCCTTCACCGAAATCGCTGGAAGACACGTCGGTCTTGGTGGCAAAGGCCCCCACGCGCCAGCCATTCTTGAACTCGCGATCCAGTGAGAACGTGGCCCCCCAATCTCCGGCAAGGTAGCGTCCGGCATCGACCTGGGCGTGAAAGCCGTTGCCGAGTTCGGAATAGGCCGACACATGTCCGGTCACCACATCATAGTCCTGAAAGCCGAATCCCTGGTCGAAGTCGCGTTGCTTGACATAGCTGGTCTCGATGCCGATCGCGAAGAAGCTGTCATTGGGCTTCCAGAGAAGCTCGGTGGAAACCCCGCCGAACATCCGCTCCAGATAGCCCACCGTCGCCCGGCCATAGAGGTTCTTTCCCGGCTTGAAATAATAGCCCGCCGTCAGATCGGTCAGCGCCGGATCCCCCTCCTTGTCATACAGGCTGAAATCGCTGCGGACCCGGGGCAGGACCGAATCCGACCTGCGCGTCGCCTCATCGAGATTGCCGATCACCTTCTTGCGTATGCTGCCGGAGAATTCCAGTCCGCGCAGAGGCTCATAGCGGGCCGAGATTTCGGCTCCGACATCGGCACGCAGCGGATCGTCAGGGTCGAACAGGCTCGGGGTCAGATACGGCTTCAAGGACCAGTCGAAATTAGGATAGCGCTCCGGGACAGGTTGCGTGGCGCGGACCGGAGAGGCGATCTGCGCCCGGGCGAAACTCTGCCAGCTGCCATCCACCTCGTGCTCGAGCGTTTCCATGTCACTGCGGCGGATGCGGATTTCCGAGACCGGCATGCCGCTGGCGACTGACACGATGGAAAACGTCTCGATGCGGGCCGGCATGCGCCGCGACAGGACCCGTGCCGTGCGACCAATGGCCTGTGCTTGCTGGAGATAGGCCTTGTTCTCGATATCCACGCGGATACTGGCCTGGTTCAATTCAAAGCCGTGCAGCCGTATTCCTTGCTGGTTCAGGGCATCGGAGAGTTGTTGGCGCAGGCTGCCCTGGCGCTCCAGCATATCCCCCCAGGACAGTGCCGCGGCGGATGCCTGTGGCATGACCGGGGGCGGAGCCGGGGCGCGCCCGGACTTGTAGGGACGGTTCAGCGGGTTCAGGGCGGCGGAAAGCTGGACTCCGATTTCGCTGCCATAGAGATAGCGCAGGGACAGATCGATGCCGGGGCGGAGCGTATATGTGGCGCCGAAATTCAGTTGGGATTCGGGGTCAAACGCGAAGCGGCTTTCTCGTTGGTAATCATCGGACGAATATTCCGCGATCAGCTTGAGCTTGTCGGTGACTTGCCATTCCATCCCGCCAAAGAAGGCCGCGTCGCCCCGAAAAAGCTGGTCGGCTTCCACCTCGCCGCCCAGATTGGCATCGCGATCCGGACGACGCTCGAACCGGTCGCCCAACACCGAGAGCGGGTTGGTGAAGCCGCCACTCCCGATCGCGATCGCGGGGCGCATCCCGGCCACGTCCTCGTCCATGAAGCGATAATGCAGCGACAGACTGCGGTCGTAAAGCGTGTCCGATCCGCCGGGCGCATCGAGGAAATCGTCGAGCACCGAATACCGAAAGCTTCCCGACAGGCGTGGTGTCATCTGGAAGGTCAGCGTGTTGCGGGTCTGGCCTGCAAAGCTGCTCGTCGTGAAGGCGAGTTCGGCATCCGGAGGGCTCGTGGCCACGGGCATGTCTATGAGACCGGGGGCGCCGTAGCTGTTATAGCCCGTGCCCATTTCCGGATCATCCTGGGGAGAGACGGGCACGGCCGCGCAGACCGTTGCCGCTATTCCTGCCCCCAATGCGGTCCATTTTTTTTGTATCTTGTATCGCATGGCCATCGAGTAGCCGGATTGGGGACCTGCATGACATCAGAATTCGCCTGGAAGAGATTTTTAATCAAGACTGTGGTCCCAGGGCCACGGCTGAGCGAGGAATTCGAATTGCGAATCAACTATATGAGGCGTCACGCCGCATGGAGCGCCGCAGAAGCGCCACATGGCGATAGGCTTGGAGATAGAGAACGACAATCACCAGGATCCCGGCCAGGAGTGCTGCGGAACTGCCGTGAAAGAAGACCATCAAGGTCACGGACAGGATCGGCAAGGGCCAGGTGAGAAGTGCGGTTATCGGGTTGCGCAGGTTCGGCGCCTTGATCTTGCAGGCCAACCGCCTGGCCTGGCTCCGAAAGATCAGGCTGTGCAGGTGAAGCCTGTCTGGCTGTCCGGGATGAGAGTTTTTGCGCACGATGCGGCGATGAACGGAGATCAGCACCTCAAGGATCGGGTAGGAAAGCCCCAGAAGCCCCGTGAGCGGGGAGATTTCCGGATGCCGCAAGGGCAGCATGATGGCCGTGACGACGACGACCATACCGGTTGCATAGGCACCTCCGTCCCCCAGAAAGATCATTCCTGATGGAAAGTTGAGCACGAAGATCCCCGCCAGGGCGCCGATCGAGATCACGCAGATCGCCAGGATGGGCGTATCGTCATATTGGTGGGCAATCACGGCCAGGCCTGCAAGGGTGAAAAGGGCTGTTCCCAGCGACAGACCGTTCACACCGTCGATGATGTTGAACGCATTTGCGACCCCAGCGATCACGATGACGGTGAACGGGATGGCAAACCATGTGAAGCCCAGAAGCCAATCAAGGCCGGGCAGGTCGGACTTCGTGAGATGGTCGCCCGTCGCCAGGCAGAAGATGAGCCCGGCGAGCAGCGTGGCACCGAGACGCCATTTCGGGCCGACACGGTTGGTCACGTCCTCCACAAGACCGGCGCCAAGGGCGGGAAGGCTCGACAGGCACACCAACATCCAGAGAGGCTGCAGGTCCGGCGGCAGCGCCAGACCACCAGAGATCAGCCCCCCGGCCAGGGCCAGCCCGCCAATGCGTGGCACCGGATCCGTATGGATCTTTTGCACGTCATTGTGTTTGTCGTGGCAAAGATTCACATATAAACGGGTCGTTATGACCAGAAGAGCAGAAATGGCGACACTGACCAGCAAGGCGACGCAGAAAGAAACGCAAAAAGAATCGTAACTCCCAAGCACCCTCTCCGATAACGGGGTGCAGGGTGTCTCCTGTCGTCAGAGTCGAGCGATGATCTGAGATGGTGACAGGGTCAGGATTTCCAGGATGTTGAGCCCGTGTTTTCTGG
>JAIVHI010000111.1 GCA_020201155.1 Loktanella sp. | reverse complement strand
CCTGTTGGGGCACACGAAGATGGACAGCACCGTAAGATACCTCGGCGTCGAGCTTGAGGATGCTCTTGCAATCGCAGAGGCCATTGAAATTTAAGGAACCGGGCCGTCTTCACTGACGGCCCAGACCCGCCATTCAATATAACTGCGGATGCTACGGTGTGCCATCGCCTTTCAGTCATTCGTTCTTGCCGCCGCATCTCCCGCGGCCAGATGAAATCAACCCAGATAGAATTACCGATTACTCAGGCTGATGTGCTGACCTGAGCCTCGACTCTCGTCCTCCGATTGGGAAATGCACAGGCGGAATTATTGTAGAGATCACTTGTTCGATACTGAACTTGGTCAGTGATCTTGCCAGCCATAGTGCTGTGCGCGACACTTCCAGGATAGTCCGCCAACGACGTAGGAGACATTTCCCGTGACCCTCAGTGAAAAGCAAACTGCCCTCTGCGACGAAAACCAGACCGACTACTCTGACCTGCGCGCTGTTTTCTTCAACTGCACGCTGAAGCACCCCGATCAGGAATCGCATACATCGCTGTTGATGGGCACTTCAGCCGAGATCATGCGCAAGAGCGGGATCAGTGTGGAGGATATCCGGATGACCGCACACACCATCGCGTTTGGCGTGCAGCCCGATATGCGCGAGCATGGCTGGGACCAAGACGACTGGCCCGAACTGTGGCGCAAGGTCGAGGCGGCGGACATCGTTGTCATCGGCACACCGATCTGGCTGGGCGAGCAATCCTCTGTCTGTCGTCTGCTGATCGAGCGTCTCTATGCCATGTCGGGGCTTCTGAATGGCAAGGGGCAGTCCATCTTCTACGGCAAGACTGGCGGCGTGGTGGTGACCGGCAATGAGGACGGGATCAAGCATGTGGCGATGAACGTGCTCTACTCGCTCTCGCACTTGGGCTACACCATCCCGCCGCAAGCAGATTGCGGCTGGATCGGCGAGGCCGGACCGGGACCAAGCTATGGAGACGAAGGTGCGGGCTTCGACAACGAGTTCACCCAGCGCAACACCACGATCATGACGTGGAACCTGATGCACACAGCGCGCATGTTGAAGGATGCCGGCGGTCTTCCGAACCACGGCAATGATCGCAATGCTTGGTCGGCAGGGTGTCGCTTTGACTTCGAGAACCCCGAGCACCGAAGCTGATGTCGGCGCCGCGCGCCTATCCCTCAGAGGCTTGATTGATCGACTGTGTCAACCTCGGGCAAAGAGTAGTAATCGCCCTGATCTGAGCAATGGATTTGTCGATCCATTGTCAGCCCGCTTGCACCGTCAATCGTTCCCGCCATCACAGAGACATGGTTGCTATTCGCTGCGATCCAGAAAAGCTGACTGCCGCAAGTCCTGCAAAAGCCGCGCATCGCTGTCTCGGAAGACTGATACCAAGTGAGGTTGGTCTCTCCGTTTATTTTCAGCCAATCCTTGGAAACCTGCGTTGCCGCAACATAGTGCCCGGAGGATTTGCGGCATTGCGAGCAATGGCAGGCCACGACCGATCTCGGCTGGCCGAGGATCGCGTAACGCACCC
Organism: Loktanella sp.; assembly: GCA_020201155.1. Taxonomy (GTDB): domain Bacteria; phylum Pseudomonadota; class Alphaproteobacteria; order Rhodobacterales; family Rhodobacteraceae; genus JAIVHI01. The sequence continues at coordinate 8,269 of JAIVHI010000111.1, read as the reverse complement.
CTCCACAAAGGCAGCTTCCTTGCACGACGATCTCCCGTGTGACCAAGACTTCGGCTTACGACAATGCGAAGTCTTGGCTGCACGGAACCGCGAGCACAAGGTGTCAAAAGCGACGAGGGTCCTCCTCCAAAGCGGGCTGGATGGGCAGGAATGCGCACAGGCGTCACAACCATTAAAACCCTGCTGCGAGTGAAAAGCCGAGGTTCCCTCTGCCGTTACAGCCAGTCACAATCGCGGGGGATGCATGCGGGCCACTGGACGTCTGCCATAACCGGGTCGCAAAAGAGGGCAGTCGTCAAGGATCTGCAATGCGGTCGGACCAGAGGAAAGAACTCGAGACAGTCACCCGTCTGAGGGCGGGTGATAGGATCGCATTTAACATCCTTTTCAACCGCCATACTCCGTCGATGATCCGCGTAGCAAACACGATCGTGTCCAGCCGGGCAGTTGCCGAGGATATCACCCAGGACACCTGGCTGGCGGTGTTGAAGAGTATCGACGGGTTCGAGGGGCGATCGTCACTGGCCGGCTGGATCTTCACCATACTGATCAACAAAGCGCGAACCCGGGCACGGCGTGATGGACGCACCGTCTCGTTCGACGAAGGCGGAGAGGATAACAATCTCGACGCGGCTTTCGACGGGCATGGCCGTTGGAAGGATAAGCCAGAACTCTGGGATGAGATTACGCCGGAACGCATCGTTGCGGGCCGCAACCTTGCTGCGCATATGAGTGCCGCGATCAACGAATTGCCACCGGCGCAGCGTGCGGTCATCGTATTGCGGGTTCAGGAGGGTCTTGATCCAAAGGAGGTTTGCGCCGCTCTCGAAATTACCGATAGCAATCTGCGCGTGCTGCTCCACCGTGCCCGCCTTTCATTGCGTGACCGTATCAGGACACTGACGTCATGACGCTCTCTTCGACCATTGCTTTGACGGGCGTGATCAGGCGTAACGTTTTTCCGCGGGCCGAGTCCTGTCGTGTGAAACTGTCGAAAGGACCCAATTGAGATGATGAGCTGCAAGGAAGTCGCTGACCGCGCAAGTGCTGTCATCGACGGCGAGCTTTCAGGCTGGGAGATGGTGCAAATGCGACTTCATCTCGCGATGTGTCGAGGATGCAGGCATTTCCTTGGCCAGATACGGGCGGTAGACCAGCTGGCATCCAGCGTCACGGAGCTTCCCCCTGAGGCCTTACGCGAGGAAGCGCTATCGAAGCTGCGCGCCGACAAGAAATGACGTCTTCGAGAGCCATGACTCCTACGCTCACGGCGATTGGGCACTCTTCATTCACCAAAAGGACTTGAGATCATGAGCAGCAAAAAAGTCACCTTTCCAGGCCATTCCGGCGATATGCTTGCGGCCCGGCTGGATCTGCCCGATGGGCAGGTGCGCGCTGCGGCCATTCTCGCCCATTGCTTCACCTGCTCGAAGGACATCGCAGCGGCACGGCGGATTGCCGGACGCCTGTCCGCCTTGGGAATTGCCGTGTTGCGATTCGATTTCACGGGCCTTGGTCATTCGGGCGGTGAATTCGCAAATACCCATTTCAGTTCGAACGTCGAAGATTTGCGGCTGGCGGCCACTTTCATGGCCGAAAGCGGGATGCCTGCACAGCTGTTGATCGGCCACTCTCTTGGCGGCGCGGCCGTCCTGAAAGCTGCCCCGAATTTGCCCGACGTCAGGGCGGTGGTCTCCATTGCTGCTCCCTTCGATCCGGGTCACGTGGTGCACAATTTCGGCGCAAAAATTGACGATATCCGCGAAAAGGGTAGCGCTACGGTCGATCTGCAAGGCAGGTCTTTCGAAATTAGGCAAAGCTTTATCGAGGATATTTCCTCGGCGAACCTCGAAGAGGCGTTGGCCCGGTTAGACGCCGCACTTCTTGTGCTGCATGCGCCGCGCGACACTTACGTGGGTATCGACAATGCCGGCCGTATCTTCGGCGCGGCCAAACATCCCAAAAGCTTCGTCTCTCTGGATGAGGCGGATCATCTACTGACCCGCGAGGAGGATGCAGAGTATGCGGCCGAGGTCATCGTCTCTTGGTCACGGCGCTATCTTGATCTTGCCCCTGAGCCAACGACCGACACTGCGCCCGAAGGGGTCGTCCGGGTGTCAGAGGCCGAAGCGTCCGGCTTTCGGCAGGACATCGTGGTTGCGGGGCGCCACCAGTTGGTGGCTGACGAACCCGTTTCGATGGGCGGCACCGATCTGGGGCCAAGCCCCTACCAGCTTCTGGCCGCAGGTCTGGGCGCCTGCACGACGATGACGATCCGCCTTTATGCACAGCGCAAGAAAATCCCCCTGACGCATGTATCCTGTGATGTGTCACACGACCGCTGTCATTCCGAGGACTGTGCGGAAATCGAAAAGGGTCCGGCCAAGATCGACTTGTTTCACCGTCTGATCCGGCTGGAGGGTGCACTGACCGACGATCAGCGTGGCGCTCTTTTGGCGATCGCCGACAAGTGTCCGGTCCACAAGACCCTGCACGGGCAGGCAACGATCAGGACAGAGCTTGAAGCGAAGAAGGTCGATGACGCAGAACGCGTCAGCTGAGAGACCCTCCCAAATCGACGCCGAAATACCAAACCAAGAGTGGGACAGGCGCAACAGCGATATGGATGGTTGCAATGGTCGGAAACGGCTTGAACAAGCGGCTCAGACCGGCGGTTAAGTGGCTCGACTGTTTCAAGTAGATGACAGGCCCTCGTCAGGCGCATATCTTCGAATATGTGGTGCAACCGCGCATAGGGCACTCGGTCACCAGCAGCAAAGGCCAAAGTAAGGCCCATCGCTGTGGCGACATAAATCAGCGGTGCTATCCACGGACCTTCCATGGCCAGCAGGGAAAGGCCGATCTCCACGCCGGGGACGAAAGGCACCGCGATCAGGGCTGCATAGGCTACGAGAAAGAGCACCAGCATACCGATCCTCAGGCGATCATCATCGAAAAGATCAAGTTCTGAAACCCAGCGGATCATCAGGTGAAGGCCCCATGCAATCAGCAACACGATGCAAAGGCGGTATATGATCCGGCAGATCACTCTGAAGCGGCCCATCAAGGTCGTGCTCTTTGGATTACCGGCCATGCGAGGCCCACCGGCACGCGTCTGCCGGTAGAAATACAAGTAACCGATCATTGCGGTCGGCACCGGAAAGTCGTGGGCACCCCTCGATGCTGACTTCGGATGCGAAGGCTGTGAAAACCGCGCCCTGCACCTCTGGCAAGCACAGCTTTTCGTCTGGCTTCAGCCATCCGGTCTGTCGCAGTCCTTCCGGGCGAGATTCTATGGTAAAGAACAGCTGTTTTTCTGTTCCGTTCTCGACACAGGCCGCATGACCGATCTGAACCGATGCCAAAAAGATCGCTCCGCTTAGTCCAAGTCGCGCCGCGCCGTTCATGCAGAACCCTCCACTTGTTATGATTTCTGGAGAACGAGCATCCGTAAATCTGCAACCGGCGACATCTCGAAAAGGTGACAGGGTGACATCTCACGGTCACGTGAACGGATGGAGCGTAACGGAACCGTTCTGCCAGAGTCCTGTCAACGTAACCAAAGGGAGGTCTCACGATGAAAATGATCGCAGTAAGCGCCGTCGCAAGTCTGTCCATCGCCGTAGGAGCGGCATTCGCACAGGACACAGACATGCCATTCGGATCCGAGGTTGAGATAGATTTCGCCGAACGCCTGTGGGATCACATGGAGGAAGAACGGCTTGCCGGACCCGAGATGATCAGGTCCTTTCCATATATGGGCAGTGAACCGCATGGCATGATGCTGGAAACCTTTTATGCGGTTGGCACCGTCGGGGACCATACCGGCGATCTCGTGGTCAAACGGAACTTTGGCCCCGAAGGCGTTTCAATCGACGAGGTGCTGGCAAGCCCCGACACACATCTCGGGGCCTATACCGTGATGTTCCGGCGGGAAGAGGGCTACGATCCTGACAATTTCGACTGGTTCTGGGCGCGCTACAACCCGGATGGTTCCGTCGCACAGAACCCCGCAGGAATGGCGCTTGCCGGTCGGGTTGCCAAGGGCATGGAGGACGGCTGTATCGCCTGCCATCAGGGTGCCGCCGACGATATGGTCTTTACGTCAGATCACTTGGTAGCTGATTGATCACAAGGGTCAGTTGCCTGACCGGGCCGAGTTTTCCGTGTTTCGAGATAACAAGGACTCGGTAATGAAAGAACCACTGTGCTCACGTCGCTGGCAAGCCTTAACGGCCTGTCGCGGTCACGCTTCGGACAGCAGCCAGCGCGATGGGGTTCAAGTCCTCGCAAGACGCCCCTGACCGCGCGCGCAGCATGATGCCCCGGGCGACTGCGGCGAGCATCCCCGCCAAAGCGGTCGGGTCTTCCAAATCGATGCCGGCACTATCGGTAGAGACTGGCACGAGGCATTCTCGTCTCCCGGCAAAGCCGGTCCATCGATGCTCCGTCGTAGCCCTCTGCCCAGAAGACGCGCACCGCCGCATCCAACGCTTGGTCGGTGCTGAAGGCCCGTGGGCGCCCGCGCGGTCTTGGTGTGTCATCGACAACCTGCATGGTCTCACTCTTATTTGAACTAATCACTCCGAAAGTAGCTATCAATCTGGATTTTCGCAATATACAGAACGACCATTCTTAAACGAATGGAGCCTCTCATGAGCCGCGAATCCTTGATCGACATGTCGCCCACCACCCTCGAAAACGCAGAGGGTGAGGCCAAAGAGCTTTTGACTGGCGCAAAGGCCAGCCTCGGCTTCCTGCCGAACATGTATACCTACATGGCCAATCTGCCTGGTGTTCTGGACGGATATCTGAGCACCTACAAATCCTTCCGCGAGACCTCCGGATTCACCCCTGCCGAACAGGAAACCGTGTTTCTGACGATCAGCCGGGTGAACGGCTGCACCTACTGCACCGCGGCCCATTCGATGATCGCCGACAAGAAATCGGGTGTGCCCGCCGACAGCCTCAAGGCCTTGCGCGACGGGGGCGATCTTCCCGACGCCAAGCTGGATGCCGTGGCAAAGTTCACCGAAGTTATGGTCCGGTCGCGCGGCAACCCAGGAAAAGCCGCAGTGGATACATTTGTGTCCGCAGGCTACGGCGAAAAACAGGTGCTGGGTGTCGTGTTGGCGATCGCCTGCAAAACGTTCTCGAACTATGTGAATCATCTGGCCGGAACACCGGTGGATGATGTCTTCGCGCCTTACAAAGTCGATTGATCGCCCAACGCGCCGTGCCTGGCTGATCCAGGCACGGCGCATCTATCCCTTTTTCGGCTGGGTCTCTGCGGTCACGAGACACATTTCAGTCACCCAGCATCCACTGTCCATCCGGATGGAAGGCGTGGAAAGCAAACGCAAACGGGATGTCATGCACGACATCCTGTCCTTTGGCGTCACGCACCCGAACATTGCCGACTTCGCGCCCTTGACCGAGGTCCGCCGTGTCGAGAGCGGAGGCTTGACCTTCAGCCCACGTCAGCGTCACTCCGGCCTCGCTGATCTGCCCTTCCGAGCGCAGGCGGGTCAATGTCCAGGCCCTTTCACCAACGCGCACGACACGTTCGACCGGCGAAATGCCGTGGGGTGGATCCTCACCCTGGTAAAGAAACGGCCTCGAGGTGTCGTAGCTGCTGTAGGGATTGGTTCCGTAGGCCCGACGCCAGTCAGGTTCTTCCATCACGATACCGTCGGGATGAGTTGCACGGAAAGCATCCCAGCTTTCCATCCAGGCGGGAAGCTGTGTCAGTTGCCGCCCGGTCAATTCCCCGGCAATGCCGTCGCCAAGCGCCTGTTGCCACCAGCTCTCGGTCTGATGGTCATACATGATCATATCGGAATGACGCAGCAGGCCGGAGACGCCGAAGGTCAGGGCACTGTTATCGACGGTCGCATCGAAAACCATTGCAGTGTTGCACAGCGGGCAAAAGGTGACTGCGACCGGGCGACCATTCACTACGTCATTCACGATCTCGTGCCACATCAGGTAACGGATCGGATAGGCGCGTGCGGGGCCGTTTTCGGGCACGAAGGTCAGCACCGGCTCACGGTCTTCAAGTCCCGTCTTCTCGGCGGCGGGTTTGAACGTGGGATCCAGAATGGCCGGAATACCGTCTCGAGGCGGCCCGCCCGAGATCACCTCTGCGAAGTCGACCGTCGCTCGTGAGAAATCCGTATCGGGCCAACTGCCTTCAAAGCGGCTGGTTTGTGCTGCCGCGACCGATGCCGCAAGTGTCAGCGCCAAGGGCAAGAGCGTCAGTTCCCAAAACCGGCGAAAACGCCCGCGCGGCTTGGAAATTGCGCCAAATGACGAATATTGCATGACCGTCCTCCACTGTTCGGTGAGTGGAGGACTACCCAGGAGCGCGATCGTTTCACCGCTCGCCAGAACGTGAACTCCCAGATTCAGAGCTTTGGGGCTCAGGTGCTCGGCCTATCGAACCGGATCGCCGGCGTTTGTGCCAGAAGATCGCGAGAGTAGGCAGCCTCCGGCCCGTCGTAGAACGCCTCGGACGGACCGGTCTCGACCAGCTTTCCGTCCTTGAGAACGGCGATGTCGTTCGACATCTGCCGGACCACGGCCAGATCGTGACTGATGAAAAGCGTCGTCAGGCCAAACCGGGTCTGGAGGTCTTTCAGCAAGTTCAGCACCTGCGCCTGTATCGACACGTCGAGCGCACTTGTGGGCTCATCGCAGATCAGAAGACCGGGCCGTGAGAGAAGCGCCCGCGCCACCGCGATCCGTTGCCGCTGGCCACCCGAGAACTGGTGCGGATACCGGTCAAGGGACTCGGCGGGAAGGCTGCACCAGGGCCGCGATGACCTTGGCCAGCGTAGATTTCCCCGAACCGCTTTCGCCGACCAACCCCATGACGGAGCCGGGTTTGACGCTCAGCGACACCGCGTCCAGTGCCACGAAGGCCTCGCGCGGGGCAAAAAAGCCCTTCCGTTCTCCATCAAAACGCACGGTCATATTTTTCACATCGAGTTGCGGCCCGCCCCCGCCGATCCCGGACAAAAGCCAGTCCTCGGCCTCCTTGGCCTGTGCTGTATCCGCTGCATCGGCTGTCTCACCCTCGACCTTGGGCAGGCGGAACCTTTCGAGCTTGCGGTCAAGCGGCGGCACTGCGGCCATCAGGGCCTGAGTATAGGGATGTTCCGGCTGGCCCAGAACACGTTGCGTTGGACCCTGTTCCATCACGCAACCACCCCGAAGAACTGTCACACGGTCGGAGACCTGCGCGATCACGCCGATATCGTGGGTAATCAGGATGAAACCGACGTCCCGTGTTCGCGCGAGCTTCTGAATGAGCTCCAAGACCTGCGCCTGCACCGCGACGTCGAGCGCCGTCGTCGGCTCGTCCGCGATGATCAGTTCGGGATTCGTGCACAGCGCCAGGGCGATCACGACACGCTGACGCATGCCGCCGGAAAACTGGTGCGGATAGGCTTTGATGCGCGACGCGGCATTCGCGATACCGATCTCTTCCAGCAGCCCGACGGCTCGACTCCTCGCTTCACCGGACGAAAGCCGTTCGTGGGCCATGATCGTCTCGATCAACTGGTCCTCGATCGTCATCAGCGGGTTGAGGCTGGTCTGCGGATCCTGAAAGATCATCGAGATCCGTTTGCCGCGCATCCGGTGTGCCGCAGCAGGAGACAGCGTTCGCAGGTCGGTGTCGCCCAGTCTCATAAGGCCGGCTGTGATCTCTCCCGCAGCTGGAAGAAGTCCCATGATTGCGGCACCGATCGTGGATTTGCCGGCCCCCGATTCACCGACGAGACCGTGGATCTCTGCCGGGCGCACGTCAATCGAGACGTTCTCAACGGCCATCGTGGCGCCGAACCGGTCGCGGAACCGGACCGATAGGTTTTCGACGGTCAGCATCAGCGCAGGCTCGGATTGAACAGATCGCGGAGGAAGTCGCCCAGCAGATTGATCGCCACCACCAGAACGACCAGGAAAACGGTGGGAATCCACAAGATCCACCATTCGCCCGATAGCAGATACTGCATTCCGATCCGGATCAACGTCCCGAGGGACGGTGAATCCGCCGGAAGCCCAACCCCCAGAAAAGATAGCGTCGCTTCAAGCAAGATGGCCGATGCAAGATCGACAGTTGCGATGACGAGCAAGGGTCCGACGATATTCGGCAGGATGTGCCGCAGCATGATCCGAACCGGGTGCTGGCCCATCATGATAGCGGCCGAGACGTAATCCTTGTTGCGCTCGACAAAGACCGAAGCCCGCGCCGTCCGTGCAAAAT
>JAIVHI010000283.1 GCA_020201155.1 Loktanella sp. | reverse complement strand
GCGAACCTGTCCAGCGTGCCTTTGATGGGCATCCTTGTCATGCCCGCGGCCGTGCTGGCCGCCTGTCTTGCCCCCTTCGGGCTGGCATGGATCGGCCTTGGGCTGATGTCGCTTGGGCTGGACTGGATCTTGTTGGTGGCACGGACTGTCGCCGCACAGGAGGGGTCGGTCGGGATGGTCGTCTCGCCCGATGGGATCGTTCTGCCGTTGCTGACGCTCGGTGCGCTTTGGGCGGTCATTTGGCGCGGATGGGCGCGCGTGTCGGGGGTTCCCGTGGTCGCCGCTGCTTTCGTTGCGTGGGGGATGACCGAGCGTCCGGCGGTGCTGATCGCGGATACCGGGGGGCTGATCGGCTGGATGGGACCGGACGGGCGGGTGCTGTCGCGTCCAACGGGAAATGGATTTGTCGCTGATGTCTGGTTGGAAAACGATGGCGATCCGTCGTCGCAGGCCGATGCCGCCGGCCGTGCGGGATTTGCGGCAACAGGCAACATGGTGTCGCTTCACGTCGAAGGCTGGGACATTCTGCAAGTGCGGGGCAGTCGGGCGTTAGCCGAACTGGAGGACTGTGGTGGGGCGGATATTCTGATCGTCACCACCGTAGACGAAAAGCCACGCAGCTGCGAAGTGTTCGACCTTCGGCGGCTTCGGGACAGCGGAAGCCTTGCGCTGTGGGTTCAAGCCAATGGCGATCTGAGTGTGGTGACCGCCGCCAGCCGATCGGGTCTGCGCCCGTGGACTGGCACGCGCAACCCGCAGGCAGGCGTAGAAATCGTTCTGCGCCGGGGCATGAATCAGTAAGTGCGGATCAATCCCACCAGCCGGCCCTGCACCTTGACCTGATCGGCGCTGTAGATCTGCGTTTCGTAGGCGGGATTGGCAGCCTCGAGCGCGATCGACGTTCCCTTGCGACGCAGGGTCTTGAGCGTCGCCTCCTGATCCATGATCAGGGCGACCACGATCTCGCCATCGTCGGCGGTCGCACTTTCCTGAATGACCACGACGTCACCGTCATTGATGCCGGCGTTGATCATCGAATCGCCCTGCACCTCGAGCGCGTAATGCTCGCCGGTGCCGAGCATCGAATGGGGTACGGCCACGCTGTGCGACGGTTCCTGCAGGGCGCTGATCGGCACACCGGCGGCGATCCGGCCCATGACGGGCAGTTCGCTGGCCTCGATCATCACGGGCTGTGATTTGGCAGGAATGCTGTCGGGGCGGTCGCCGTCGATCACGCGTGGGGTAAAGCCGCTGTCGCGCTGCATGCTGTCTGGCAGCTTCACGATTTCCAGCGCACGGGCGCGGTGGGCAAGCCGCCGGATGAAGCCACGTTCTTCCAGTGCCGTGATCAGCCTGTGGATGCCCGACTTGGAACGCAGATCGAGCGCTTCTTTCATTTCGTCAAAACTGGGGGGGACGCCGTTGCTTTGCACACGCTTGTGGATGAATTCGAGCAGGTCGAGTTGTTTCTTGGTCAGCATGTCAGGCCCTTGAATGGCGTCAGGTTGCGCTTCTGTTCTAGGGTTGTTCCTGTTTTGTGTCAACGCTTTTGACGTTTATTCCGGCGGCATGGTTAAAGGGGCATGACCTCGACGTGGTCGCCGGCCACTCGCGATCCGTCGTCGGGGGGGCGGACGACCAATGCGTTGGCTTGCTGCAGAACGGTCAGCAGGGCGCTGTCCTGACGATCGAAGGGCGTCACCCTGTCCCCGTCCAGATGCGCGCGCATGTAGTGCGTGCGTGGGCCGTTTCCGCCGATGTCCTGTGTCAGCTTGGCGGTCAGGGTCTGCGGAAGCGGATCCTCTTGCCCAAGCAAGGCCCGCACCATGGGCAGAAGAAAAAGATGCCCGCAGACGATGGCGCTGACCGGGTTTCCCGGCAGTCCGACAAAGGCGGCACCCTTCCTGTGACCCAGCATCAGCGGCTTGCCGGGACGCAGGGCGATCTTATGAAAGGCGATGTCGAACCCCGCAGCCTCTGCCATAGGACGCACAAGATCGTGGTCGCCGACCGACGCGCCGCCAATGGTCACCGTGAGATCTGCCTCTGCGGCAAGGCGGAAGCCTTCGGTCAGCGCGGCATCCGTGTCGCGGGCGATGGGCAGAATGCGCGCCGCGCCTCCTGCGGCATCTACCATCGCGGCAAGCGCAAAGACGTTGGACGCGATGATCTGGTCCGGGCGGGGTGTCTCGCCCGGCATCACCAATTCGTCCCCCGTCGCCATCAACGCGACGGTGGGTTTGCGCGCAACGGTGACCTGCCCCGCGTTCATTGCAGCCAGCAAGGCCAGATCCGCAGCTGTCAGGACGCGCGGCGCATCGAGGGTGAAGCCTGCAGGGAAATCTGCCCCGGAGGGGCGGATGTTCGTCTTGGCATCCAGACCGTCCGTGACCGTGATGATTTCCCCGTCCCGATCGACGTCTTCCTGAATGACGACATGGGTCAGACCATCCGGTACGGGCGCACCGGTAAAGATGCGTAGTGCTTCGCCCGTCTGCAGACGACCGTTCCACAGGTGTCCTGCCGCGGCTTCGCCCGCGACACGGTATGTGGCACCGGGTTTCAGATCATCGCCCTGCACCGCATATCCATCCATCGCGGAGGCGGCGAAGGGCGGCTGATCGCGGTCCGCCACGACTGGTGCGGCCAGTGTCCGCCCGGCGGCGTGGCGCAGGGCGATGGCTTCCGTGCCCAGCTGCGGCAGCCGGTCGAGGCAAAGCGCCTGCGCTTCGGCGACCGAGATCATGCGCTGTAGCGCCCCGACTTGCCGCCGTCCTTGAGTGTCACGCGGATCCCGCCGATCACCATGTCCTTCTGCACGGCCTTGACCATGTCGTGGATCGTCAGCGCGGCTGTGGATACGGCTGTCAGCGCTTCCATCTCGACGCCGGTGCGACTGGTCGTCTTGACCGTCGCGGTGATCCTGATGCCGGGCAGGGCGGCGTCGGGCGTCAGGTCCAGCGACACCTTGCTGATGGGCAGGGGGTGGCAGAGCGGGATCAGATCGGCGGTCTTCTTGGCGCCCATGATGCCCGCAAGACGGGCGACGCCGATGACGTCGCCCTTGTCGGCGCGGCCCTCGGTCACCAGCGACAGTGTTTCGGCCGTCATCGTGATGTGGCCTTCTGCCACTGCGATGCGGGCGGTCGTGGTCTTGTCCGAGACATCGACCATATGGGCCTTGCCGCCCGCGTCGAAGTGAGACAGCGCCATCACATGCCGCCGTGGGCTGTCAGGGGCTTGGACAGCAGATCGCGGGTCGCCTGTGCCACGTCGTCCTGCCGCATCAGGCTTTCACCGATCAAAAAGGTGCGCGCGCCGTAGCGGGCCATGTCGGCCAGATCATCGGGTGTCGACAGCCCGCTTTCGCAGACGATCAGGCGATCCTCGGGCACCAGCCGCGACAGGGTTCGCGTGGTGTCCAGCGAAGTCTCGAAGGTCTTGAGGTTGCGGTTGTTGATCCCCATCAAGGGCGACTTCAACTTGGCGGCGCGCTCCAGTTCTTCGGCGTCATGCACCTCGAGCAGCACGTCCATGCCCAGATCAAAGGCCGTCTGTTCCAATTCCTGCGCCTGCGCATCGGTCACACTGGCCAGAATGATCAGGATGCAGTCGGCGTGCAGCGCGCGCGCCTCGACCACCTGATAGGGATCGTACATGAAGTCCTTTCGCAGTGCTGGCAGGTCGCAGGCATCACGGGCTGCGACCAGATAGCTGTCGTCGCCGTGAAAGCTGGGGCCATCGGTGAGGACGGACAAGCAGGCCGCTCCTCCCTCGGCATAGGCCTGCGCCAGCGCCGGTGGGTCGAAATCGGGTCGGATCAGCCCCTTGGACGGGCTGGCCTTCTTGATTTCGGCGATGAGGGCATAGCCCTCGCGGCTGGCGTCCTGCAAGGCCCTCGCGAAACCGCGTGTCGCCGTCGCCTCCGCGGCGCGGGCCTCGACCTCTGCGAGGGGTACGGCTGCCTTTCGGGCCGCCACGTCCTCCAGCTTGTAGGCCTTGATTTTGTCGAGGATGGTGTCGGTCATGGGTCCGTCCAGTGAATTGGATCATCACCCCGATGTGTAAGCCACCGGTTCACTGCCGAAAAGGGGCGCGACCCGAAAAACCCCCGTCGCGCGGACAGCGGGCTGGGATGGGCCGTGGTCAGGACCAGATGTTCGCCTTTAGGCGCGAACCTTTGTGCCGGACCGCCCCAAAGAAGAAAGGCCCTTGGCCGGTCGTCCAGCCGCGCGATGACCTGTGCCACCAGTGCGTCCCAGCCCAGTTTGGCATGCGCCTTGGGGCGACCTTGGGGAACGGTCAGC
>JAIVHI010000110.1 GCA_020201155.1 Loktanella sp. | reverse complement strand
CCCCCGCCCCCGGTGTCGTGCGAGAAGTTTGGCGTAGACCTCGAGCACGCCCACCCGTTCGGCAAGGAAGATCGCGTGACCGTGTTTTCTGAGGATGTCGCGCATGACACCGGCACGCGCCTCATCAATGCTGTCGAGGCTGGAATGGTTCAAAAGCCGAGTAATCCGGTCGCAGATCGGTGTTTGACTGTCCCGGGCTTCGGTGTCCGCTTCCTCGGACAATGCGCCATCCGGAACCGCAAGACGACGAGCATTCTGTTTCTCTGCCCGCCGAAGGCTTTCTCCGATGGATGCCCGCCCCCTCTGATCGCCCTCACTGTCGCGTTCACGCGCCCATTCCTCGCGCGCAAACGTCACAGACGCGCGTAGCAGCGCGAGAAAGTTCCGTATGTGGATGCGAGACTTGTCGTGGAACTTGATCTCGGTTTGACCCGCGCGCTGAGGATCGGCCGAAACAAGGGTGATACCTGTGGTGATGCACTCGGCCAGCGTCTTGATCCGCTCGATGACCAAATGCTGTTGGTCGGTAAGTGCCGCATCCTCTCGATGGCTTCGGATCGTTGGATAGACGAAGGCACCTGTCTTTCTATCAGGGCTTTCCCCTATGCAGGCGCGCTGGCGCCGGACGACATATGGTGCCAGTGCGTCTGCAAGACCGCCCTGAAGCGCGCTTATTTGCAGCCCTCGCGCCTCAAGTGTTTGTTCAAGGTTTTCGACTTCCTCCTGAAGCGATTCCGCGCTGTCAAACATGTCGTTCTGCACGCTCTGCATTTCGATCCGACGGTTGATCCGATCGAGATCGCGAACCAATTCACCGCGTTCCCGCACCTTCGCCATGTGCAGGTTGATCCGGTTGGTGATCGTTGGCGGCACATAGATCGACGCGCGCCTTTCATGAAATGCGAGCAGCCCGTCGAGGCCCTGATTTCCCATCAGGGTAGCAGACAAGCAGGCCGTCCAGATCGCCGGGCTGCGCTCGAACACGAGAGACCTTGCCGAGGGCGCGAGATAACGCGAACTCAGACGGTGACTTTCATCAACGATCATCGCCGCGGATGAGCGAACGGCGCGGTTGATCTCATCGAGCTCGGTCGCTTCCTCCTTTCCCCGGCGCGACAAGTGACTGTGCTTGATCGGCTTGAAGTTCGCCGGCGCGTTGGTCGTCCAGTTCTTCAGCACACTGGCTGGAATCAGGGCAAGCGATCCAAGCCGTTGCTGATCTGCGCGCTCTCCCCAGGAAAAAACTGTCTGTGCGTGGCTGACCGGCAGGACCGTCGCAAGATGCTTGCCGATGTCTGTCTTGCCGGCACCGGTCGGCGCCTCGACGAAGGCAAAGCCGTGCTCATAGACGGTTCCGGCCGCCTCATAGACGAGATCGGCCTGAAAGGGCTGCGGCGGTCGTCCGGCACTGGTTTCGCCGGCAACACACCAGGGCGCAAAGCCGGTCGCCTCGTGCACCGTCCGTGCCACGGCTTCTTCGGGTGTGACAAGGCGGAGGAGTGAGCGCAGGATTTCCAACGCCGTCTCGGTCCAGTCGCGCCCCATATCCCAGAACTGCTCGGCGGCCGCGCGACGTGCTGACGCGAGCTCAGGCCACGCCGTGGCGTCGTCGGTAAACTCCAGATTGCGACGCAATCCGTTGATCGAGAAATTCGCGCTTCCCGAAAGCGCCGTCTGTTCCCCCATGAAAAGCTTCGCATGGAGCATCGGCGGGCGCCGCCCCAATCTGGCTTCAGCCAGTTCGGAATCATAAACGCGAAACTGGATGATGCCCCGCTCGATGGCATCCATGGCAAGGACTGCGCGCAGATCGGCCAGATCGACGACCGAAAGACCCCTTGCGCCCAGAAAGTGCTGGCGTGCCTCTTCGGCGACAGAGCGGCCGCTACCGCCCAGCACATGCCGTGTCTCGGTATTGGAGCCGAAAACGATACGAATGCTCCCCGGCGGGCGCTCGGGCAGATCTTCCACGGTTTCGAGCAAGATGGTCAGGGATGAAAGGAAGTCCTGATAACCGGTCACGATCAGACATCGAGGCTCCGTCAGGACGGACTTGATCAGATCCTGAACCAAACGCGTGGTATTATCGGCCCACGCGTCCCGCTGGAGAGGATAAGGCCTTCGCGATGCGCTCTCCTCCCGATCAGCTTCCGCGGTTCTTGAGAAGAAGCGTGAAATAAGGCCTTGCCCGTCGGTGGTCGCCATATGGTCTCGTTTTCTTGTTGTCCCGAATCCCGCAGCAACGCGAAGATATTTTCATTGATCCCCTGCGTATATCAGAGCAATGCCGCATGCGCCGACCCTGTCGGACAGATTTTGCTGCAGCAAGCACGATTGGCCGCTATAGGGGCCCCGCACGGCAACGTGGAGTCCGGGCCTGGCGCGAAAGTCGAAGATTCACGTCGAGAAGGTAGGAGTCGATGGAAACGGTCGTAAAGATCGCGGCATTGCTCGCCGGAGCATACGCCCTTGTCATCGCCATCCTGGCGTTGTCGCAGACCGTCCTGCTGTTTCCGCGTTGGGCGGTCGGACCGGTTCCGGCGCTGCCAGCGGGGGAGGTCCCGCTGCGCCTCGACCGGCCGGGCGGTGTGACGCTGCACGGCCATCTGCTGTCCGGCAGCGGGGACGGAGCGCCGATCATCGCCTTTGGCGGCAACGCCTGGAATGCCGGCGATGTCGCGCTGTTGCTGCACCGCATTTTACCTCAGCATCCTGTCGCGGTCTTTCACTATCGCGGCTACGCCCCGAGCCAAGGCCGGCCATCGGCACAGGCACTGTCGGACGACGCCCTGGCGATCCATGATCATCTCAAGGAACGCGCGAGCAAGGATTCCGGCTGGGACAAACCATCGGTGGTGATCGGGCTGAGCATCGGGGCCGGGCCGGCCGCGCACCTGGCAACGAGGCGTCCCGTGCAGGGGCTGATCCTCGTCACGCCCTTCGATTCGCTGACAATGCTTGCGCAGGAAAAATTTCCCTGGGCACCGGTTGCTCTCTTATTGCGTCACCGGATGGCACCCGCTGCGGACCTGACCGACAGCGACCTGCACGTCGCCATTATCGCCGCCGCACACGACGAGATCATCCCGCCCGCCCGGACCGAGGCGCTCCGCACGGCGCTTGCAAGGGCCGAGCCGGGCATTGACTTCGACCGCATGCTCGCGGCCGGACACAACGATATTTACGGCCACCCAGACTTCGCCGACACGATGCGCGAGGCGATGGGGACGCTCAGCAGTGGCGACCAGTGAGGCGTCGACACCGAGTTGGAGTATCCAGCCATGATCTGCGCGTCGTGGCCCCCTGGATCGTCTCGCTGATTTCCATTCTCGCCCACCTGTCGGCATAAAGCACTGCGCCGAGCCCTGCAGCGCCTTCATTGAAGTGCCACCTCCGCGCAAGGGCATGGCGGTCACGCGATCGGCCGGGACACCGATGACGGATTTCGACATGGTGTTTCAGGCGATCCCGGCCCATGCAGCCCGGGCGGCCGAGAAACTGTGCCGGCACGGGCTGGTGGCCGGCATGCTCACGGTGTTCTTCCACACCAACCGGCACCGCCGGGACCGGCCGCAATATGCAGGATCCCGGACACCGCGCCTCGCGCCGATGTCCGCGGACACGCTCGATCTTGTCGCGGCCGCTAAACGGTGCGCCCAGGCCGCATGGCCGAAAACCAGGCTATCCGGTTATCCTAGCATTGCCGTTGGTCAAGCCGGGGGACGACCTCAAATTTATGAGATTGAGCAACCTGTTGTCTGGAAATTCTGGTGAGAGGGGATCAGGCATCCTGGCATTCCCACTTGATGTAGGCCTTCGTATCGGAGACCCATTTTTCGTCGATCTCGACCAGCACGGCGCTGACGAGGCGCAAGAGCGCGCCTTCACTGGGGAAGACCCTGACCTTGACGGTGCGCCGCTTCAGTTCCTGCTGGACGGCGCGCTCCATCGGATTTGAGGTGCGCATCCGCTTGCGATGGTGTTCGGGCAGGGTGAAGACGGCAAGCCCCTCGGGGACATTCTGTTCCAGCCAGTCGGCCAGCTTGGGCGCGCTGTCGCGGTAACTGGCGACCAGCTCGGCCAGCGCGGTTTTGGCCTTGGCGAGATCATCCGCCGTCCAGATAGATTTCAACTGCTTGCCGATGCGCTTGCGGGTCTCGGCGTTGGGGGCGTGGTGGATGGCGTTTTGGGCCAGATGGAATTGGCAGCGCTGCCATGTGGCGCCGCCCAGGACCGCCCGTCTGGCCGCCCGCAGGCCGGCGTGATCGTCGGAGACGACATAGGTCACTCCGCGCAAGCCGCGCGAGACAAGCCCGTCGAGAAAGCCGCGCCAGTGGACC
>JAIVHI010000109.1 GCA_020201155.1 Loktanella sp. | reverse complement strand
AACGAGGTTTTCGGCAAGGCCCCGGCGGGCATTCCGCAGCCGACCCACACGGTCAACAAGTGGATCATCGGTGAAACCGCGCGCGTGCGTGAAGACGTGGACGCAGCCCTCGACGCCTACCGCTTCAACGACGCGGCCAATGCGCTTTATGCCTTCGTCTGGGGCGTGGTCTGCGACTGGTATGTCGAATTCTCCAAGCCCCTTTTGCTGGACGGCGACGCGGACGCCAGGGCCGAGACGCAGGCAACGATGGCCTGGGTGCTGGACCAGTGCCTGATCCTGCTACACCCGATCATGCCCTTCATCACAGAAGAGCTGTGGGGCACGCTGGCTGACCGGCAAAACATGCTCGTGCATCAGGACTGGCCCGACTACACCGCCGCCGATCTGGTGGACGAGACCGCCCTGTCGGAAATGCGCTGGGTCATCTCCTTCATCGAAGGCATCCGCTCGGCCCGTGCCCAGATGAACGTGCCCGCCAGCCTCGAAGTGCCGGTCGTGCAGACCGAAGCCGATGCTGCCGCCCGCGCCGCCCTCGCCAACAACATGGCGCTGATCCGCAAACTGGCGCGCGTGGACACTGTCACCGAAGGCACCGCGCCGAAGGGCGCGCTTACCGTCGGCACCGCGGGGGCCACCTTCGCCCTTCCGCTGGCCGACCTCATCGACGTCGATGCCGAAAAGGCCCGGCTCGCCAAATCGCTGGGCAAGCTGGAAAAGGAACTGGGGGGCCTGCGCGGTCGTCTCAACAACCCCAAGTTCGCGGCATCCGCCCCCGAAGAGGTCGTGGCCGAAGCGCAGGAAAACCTGCGCCTGCGCGAAGAGGAAGAGGCACAGCTCAAAACCGCCATCGCCCGTCTGGACGAGATCGCCTGATCATCATCTTGCCAAAAATATCCCCGCCGGAGGCTCCGACAGCGCCACCGGCGGGGCGCCCGGCGATGGCATGCCACGTTTTGCCCTTTGCATCAGCGCGACAAGACGGGCAAAACGCTGCGCATGACAGTTGATCCGCGCATAACCCCGCTCGCCACCTCCCTGCCCGCCACCGTTCCCTTCGTCGGACCCGAAGCCCAGGAACGCGCCAGCGGCATACCCTTCGTCGCCCGGCTGGGCGCGAACGAGAACGGCTTTGGCCCTTCGCCCGAAGCACTTGCCGCGATGCAGGCGGCCTGCGTGGAGGTCTGGAAGTATCCCGACGCCGAAAGCCACGACCTGCGCGGCGAAGTGGCACGGCAGTTCGGCGTGACCCCCGACAACGTGATCGTGGGCGAAGGCATCGACACCTTGCTCGGCACGCTCTGCCGGCTGTTCCTGTCACCGGGCGACATCGCCGTGACCAGCGCAGGCGCCTATCCCACCTTCAACTACCACGTCGCGGGCTACGGCGCGCGGATCGAAACGGTGCCCTATACCGGCGACTACGAAGACCCCGAGCGTTTGATCGCCAGGGCCCGCGAGTTCGGCGCGAAACTGATCTATATCGCCAATCCCGACAATCCGATGGGCAGCCACCACAGGGGCTGCGTCATCGAAAAGATGATCGCGAACGTGCCCGAAGGCGCGCTTTTGATCCTCGACGAAGCCTACGTCGAACTGGCGCCCAATGGCACGGCGGCCCGGATCGCGACCGAAGACAGCCGCGTGATCCGCCTGCGCACCTTCTCCAAGGCTCACGGGATGGCGGGCGCGCGGATCGGCTACGGCATTTCAGCCAAGCCGGTGATCGCCGCCTTCCACCGCGTCCGCAACCATTTCGGCATGAACCGGGTCAGCCAGATCGGCGCGCTCGCTGCCCTGCAGGACCATCCGCATCTTGAAAAGATGCGCGTCCTTGTAATGCGGTCGCGCGAGAAGCTGGCGGCGATCGCGGAAGACAACGGGCTGACCGCCCTGCCTTCGGCCACCAATTTCGTCACGATCGACTGTGGCCGCGACGGCGATTTCGCCCGCCGCGTTCTGGCTGAACTGACGGCGCGGGGCATTTTCGTCCGTATGCCCTTTGTCGCCCCGCAGGACCGTTGCATCCGCGTCAGTTGCGGCCCGCAGGAAGATATGCTGGCCTTCGCCGGGGCCTTGCCCGCCGCGCTGAAGGCCGCGCACGCGGCTTCGTGAAACGCGCAGGACTGGCGTGGCCCCAAAGCGATGCTATTCTTGGACTATGCGTGATCAGCACTCTGGCCAAGCCCCGGACTACACCGACGCCTTTCTGGTGAGCGCCGGTGTCGTGCTTTTCATGACCTTATGGATGATCGCGGTTCTGGCCGGTCACCTCTGGGTCTGGCTAACCGCAACGGCGCTGGATGTCGGCATCCGCCGCTTGCGCCGCGACTGACCCACCTGTGACGGCGCGGGCGGCGGCGTCGATCGCCCCCTGCCCGTGCGGGATATCCAGCGCGACAAGCCCCGCCTGTATCGTCGCCAGACACCCAAGGATCATCTGCGCGTTCACGTAGCCCATATGCCCGATGCGGAAAAACGCATCGGGTGGCGTCCGCCCCAGCCCGATGCCCAGCGTCAGGCCGGCCTCGTGTTCGCACCAGTGGCGCAGGGCGTCACCCTGCCCCGGTCCGATCCCGATGGCGGTGACCGCACGGGACCGCAGGGCGCGGTCGGCGACGTTCAGCTTCAGCGGGCCTGTCGCACCCCAGGCTTCGCATGCGGACCACACAGCCTGAGCCAGCCGCTCGTGCCGCGCCCAGATGGCGGGCATGCCTTCGTCCATCATCATGTCCAGCGCCGTGCGCAACCCGTAGATATGGTGCGTGGCCGCCGTGCCGCACCAGTATTGGTAGAATGCGTCGGGCTCTGCCCGCAGCGACCAGTCCCAATAGCGCGTCGCCAGATCGCCGCGCCGCGCCTTGGCGCGGTCGTTAAAAAAGACGAAGGCAAGGCCAGCAGGCGTCATCAGCCCCTTCTGGCTGGCCGAAATCATCACATCGACGCCCCAGGCGTCCATCTCGAACCGGTCGCAGCCCAGCGACGCGACGCAATCGGCCATGAGCAGCGCCGGGTGGCCTGCCGCGTCAATGGCCGCGCGGATGGCGGGCACATCGCTGAGGATCGACGTCGATGTATCGACATGAACGGCCAGAACCGCCTTGATGCTGTGCGTGGTGTCGGCGCGCAGCACCTCTTCGACCTGCGCGGGATCGACGGCCCGTTCCAACCCGAATTCGAGGATCTGCACGTCCAGCGCCAGACCCTCGGCCATCTCTGCCCAGCCATGCCCGAAACGGCCGGTGGCAAGCACCAGAACGCGATCCCCGCGTGAACAGACGTTGGCCAATGATGCTTCCCACGCCGCGTGACCGTTGCCCATGTACATCGCCACATGGCCCTTGGTCTGCGCCACGGTCCGCAGATCGGGGATCAGGCTGTCGGTCAGATCGACCAGCTCGCCTTCGTAGATGTTGGGGGACGGGCGGTGCATCGCCTGAAGCACCGCTTCGGGAATGACCGACGGACCCGGAATGGCGAGATAGGACCGACCGTGGCTGGGCGACATGTGTGACACTTTCTGAAAAATCTGCGTCCGGTGACACTACGCCCGGCAGGCGCGCGGTCAACCATCCCTTGCCGTTCTTGCCCCGATGGCCCACTTGCCCTTAGACACGTTCCGATCCTTTCCGACGAAAAGACCCGCCATGGCCCCGCTTCCGTCCCGTTTTCCAACACACGTCTGGCCCGACGCCGCCGCGGACCGGCGCGCGCAACGCTTCTTCATGTGGCGCGATCACGGTGTCTTGCGGACGTTCTGGACCAATTTCGATCAGATCGCGCCGGGCGTATTCCGGTCCAACCACCCCGACCACCGCCGCCTGACCGATTACAAGGCCAAGGGCATCACATCCGTCCTGAACCTGCGCGGCGCCAACACAAATATTCCTTACGTCTACGAGGCCGCCAGCTGCGCCGCCCTTGGCATGACACTCGAAAGTGTCGCCCTGCGGGCACGGTCTGCCGCCGACCGGCAGGAGATGCTGAACCTCTTTGCGGTCTTCGACCGGATCGAACGGCCCTTCGTGATGCACTGCAAGTCCGGCGCGGATCGCGCGGGACTGGCATCGGCGCTCTATCTTCTCGATCAGGGACAGCCGGTCGCAAAAGCACGCGCGCAACTGTCCTGGCGCTATCTTCACCTGCGGTTCACCAAGACCGGCATCCAGGACCACATGCTCGATCTTTTCGCGGCCAGCCACGCGCAAACCGGGATCGGTGTCCGGGACTGGATCGCCAAGGAATACGACCCCATCGCCTTGGCGCAAAGCTTCGCCACCAAGCGCATCCTGCCGCTATGAAAAAAGAGGCCCTTTTCCGCTGGCTCTGGCGCGACTACCTGCGCCCGCACCGCTGGCTGCTGGCG
>JAIVHI010000282.1 GCA_020201155.1 Loktanella sp. | reverse complement strand
CGGCGTGTGCGTTCGTGCGCCTCTGGAAAGCTGTCTTCCAGCTTTTCGACAGCGACCGAGTAGACCATCGTCTCGACCGGGATTTCCCATCCCGTGGCCTGCCGCTTTTTATAGGTATATGTGCCGACAGGGTCCGGGTCGATCCGGCTTTCACGCACGCCAGCCTCTTCCCAGGCCTCCTGCAAGGCGCTTTCGCCGCTGCCCTTGCCGCGCATCGGCCAGCCCTTGGGGATGATCCAGCGGCCCGTGTCCCGGCTTGTGACAAGAAGAAATTCGCGGTCATCGCCTTCGCCACGGTGGCAAAGCGCTGCCACTTGCAGCCGCTTGGGACGTTGCAAAAGGGGGCTCAGGAAAGAGCCCCAAAGGGACCTTAAGGCGGACGGCATCGGGGTTGATCACTCAATCATTCTTTTTCTTATGCGACGTTACATAACACTTTGTGTGCATAAGTCCAAATAAACGCGACGTTTCAGTCGGTTATTGGTCAAAAAACAGTGAACGCTGGTGCAGATCGGTGTGTTTTGTCCAAGAATGAGGCATCGCGCTTACGTGGAAATGAAAGTCACGTCGTCCATCTGGGCAATCAGATCGACATCGGCCTCGTAGATCGCGGTCAGTTCGTCGGCCATGGGGGCCAGTTCTGGCAGGGCGATGTCTTCCTCGACCTGATCGTCCAGTGCGTACCTGTCGAGAAACGCACTGATAACCCTGTATTTCTGGCTGATGTTCTGCGGAGGATGGGCCTGAAGGTAATTCAGGAACCGGTTCATGCCATCCTCGCTCATGATCGTGGCCAGAAGGTCGAAGCCGCCGGTGATCTTGTCGTAGGGGCCAAGATCGGCATGGGCGCGGATCAGTTCGGCCCAGATAAAGGGCGTATCCTCGTTGCACCAGACTGTCAGCTTGGCCTTGGGGGCCACGTACCGGATGCGGCGGATCACGTCGGACCACCGGATATAGGTGGGATGAAAGCCCTTGAGGTATGCCTCGAAGGTGCTTGCCTTGCTCTCGGCATAGACAAGCGGCAACCACGTCGCCGGATTGCGGATCCCGAGGAAAAGCTCGATCTCGTCATCCGGGAACAGACCGACCAGACCCTTCAGCTTGAATTCGGTCTGCTCGTAAAAGATGCCGTTGTCGAAGATGCGGTTGGGAATGCAGATAAAGGCCGGATGGCTCATGATCAGACGCTCGGGGGATTGATCGTCAAGGATCGCATCCAGAAGGATGCCGCGCGTGTCCGGGGCAGGGGGCGCGCCTTTCAGGTTCTGGATCGTCTCGCGGATGATGCGCCTGTACCTGCTGGGACCGGGCACCTTGATGTCATGCTGTCCAAAGCCGTTTGCGTTGTTCAGCAGCGACTTGAGAAGGCGCTCGTCGTCCGTGCAGTTGGCGCCGATGTGAAGGGCGATTTTCATGGGGTCACGCTCGATCGTTTCTTGCTTTGCAGCTATCATAGGGATGCAATGGACAGTTGCACAGCATTCCTTTAATCCCACCCGCGATGTCCGCGTATTCCTCTCAGATTAACCGTCGCAAGGCGTTTCAGCCTTGGTCGCTGGGCGCGGGTGTGATTGCCGCGCTGGTCATGGCGCCCATCGTCATGGTGGTCTGGTTCGCGATGACGCCGACCCAGAACAGCTGGCCGCATCTGGTGGACACCGTGCTGCCCCGCTACATGCGGAACACCGGCATCCTGATGCTGGCGACGGGCGCCTTGACGGGCCTGGTCGGCACCGGTGCCGCGTGGTTGGTGGCGATGTACCGGTTCCCGGGGCACCGCTGGCTGCAATGGGCGCTTTTGCTGCCGCTGGCCGTCCCTGCCTACGTGGGGGCCTATGCGCTTGTCGATTTTCTCGAATACCCGGGGCCGGTCCAGACGGCCCTGCGCGGCATGATGGGCTGGGAAAGCGCCCGCGACTACTGGTTTCCGCAAATCCGCACGCGCGGGGCTGCCGCGCTCGTGATTTCGGCAGCCCTTTATCCTTACGTCTACCTGCTGGCGCGTGCCGCGTTCCGCGAACAGTCCGGTGCCTCATTCGAGGTGGCGCGGGCGTTGGGTGCGGGACCCGTGTCGCGCTTCTGGCGTGTCGGCCTGCCGCTGGCCCGGCCCGCGATTGCCGCCGGCGTCGCCGTCGTGATGATGGAAACCGTCAACGACTACGGCACGGTCGATTATTTCGCAGTGCAGACCCTGACGACCGGCATCTTCACCGAATGGATGCAAGGCGGGAACCTTGGCGGGGCCGCCCAGATCGCAACGGTCATTCTGGTCGTGATCATCCTGCTTGTGACGCTGGAGCGGATCAGCCGCAAGCGCGCGCGCTTTGCCGGGTCCGCGCGGAATCAGCGGCCCGTCATTCCCACCGAATTGAAGGGCTGGCAGGGTGCGCTGGCGTTTCTGGCCTGCGCACTGCCCTTCGCGGTGGGTTTCGTTTTGCCGGTCAGCGTGATCCTCAGCCATGCCTTCGATGCAGGCGAGTGGGTCGCGCCGGGGCTGGTGGCGGCGCTGGGCCGGTCGCTTTTGGTGGCGGGGCTGGCGGCGTTCATCTGCGTCGCGGGGGCGGTCTTCATGGTCTACGGCGTGCGCCTGTCGGCCAAGACCCTGCCGCGCCGTCTGATGCCGGTGACGGCGCTGGGCTACGCGGCCCCCGGCGCGGTGCTGGCCCTTGGGATCCTCGTGCCGATGGTGGCGATCGACAACCTGCTGGCCGACACTGTCCTGTGGATCAGCGGCACTGATCCGGGCCTGCTGCTGACCGGATCGGCAGCGGCGGTGATCTTTGCCTATGTGGTGCGGTTCTTCGCCATCGCCCAAGGCACGGCAGATGCAGCCATGGGGCGGGTTGCCCCCAGCCTGTCGATGGCCGCGCGGTCGCTGGGCCGGTCCGCGGGTGGCGTCCTGCGCGAGGTGCACATGCCGCTGATGCGCGCGAGCCTTGGGTCCGCGCTGCTGCTGGTCTTCGTCGACGGGGTCAAGGAACTGCCCGCGACACTTCTGCTCTATCGCCACGATACGCTGGCGACCCGCGTCCACGCGAAAGCCTCGCTCGAGAACATCAGCGAAGCGGCGCCCGCCGCGCTGATGATCACCTTGGTCGGGTTGATGGCGGTGGCCCTTTTGGCAAGGGCCAACCGCTAGCACCTAGTGATGGCCACGGCCTTTCCCGTGTCCGCCACGTCCTTCGCTGCGTCCTTCGCCACGGGCCGGGCGGTCATTTGCGTCGATCACGCCATCGCCGTTGCGATCCATGCGGTCCATGACGTTGCCGAACCTGTCGTCCATTTCAGCCTGCGTGATCAGACCGTCGCCGTCTGCATCGAGGCGCTGGAAGGCATCCACACGCCGGTCTGCCTGTGCCGCATCGAAGATCGTCGCCCATTCCTCCAGATCAAGGCTGCCGTCACCCGAAGCGTCGGCCTGCGCCATCTGATCGGCGCGGTAGCTGTCGATTTCGTCCTGCGTCAGCGCGCCATCGCCGTCGGCATCCATCCTGGACATGATCCCCATCATGCCGCCGCCGCGCATGGCGGCCCGGTGCATGCCGAAGCCGCGTTTGTCCATCGACATGGATGCCGCGGCGTCGGTGTCGGCATCATTGGTCTGCGCCGTGGCGAGGGCGGCACCCGAAAGGCTGAGTGCACCGATCAGAAAGAGCGCGGGAAGTTTTCGTGTATAGGTCATCGGGGTCGTCTCCATTTGATGTGTGCCGCCTGTTTCGTCGCGGCCATGCCGATCACTTAGGGACTTTCGCCTGCGAAGGTTTGTCAGCGGATCATCCAGTTTGTCGCCACTCGTCGCAAAGGCCTGCGTCGTTACACTTTGCGACAACTTCGATTCCGTCGAGCGGTCAAACTGCTGGAAACATGGCCAATGCTGGGCGTATGACCCAAGGGTATCCCGAGGATCACATCATGTCCGACCCCATCACCCCCCACCTTCTGATCGTCGACGATGCCCGCGACATCCGCGAGCCCTTGGGGCAATACCTGCGCAAGCAAGGCTTTCGCACCCGGCTGGCGGCCTCGGTTCCAGAGGCGCGCGTGGCGCTGGCCGAAGCGGCGATCCATCTGGTGATCCTCGATGTGATGATGCCGGGCGAAGACGGGCTGAGCCTGTGCCGGTCGCTCGTGGCGCAGGGTGGCCCGCCGGTGATCCTGCTGACGGCGATGGTGGATGAAACCGACCGGATCGTAGGGCTGGAGCTGGGGGCGGACGACTACATCGTCAAACCCTTCAACCCGCGCGAACTGCTGGCACGGGTCAGGGCCGTCCTGCGCCGGATGCCGCCCCAGACCTTGCCCGTGCCGACCGGGCGCCGTCGCTTTGGCGCATGGACCCACGACCCGGACCGCATGGTGATCCGCCATGCGGAC
>JAIVHI010000108.1 GCA_020201155.1 Loktanella sp. | reverse complement strand
ACGGCCCGCAATGGTCTTGCGCATCCCGTCCAGCTTGACCTCTTCGAAGGGGCGGCCTTCGTAGCTCTTGATGACCTGCTCGGTCGATGGTCCTTGGGCCATGGCCGCACCTGCGGCAGCAGCAGGCGCATCGGCCTTGGCGGCTTTCGGGGCCTCGGCGGTCGCCTTGCCGGTCTGGGCGCTTTCGACGTCGGCCTTGACGATCCGGCCACGCGGGCCAGAGCCCTTGATTTCCGCCAACTCGAGCCCCTTGTCCTTGGCGATGCGTCGCGCAAGCGGAGACGCGAAGATACGCTCTCCATCCTTGGCTCCGGGCGGCGGGGCGGCGGGCTTTTCCTGCGTGGCAGCACTGCCCGACCGACCGTAGCCCTTGGCAGGTTCGGTCTGGTCCGAAGGCTCGGCAGGGGCCACGTTGCTGTCTTCGTCGCCCGAGGGGGCAGAGACATCGCCGATGTCGTCGGCGCTTTCGCCTTCTTCCAGCAGCACGGCGATCACGTCGTTGACCTTGACGCCTTCGGTGCCTTCATCGACGACGATCTTGCCGATGGTGCCCTCGTCCACGGCCTCGAATTCCATCGTGGCCTTGTCGGTCTCGATTTCGGCCAGAATGTCGCCAGAGGACACGGTGTCGCCCTCTTTCACCAGCCATTTCGCCAGCGTGCCTTCTTCCATGGTGGGTGACAGGGCAGGCATCAGGATTTGGGTGGGCATCAGGAAATCTCCTCGACCATGATACGGTTGAAGGGCGGGTTGACACCCGCGCCTTCGGGTCTGGCGTCCAGAATGTGGGCAAGGTTCGCCTCGACCCATTCCTTGCGGGTCGCTTCGGTCGACATCACGCCGACCTGATCGTCCAGCAATTCGCTTGGCACCGTAAAGCGGTAGCGTGTCGTGCCGTCATTGATCACGAAGGTGAACGCGCGGCCCTCTTCGTAGCTTTCGATTTTTTCAGGATAGAGAGACATCAGCGATAGGTCACCTTGTTGACGGCTTCGATCACCTCGGCGGTGGTCACCAGCGCGTGTTTCTCGAGGTTGGCCGCATAGGGCATCGGCACGTCCTTGCCCGTGCAGGTGATGACCGGCGCATCCAGATAATCGAACGCCTGCTGCATGATCTCGGCGGCGATGTACGACCCGACGGACCCTTGCGGCCAGCCTTCTTCGACCGTGACGCAGCGGTTGGTCTTGCGCACGCTTTCTAGGATCGTGTCCATGTCCATCGGACGGATCGTGCGCAGGTTGATGACCTCGGCGTTCACGCCGTCTTCCGCAAGCTTTTCAGCGGCTTCCAGGGCGTAGGTCATGCCGATACCAAAGCTGACGATGGTCACGTCGTCGCCCGCGCGCTCGATCTTGGCCTTGCCGAAGGGAATGGTGAAGTCGTCCATCACCGGCACGTCGAAGGACCGCCCGTAGAGGATTTCATTCTCGAGGAAGATCACCGGGTTCGGGTCGCGGATCGCGGATTTGAGCAAGCCCTTGGCGTCCGAAGCCGAATAGGGCGTCACGACCTTGAGGCCCGGCACCTGCATGAACCACGCCGTATAGTCCTGCGAATGCTGCGCGCCCACGCGGGCGGCGGCCCCGTTCGGACCGCGGAACACCATCGGCGCACCCATCTGGCCGCCGGACATGTAAAGCGTTTTGGCCGCCGAGTTGATGATCTGGTCCATCGCCTGCATGGCGAAGTTGAAGGTCATGAACTCGACGATGGGTTTCAACCCGCCAAAGGCCGCGCCGACACCGATCCCCGCGAAACCGTGCTCGGTGATCGGTGTGTCGATGACGCGTTTGGCGCCGAACTCGTCCAGCAGACCTTGGGAGATCTTGTAGGCGCCCTGATATTCGGCGACTTCCTCGCCCATCAGGAACACACCGTCGTCGCGGCGCATTTCCTCGGCCATCGCGTCGCGCAGGGCTTCGCGGACTGTCGTGGATTTGACCTCGACGTCGCTGTCCCAGTCCGGTGTCTTGTCGGACTGTGTTGGCTTTGGGTGCGACATGGCCTCGGCCGGTGCGGTTTCCGACGATTGTTCCTTGTCGGCAGGGGCGGCGGCGCTGGCATCCTCGGCTTCGTCCATGTCGTCTGGCACGTCCTCGCCTTCGTCGACCATGATGGCGATGGGGTCGTTGACCTTCACGCCTTCGGTGCCTTCCGCGATCAGGATCTTGCCCAGCACGCCTTCGTCGACGGCTTCGAATTCCATCGTGGCCTTGTCCGTCTCGATCTCGGCCAGAATGTCACCGGCGGCGACGGTGTCGCCTTCCTTGACCAGCCACTTGGCCAGCGTGCCTTCCTCCATCGTGGGGGACAGCGCGGGCATCAGGATTTGAGTTGCCATTTATACAGCCTCCCCTTGCGGAATCTCTTTGGCGTAGATGTCGGTCCACAGCTCGTCCAGCGCAGGCTCGGGGCTTTCCTTGGAGAACTCGGCGGCCTCGTTGATGACGTCCTTTGTCTCCTTGTCGATGGCTTTCAGATCGTCCTCGCTGGCGTGCTTGCCTTCAAGGATCAATTTGCGGATCGCCTCGATCGGGTCGCGTTCCTCGCGCATTTTCTGGACTTCCTCGCGGGTCCGGTATTTCGCGGGGTCCGACATGGAGTGGCCGCGATAGCGGTAGGTCTTCACCTCGAGAATATAAGGCCCCTTGCCCGCGCGGCAGTGGGCCACGGCGCGTTCGCCGGCTTCTTTCACCTTGATGACGTCCATGCCGTCGACTTCCTCGCCGGGGATGCCGTAGGCCGCACCGCGTTCCCAAAGCGACGGCGACTTCGTCGACCGCTTGACGCTGGTGCCCATGGCATACTGGTTGTTCTCGATCACGAAGACGACCGGCAGGTCCCAGAGTTCGGCCATGTTATAGGTCTCGTAGACCTGTCCCTGGTTGGCGGCCCCGTCGCCAAAGTAGGTAAAGGTCACGCGATCGTTGCCAAGGTACTTGTCGGCAAAGGCCAGACCGGCGCCCAGCGGCACCTGCGCCGCCACGATCCCGTGGCCGCCGTAAAAATGCTTCTCTTTCGAGAACATGTGCATCGAACCGCCCTTGCCCTTTGAATAGCCACCTTCGCGGCCCGTCAATTCGGCCATGACGCCCTTGGGGTCCATGCCGCAGGCCAGCATGTGGCCGTGATCGCGGTAGGAGGTGACGCGCTTGTCGCCTTCCTCGGCGGCGGCCTCCAGCCCGACCACGACAGCCTCTTGCCCGATGTAGAGGTGACAGAACCCCCCGATCAGGCCCATGCCGTACAACTGGCCTGCCTTCTCCTCGAATCTGCGGATCAGCAGCATTTCCCGGTAATGGCCAAGCAGTTCCTCGGCGGACAGGTTGGATTTTTCAGCGGCTTTCTTGGTAGCCATAAGGGTCCCTCTCTCAGCTTGGGCAGAGATAGTTTAGCTTTAAACTACCTATGACAATAACATGGTCGTCGCTGGACGCAATGGACCAAGCCCAAGCCAACTCACAAACTGGTCGAGGGTTCACTGAATGACGATTTCGTCCGCGCGGATCAGCCCCAGCACGTCACGGGCCTGCTGATCCAGCAATTCGAGGTCCAGATAGCTGTCCGACAGACGTGTCGTCAGGTTTTCCATGCGCGTCACTTCCGCCCGCAGCACCGTCAGTTCGTCACGCATCAGGCGCGCCTCGGCGTCGATCTCGGCCCGCTTGAACACGCCATAGTCACCCTGCACGGCGGCGAAGGTGAAATAGAGCCCCAGCATGATGGCCCCGAGAAAGTAGAGGATAAGCCCCATCGGGGGCATGTTCCGTCGCAACATATGATCTGCCTCATGCCGCTTCTGACGAACGGCTATGGCACAAAGTCGCATATTTGATTCGGACTGTGAATCCCTTTTATCGCGGCGCGGGGCAATTAACCCGCAATAGAGGCTTGATAAATCAGGTCGATGGTGTGGGCGAGGGCGTCATCGAATTCAGCATCGCTTTGCTGTGCCGACAGGCCTTGGGTCAGTGCGCGGCTGAAGCTGGCGATCATGCCGGTGTTCTGGGCCAGCCTGCGCGTCGCCTCGTTGATGTCATAGCCGCCCGACAGGGCAACCACACTCAGAACCCGCCCGTCACGGATCAGGGGGACATAGGTGTTCGGCTCTTCCGGCAGGGTGACCTTGAGCATGACCGGCACCGGACCTTCCCAAGCATCCAGATGCACACCGATGGCTGTGACCAGCATGGCTTCGGCCTTGGCCTTGTCGGGGGCGTCGATGCTGATCTCGGGCTCCAGGATCGGGACCAGTCCCTTGTCCGCAATGCGGCGACCGACTCCGAATTGCTGGGCCACGTTTTCCTCGATCCCCGTCAGGTTTGCGCCGTGGATCACCGACCGCATCTTGGTGCCGAAAACGCCGGACGATACGGCACGGTCCAGC
>JAIVHI010000107.1 GCA_020201155.1 Loktanella sp. | reverse complement strand
GGCTCGGGGTTGCCCTTGGCATCGGTGCAGACCTCCGCCGCCTCGTCCCGCTCCGACAGCGCCGACAGGATCGCCTTGCGCACCGGCGCGCCGATCTTGACGCCAGCGGCCCGGAGCGAGTCGCTGAGCGCGGCATCGAACGCGCGGCGGCTCACCCACCGCTCCCCGGCCAGATGCGCCTCCAGCGACTCGAGGATGGCGCTCTGGGCGTCCTCATCCAGCTTGGCGAATGGCTTGGCCTCGCGCAGCGCCTCCAGCCCCTCGGGCGTGACCGCGAAGGCCAGTTTCAGCGGGCGTTCGACCCGGATCTCGCGATACCCGAAATCGGTCGTGGCGAATATCTTGGACACGTCGCCCCAGTCGCCATCACCGTTCAGCAACTCGGCATAGAGGCGCGTGATCTGATCGCAGGCACCGGGCGGAATCTCGCGCCGCTTGGAGCCGAGCGACTTGCGCATGGATTTCCAGAACCGCTCGCCGCTCGCGTCGATGAGCTGCACCTTGCCCCGCCTTGCGGTGTCCTTGCGGTTGGTGAGCAGCCAGACATAGGTCTGGATGCCGGTGTTGTAGAAAAGGTCCGTGGGCAGCGCGATGATCGCCTCGACCCAATCGTTCTCCAGCATCCAGCGGCGGATTTCGCTCTCGCCCGAGCCGGCCCCGCCGGTGAAGAGCGGCGAGCCGTTCATGACGATGCCGATGCGCGAGCCCTGCTCGTCGTGGCGCATCTTCGAGATCATGTGCTGCAGGAACAGCAGCTGCCCGTCCGAGATGCGCGGCAACCCGGCCCCGAAGCGCCCGGACATACCCTGATCGGCGGCCTCGTCCTTGATCGGGTCAGCGTATTTCTTCCAGTCGACGCCATAGGGCGGATTGGACAGCATGTAATGAAACCGCCGGTTGGCATGCGCGTCCTGCGTCAGCGTGTTGCCATAGGCGATGTTCTCGGGGTTGTGGCCGGTGACCAGCATGTCGGATTTGCAGATCGCAAAGGATTCGGGGTTGAGCTCCTGCCCGAACAGTTCGACGCGGATGCGCTCGTTGAGCGCCTTCATCTCCATCTCGGCGATGGACAGCATGCCGCCCGTGCCCGCCGCAGGGTCATAGACCTGCCGGATAACGCCCGTGCCGGTCAGCGCGTGGCGATCGTTGATCAGCAGCAGCGACACGATCAGGCGAATGACCTCCCGCGGCGTGTAATGCTCCCCGGCCGTCTCGTTCGAGATTTCCGAGAAGCGGCGGATCAGGTCCTCGAAGAGATAGCCCATCTCCAGGTTGGACACGGTGTCGGGGTGCAGGTCGATCTGCGTGAACCGGTCGAACACCTGATAAAGCAGCCCGGCATCGCTCAGCCGCTTGAGCTGATCGGTGAACAGGAACTTGTCGAGGAAGACATCGCGCACATTGCCGGAGAAATTCGTGATGTAGTCGATCAGGTTGCGGTGGATGTCCTTGGGGTCCTGCCCCTTGAGCGTGGCGAAGGTGAAGCGCGACTCGTTGTAGAGACGGATGTTCGTGCCCACGACACCAGACAGCAGCGCATCGCGCGCCTCTTCGTCCATGTCATTGGGTAGCGAAGACGCCATGTCGAGCACGTCCTGCTTGCTCGTCTCCAAGATGCAGTCGAGGCGACGCAGGACCACGAAGGGCAGCACCACCTTGCCATATTCAGATTGCTTCAAATCACCCCGGAGGAGTTCGGCGATGGACCATACAAAGGAACTCAGTGATTTGATGTCCGTGCTCATTAAGCCGCCCGCGGTAAATGTCTGTTGCTGTGCGGCAATCCGAAGGGATTCGCATCATGTGAACG
Source organism: Loktanella sp. (assembly GCA_020201155.1). Classification (GTDB taxonomy): domain Bacteria; phylum Pseudomonadota; class Alphaproteobacteria; order Rhodobacterales; family Rhodobacteraceae; genus JAIVHI01. The sequence goes on along the minus strand of JAIVHI010000107.1, from coordinate 5,523 downwards.
CTAGCACGAGACGCCGCCGGCAACCAAGTCGAGGTCGGCGAACGGAAAATAGGCCAAAGGAAAAGCCCTTGGCACTTGAGTCTGAAACACGGCAACCGTCCCTCGCCAACGTGGCGTCCAGAGCGAGACCAAACGCAAGTGGAGATTTCAAATTTCTGAAAACGCGGCGATGCCGGGCCGCTACGTCACCGCCCCTGTGCCCTGCTTAGAGCGGCCCCTATTTTCCTTCGCGCCCGAGAGGCCCTCAAAATTGGCCGCTGAGTGGGGGCGCGGGCCTGCCGAGGGTGATGTAGCCGAGCACGCCAGAGCGGCCACACGGGCCGCTCAGTGCTCGGCCGACCGCCGAGGCGGTAGGTTTTCGAGGTCGCGTTCGATACTCTCGATCACCCGCCGCGACGCTGATGCGTTCGCGCCAGTCAGGGTGATGCGCAACATCGCCGCCTTCGCCGACGCGTCACGCCAATTCATCGCCGGTATCCGGCAGGCCTGCGAGATCGCACTATCGAGGCGCGCGACTGCCGTCGCCTTGTCACCGGTGCCGCTGCGCAGATCGCCAAGGGCGGCGATCATCCGCCCGTGGAGTATTTCGATTGTCACGCCTTGGCGGGTGGTCGTGTCGGGCATGGTGTGTGCCCTCATGGGCAATTGGTGGCGGCGCTGCAGTCCGAACAGCGCCGCCGGGCGCGCGGCCGTCATCAAGGAAAATCCCACCGCGCGCCCATCTCGTCATTTCAATTCACTGTCGTGTGCCAACAGCGCTCGTGGATCGGCATCCGGACGGCGCAAAATTTCAAATCCGGCGCGCTCCAATTCACGAACAACGCCCTCCTCCGCCAGTTCGGCGTCGAGGATTTCACCATCGAGGCGATCAAGCGCCGCGCGCTGCTCGGCGGCGGTCATCGCCTCCGGCTGACCCCGGTAGGCCTGCGCAAGCCGCGACGAGATCAGGGCCGCGACGCCCTCCGCATTCGCCGCGAGGGCGAGCGCGGCGGTCTCCTGATCGCTCAGCATGAGCGCGGGTCCGCGGCGTCCCGGGCGCATCAGGGACGCAAGATTGAGGCCCTCCACCGCGCGCTCGGCGGAGGCAAGCACGGACTGCGCAACGGCGGCCTTTGCCGCGCCGGATCGGGCGGATTTCATTTTTGCCAGAAGGTTCATTTCGCGCCCCCTCGGGTGTCAGCCCGCGACGTTCGGTCATCGCGTCCGCGTCCTCGGACGGCATCGGCAGGCCATGCTCGTGGGCGTAGCGGCGTGCGGTGTCGTGCGTGGCGGCGGCGGCCTGAAAGGCCGCGCCCGCCTCGGATCGGCGCGCGTCCCCGTCGCTGATCTCGGAGCGCAGCGTTTCGATCTCACGCTCGATCGCCTTGAGGCCGTCCTGCGCGTCGCGGGGATGAAATTCTAAGTGAATGTGACGCCTGCGGTCCTCCGCGCGTTGAAGGCGGGCGCGTATGTCGGCGCAGCGGTCGGATGCGTCGCGGGCGGCGGCAGCCCGAGCGTGCCGGATCGAGCCAAGGTGGCGAAGTCGTTCAAGGCTTGAAAATTCCATGTCGATCTCCTTTCGGGTCACGTATCGCCGCGCAGCGTGGGCGCCTCAACACCGCGAAGCCGCCCATCGGCCCGCGTGAGTATCTTCCGCAGGCGCTCCGCCCCGAGCGGCTCATGCCCGCGCATCATCAGGGCGTGAAGCGTCCGCTCGGGATCGCCGGTCGGCGCGGTCCCGGCGTCCCGGTGCCTCGGCCATGCACCGGCGGCGTAGCGCCGCCAACGCGCGGCCAGAAGCCGCGCTGCGGCGGTGGGTGATAGGTCGGGATAGGTATGCCGCCACAATGCGCGTCGCGTCGCGTCTCGCCGCTCCTGCCGCAGCCGACGCCGCGCTCCACACCACCCTGGCCCGGATATGTTGATGACCACCTCAAGCGATAACGAGGGATCGCCACCATCGAGCCAGTCGAGAATGGCGAGGGCGGCTCACCACCGTTGCAGCCGTGGGAAATGCAGCCTGTATCCTCGCCAACGCCTTCACAGCGAGCCCCATGTCGCGCGACGAGTTCTCATCCGCCCCGGCGATGCAGCGAGCCAAAGTGTCGAGCACGATCAGGGCCGGGGCTTCGGTCTTGGCCCCGATGGCGTCAACGATTTGATCGGCCTCCTCGATCAGGAGGGGCGACCACTCCGCTACAAATGCGTTGCGTTCATCGGCCCCGGCGGCGCGCAGGCGGCGCGAGATACCGCCTCCGCGTTCGGCAGCTAGGTATGCCACCGGCCCCGGCTTGCAGGGCCGCCCCAGAAAGGGCCCGCCGCGGCTCACCGACGCCGCGAGCCCCGCGGCCAATGTGCTCTTGCCTGACTTCGGAGCGCCGGTGAGAAGGGCGATCTCGCCCGGCGCGAGCACGCCCGCAATCGTCGGCACGCGCGGCGGGACGTGGCCAATTTCCGCCAACGAGCGGAAGCGATTGCCGCGTTCATTGGCCATAGCGGTCACCTCCGACGCGCTGCGCCTGCTTTGCCTGATCCGGCGACATGCCCGCATCGGCGGCAGCCTGCTTGCGACTTAAGGGAGGCGCCCCCCCTAAGTCTGTTCGCGCCCCCCGCGCCGATTTGATCTGATTTATCAGTTCGCCCGCGCGGCGGATCGCCCGCGCCTCGTGAATTTCATCGCGGCGAACGCCGAGATCGGCGGCAGTGGCGGGGGAAAAGACGTCGGTCTCTCCTACGTCTTTTCCGGGGCCGCGCTGACCATGCCTTGCGACCTCGCCCCGGTCCCGCCCTGCCGTGACACCATCAGGCATCGGGCAGGTCCTCAAACGCGACAATGTTGATCGCCTCAATCAGGGCCTCGGCGCGTTCGGCGTTCAGGGTGACCCCCCGCTTGGTCGGCTTCGCCTCGCCGGCCTCATCGAAGAAGAAGACGCGGATATCCACGAACGTCGCACCGTTGTGCTCGTAGCGATTGACCTGAATTTCCTCGCGCCGATTTTTCTTGACAGCGATCATGCCGCGCCCGCCTCGGTCTTCGCGGCCTCCCATTTTTCGACCTCCGCGAGCCGCCATCGGGTGCAATTCGGCGAAAGCGAGACGGGATCGGGAAAGTCCTCGAAGCGGGACCATCGCCAAATGGTGGCGCGCGAGACCGCGTATCGCGCGGCCAGTTGAACGTCTGTCAGAAACATTGGATCACCCCGATATATTGCGTCTAACGGTGACGCAGACATATCGGGGTGAGACGGGATCGGGCTAGGACACCACCCCCGGTTTTTTAGGGGGGGTTGTGTCCCGCTTTCCGGGCGGCCCGGATGCGCTTCTCGGCGCGCTCGGGAATGGCCTCGTGCTTTGTCTCGGCCGCGTGGACGGCGCGCAGCAAGTCCATGAAGGCGTTCAGGCCGCGCCCCGTGAGCGCTTGGCCGTGCCGCCGCCACGGCCCGGCGAGGTCGTCCGCCAGACGGTCGAGGGGATCGTCGGTCAGGCGATCCGAAAGGGCGGGGCCGCCGGTGTCCTCGCCATGCGCGGCGATCACCGCGCGGCACATTTTGTCCGCGAGGTCAGCAAGACCAAGCAAGGCCACAGAGGCGTCCTGGCCGAAATTGGCGATCTCGTAGGGCTCCGGGAGGCCGGGCGTTTCGCGAAAGGCGTGGCACGCCCGGTAGAGCCGGTCCGTCAGATCGTCGATATCCGCCAAGGCGGGCCTCAATTTCGCCGCCGGATCGCAAACGTCGCCCTGCCGAACCTTTGCGGCGCCCGCCCGGCTAAGATGGAAGCCGGTCACGGCGACGGTGACTTCGCGCCGGGTCAGGTCGTCCGCGGTCATCGCCGCGAAGGCCGTCGCCGCGTCCCGATCGCCGCGATAGCGCAGGTCCGCGAGGGCCGCGTCGATCTGCGCCTGCATCCGGTCCATCATCCGGGCCGCGCCCTTGCTTGGCATGTAGGTCATCGGCTGCTCCCAATCGGTCATGCTCCGGCCCCCCGGATCGGGACGACCTGCCCGGCCCCCTCGCCGCGCAGGAAGGCGGCCCACGCGGCCATCATCGCCCGGCGTCGCTCAAGCATGTCGCTTCGCTGATAGGCCCGCTCAACGTCGCTGCCGACCGCGTGGGCAAGCTGCATTTCCGCCATGTCGCGGTCGAAGCCGCGCTCGGCGGTCCACTGGCGGAACGTGCTGCGCAGCCCGTGGACGGTCGCCGGGCGCCCCGTCACCGGATCAGGGTATCCGGGCCGGCCGGCCCTTTCCTCGGTCGCCTGCATCCGCCGCATGGTGGCGGATAGCGCCATGTCGGATAGCGCCCCGCCGCGCGCCGACCAGAAGACATGCTGCCCGCCGGCCATGCGCGGGAGGGCGCGCAGGAGCGCGACCGCCTCGCCCGTCAGCGGCACGCGATGCGGGCGGCCCATCTTCATCCGCTCGGCGGGGATGACCCACAGGCCCGCGTCGAGATCAACCTCGGACCATATCGCGCCCCGGACCTCGCCCGACCGGGCGGCGGTCAGGGCGACAAATTGCAGCGCGGCGGTCGCCATCCCCTCGCGGGCGATCAGATCAGCCCACCAGAGGGGTGCGTCCGGGAGGGCGAGCGCCGGATAATGCGCCTCCGTCCGGACCCTCGACGGCTTCGGCAGGAATTGGTCGAGATTGGCGGTCCATCGCGCCGGGTTCGGCCCCTCGCAATGCCCGGCGACCTCGGCCCACGTCAGGACGCCCTCGATCCGCCCCCGCAGCTTTGTCGCCGTTTCGGTCTTTTCGGTCCAGATCGGCTCAAGCACGCGCAGCACATCGGCCCGCGTGATGCGATCCACCGGGATGCCCCCAAGCACCGGGATGGCGTGGATTTCGATGCTGCTGCGCCAGAGGCGGCGCTGCTTCTCGGCCTTAAACTCCGCCATCTTCTTCGGGGCAAATTTCTCCACCGCCTCGGCGAAAGTCAGGGAGCGGGCCTGCGCGGCGCGGAGGGCCGCCTGTGCGGCCCGCCGCTCCTCCACAGGATCAGCCCCCGCCGCGATCCGGTCCAGGGCGTCACGGGCGCGCTGACGGGCCGCCGCGAGCGTTACGGTCGGATAGCTGCCGAGGCCGATCTTGCGCCGACGGTCGCCGACGGTGACGCGCAGGATCCACGATTTCGCCCCGCGCGGCGTGATCTGAAGTTGAAGGCCGGTCACGCCGCCGACGTTGACCGTTGCATTGCCCCGCCCCCCGGGGTGCGCCATCCGCCGGACGTCTAGCGCGCTCATTTCGTCGGCAATTCTCGGCACAGGGTTCAACTTCGATAATTTCTTACGGGCCTAAACGCGTGCCAAAGAAAATGGTACCGCGTGCGACAAGTTGCAACGCCTTTTTACGGGGAAACCGGCTAACACTGCGAAATAAATTAGGTTTTTTTACAGCATGCGACAGCATTAAACACGCCCGTCGCCCCTACCGCCGGAGCCAAATTTCTCCCTAGAAACGGGGGGTTGGAACAGGGCCGCGCAAGCCGACCTTTTCATTTTCACTCAGGGGTAACGTTTGGGGTAACAGGCGGCCACCCCGAAAAC
>JAIVHI010000106.1 GCA_020201155.1 Loktanella sp. | reverse complement strand
CTGGCCCGTCTGGCGTCCCGTTGTGCGCCTCAGCGCCGCCGGTGAGGGGGCTTTTACGAATACTGACACAGACCCGCAACCCCCTTTTTCATCCTTTCCATACTTTTTGTGACAAAGAAGGTTTTTCTTGGTTTTTCAGGGGTCTAGAGAAATATTCGGTCGCGGACCTTGCGTCATATCGGTGCATTGTTTCCCAGCATCCACTTGGCACCCTCAAGATTTTGGGGTCCACTCCGTTAGCGCTACTAGGGCAACCCGAAACCGCCCGCCGATTCAGTGGTATTTCCATGAATCACGACCCCGATTCCGGTCCGTTGATCGCCGGACGCCCCCTATGGCCGGGATCGGGACCGCAGGAATCGCATCACAAGCAGTGACAGGATCACGGCAAGATAGATGACAGGCTCGATCTGGAAGCCTTTCACCAGCCACAGGTAGTGCAGCCCCGCCAGAACGACGGCCGGATAGGTCAGCCTGTGCAGCTTGCGCCATCCGGATGCGCCCAGTTTGCGGATCGAAAGGTTGTTCGATGTCACCGCCAGCGGAATCAGCAGAACGAAGGCCGCCATGCCCACCGTCACATAGGGACGCTTCACGACTTCCTCCCAGACCCGCCCAAGGCTTTGGACATCCAGCACCACCCAGACAAGGAAGTGTGCAAGCACGAGAAAGAAGGTCGTGAGCCCGATCGCGCGGCGATACTTGATGAGGTTCACACCGGACCAGATGCGGATCGGTGTCACCGCCAGCCCCGCGATCAGCAACAGCAGCGCGGTTTCGCCGTATTCGCGCTCCAGTTCGTTGATCGGTTCCACAAGGTAGCGGCCCGACTGATTGACGGCGAGCCAGAATTGCCAGCCGACGTAGATCGCCGCCACGACATAGATTTCCACGTCGTCGCCGGCATCTTGTCGGTCAGCGTGATGCGGTCGATCGATTTGATCGACTTGAAGCCATATTTCCACGGGACCACCAGCCGGATCGGTGCGCCGGACTGTTTGGCCAAGGGTTCACCATAGATACCCGTGGCCATGATCGTCAGCGGGTGCATGGCCTCGTCCAGACGCAGCCCTTCCATATAGGGGAACTCCAGCACGCCCCGACGCACACCGATCATGTTGTCAGGCTGCACGACCGTCTGAAAGGCGACATGCGTCGCGCCGTCCTGTACGCCCACGCGGTTCAACAGGTCGGCCAGCTCGAATCCGTTCCAAGGGATCACCATCGACCACGCCTCGACACAGCGGAAGCGATAAAGCCTGTCCTCGATCGTCATGCCATCGAGGGCCTCGGCCAGACTGTATTCGCCGGGGTTGTCGACCATGCCGTCGACCGTGATGGTCCATGGGTCGATCTGCAGGGCATCGGCGTTGTTCGCAGGGTCGCTTTTGCCGGTGCCGAATTCGTAGAAGTTGTTGTAGGTCGTGATCTCTTCCAACGTGTTCGGCTCCAGCGCGTCCTGCGCATGGGCACCGGTCGCAGCCAAGGCACCCAGTCCCGCCCCGCCTGCCAGAATCTGCCTGCGGTTCAGAAACATCTCTTTCGGGGTCACGTCGTCAGCCGTCAGGTCGTTCGTCCAGCGATGGGCCATGGGTTACTCCTTTGTTCGCCATCCTACATAGGTCGAAATGCGTAAAGGGTTCTTCACGATGCCGCCAATAGCTGAAACGCCGCGCCGGCTCACGCGGCGGATCACACCCTTTCACTTAAGTTTGAGTGGAAACCGAAAGCAATCGGCGCTTAGCCCGCAGGACGATGCAGTCAATCGGGGGCGGCAAATTACCTCATGGGGTGAAAAGCGAAAAGACCTCCTACATCACGGCTAGCCAATAACGGCCGAATACCAAAGGAGACCACTATGATCCGTAGAACATTCCTTGCCGCCTCCGCCGCCACCCTGCTCAGCACCTCTGCCTTCGCAGAAGCCCACAGCATGGACATCGTCGACACCGCTGTCGACGCGGGCAACTTCACCACGCTCGTCGCAGCCGTCGAAGCCGCCGGTCTTGTCGAAACGCTGAAGGGCGAAGGTCCGTTCACCGTCTTCGCACCGACCGACGAAGCCTTTGCCGCGCTGCCCGAGGGCACGGTCGAAGGTCTTCTGGAAGATCCCGAAGCACTCGCCGCGATCCTGACGTACCACGTGGTACCGGGCGCCGTGATGTCCGGCGACCTGTCGGACGGCATGACCGCCACCACCGTGAACGGTGCGGACGTGACGATCTCTGTGGGTGACAGCGTGATGGTGAACGAAGCCACCGTGACGACGGCAGATATCGAAGCCTCGAACGGTGTGATCCACGTGATCGATTCCGTCATCCTGCCGCCGATGTAATCGGCCACTGACAGACCAAGGAAAAGGCCCGGCGATTGCCGGGCCTTTTTTCGTTTCAGTGAACGACAGCGTCCTGTGGCGGTTTCCTGTCGGACTGGCTGACCCGGTCCCCGACGATCAATCCGTCCGCACCGGCACCGACCGGCACCGTGGCACCGTCCAGAACCTCGCCCGACAGGATCATCTCGGCCAGCTGGTCCTGAATCGCCCGCTGGATGACGCGCTTGAGCGGTCGCGCCCCGAAGACGGGGTCATACCCTTCCTCGGCCAGCCACTTGAGCGCGCCTTCGTCCAGTTCCAGCGTGATGTTCCGGCTGGCCAGACGTGCCTCGAGCCGCCCAAGCTGGATCTGCACGATCCCCGCCATGTCTTCACGCGCCAGACGGTCGAAGATGATCGTCTCGTCCAGACGGTTCAGGAACTCGGGGCGGAAGTGCGCCCGCACCGCGTCCATCACATCGCGCTTGGCCTGCGACGGATCTGCCCCGTCGGGCATCTGGCTCAGCGCCTGCGCACCAAGGTTCGACGTCAGGATGATCAGCGTCTGCTTGAAGTCCACGGTGCGGCCATGACCGTCGGTCAGCACACCGTCATCGAGAACCTGCAGCAGCACGTTGAACACGTCCGGGTGCGCCTTTTCGACCTCGTCGAACAGGATGACCTGATAGGGCCTGCGCCGCACGGCTTCGGTCAGCACGCCACCCTCTTCATATCCGACATAGCCCGGAGGCGCGCCGATCAGCCGCGCGACCGCGTGCTTTTCCATGAACTCGGACATGTCGATCCGCACCATGGCTGAGTCGTCATCGAAGAGATATTCGGCGACGGCCTTGGTCAGCTCGGTCTTGCCGACGCCGGTCGGCCCGAGAAAGAGGAACGACCCCAGCGGCCGGTTCTCGTCGTTCAGGCCGGCCCGCGCACGGCGCACCGAATTGGCGACAGCCCGCACGGCGCTGCGCTGTCCGATGACCCGCTTGCCCAGCTCTTCTTCCATCCGCAGCAGCTTGTCGCGTTCGCCTTCCAGCATCTTGGACGTGGGGATGCCCGTCCAGCGCTCGACGACCTCGGCGATCTGTTCGGGGCGGACGGCCTCTTCGACCATCAGCTCGTCCTGATCTTCCGCCGCTTCCAGCTTGCGCTCCAGCTCGGGGATCACGCCGTAGGACAGCTCTCCGGCCTTGGCGAGGTTGCCTTCGCGCTTGGCGATGTCCAGCTCGGCCCGCGCACGGTCCAGCTGTTCGGCCACCTCGCGCGAGCTTTCCAGCTTGGCGCGTTCGGCCTGCCACTTGGCTTCCATCTCGGACGCGCGGTCCTGAATGTTCGCCAGTTCCTCGGTCAGTTTGGCCAACCGGTCCTTGGAGGCCGCGTCGTCCTCTTTCTTGAGCGCTTCCTGTTCGATCTGAAGCTGCATGATCTGCCGGTCCAGCGCGTCCAGTTCCTCGGGCTTGCTGTCCACCTGCATCCGCAACCGCGATGCGGCCTCGTCCATCAGATCGATGGCCTTGTCGGGCAGAAACCGGTCCGTGATATAGCGGTGCGACAGGGTTGCCGCCGCCACAAGGGCCGCATCGGCGATCCGTACGCCGTGGTGCAACTCGTACTTTTCCTTGATGCCGCGCAGGATGCTGATCGTATCCACGACCGTGGGCTCTTCCACCATCAGGGGTTGAAACCGGCGCGCAAGGGCCGCGTCCTTTTCCACGTACTTGCGATATTCGTCCAGCGTCGTGGCCCCGATGCAGTGCAGTTCGCCCCGCGCAAGCGCCGGTTTGATCAGGTTGGCAGCATCCATCGCACCTTCGGATTTGCCCGCGCCCACAAGCGTGTGCATCTCGTCGATGAACAGGATGATCTCACCCGCAGCGGCCTCGATCTCTTTCAGCACGGCCTTCAGACGCTCTTCGAATTCGCCGCGATATTTCGCGCCGGCGATCAGCGCACCCATATCGAGGGCCATCAACGTCTTGTTCTTGAGGCTTTCCGGCACGTCGCCATCAACGATGCGCAGGGCCAGACCCTCGGCGATGGCGGTCTTGCCGACGCCGGGTTCACCGATCAGGACCGGGTTGTTCTTGGTTCGGCGCGACAGAACCTGCATGGCACGACGAATCTCCTCGTCCCGCCCGATGATCGGGTCGATCCGGCCTTCACGGGCACGGGCCGTCAGGTCCATTGCGTATTTCTTGAGCGCGTCGAAACTGTCCTCGGCACTGGCACTGTCTGCCGTGCGCCCCTTGCGGACATCGTTGATCGCCGCATTCAGCCCCTGCGCCGTGACCTTGCCCGCATCCAGCGCGTCCTTGGCCTTGGACTTGACGATCGTCAGCGCGGTCAGCATCCGCTCGACGGGCACAAAACTGTCCCCCGCCTTCTTGGCCAGCTTGTCGGCCTCGTCCAGCACCTTGGCCAGCGCGGTGTCGATATAGATCTGGCCGTCGCCACCGGTCACACCGGGAATCTTGCGCACGGCTTCATCAACTGTCGCCCGGACCGTCGCCGCGTCACCGGCGGCCTTGGAAATCAGGTTTGCCGCCAGCCCCTGTTCGTCATCCATCAGCGCTTTCAGCAGATGTTCGGGCATGACGCGCTGGTGATCCTCGCGCATCGCGATGGTCTGTGCGGCCTGAATAAAGCCGCGCGACCGTTCTGTGAATTTTTCCACGTTCATGTCGTCTCTCCTTCAAAAGCACCCGATCCAATCCGCCCGCCTCTGCGGCGCGGACCACTCGTCGGGCCTCATCTTGAAAATGGGGAGGCAGGCTGACTGTTGCAAGTATCACACAGGGCAAAAAGCGTCGGGACACAAAAACGGCGCCCCCGAAGAACCGAGGACGCCGCAATCTTGGATGATCCGATCTCGATGCCAAACCCGGTCGGGCGGCATCACATACCGTTAGTCGTTCGTAAGGGCATCGCCGTCAGAGCCCGCAGGGCCGGAGGGCGTCGGATTGAAGGGCTCGGCGCCGCCATC
>JAIVHI010000105.1 GCA_020201155.1 Loktanella sp. | reverse complement strand
GCAACAGACCGCGGAGGCCGGCTTCGGGCCGGTCGCGTCCCGAAGGCCACGGCTGACCGCTTCGATTGTGCAGAACAATTTCTCGCACGAACACGATGGACTCCGGATCCGGTTCAACACGCGCCGGACAATTACGACGAGCTTCTGGGTGAGATTCGGGAAATGCACGCGAAATTTCAGAGCGGTTTGATGGATCTGGATGACACCAGATGCGACCTACGACGGACAGAAGAAACGCTTTATGACATCCGCTCACGCATCGAGGACATTGGCCAGCTCGTCGATCCAAACGTCTGGCCGCCTCGACACGACACGACACGACACGAGAAAAAAGTTGAGATGCTGAACCTTTTCCATGGAAGCTCGGGTCCATCACGACGCAGAAGATCCTTCAACAGACCTTGGACGTGACACCATAAGCCAAGTGCATGGCTCCGGATGATTGACGTGATATCTACGGTCACGTCGATCACCCGGGGGGTACTGCAACATGTCGAATGGCCACCTTACGGCTGTAAAATGGCCGCTTTAAGCTGTGAAATGCTCATTATATTGTTGTGCTGATATCGTATCCCCGACCCATTACCCGCATTTGCTGTATCCGCAGGACGCGCAGGTCATGCACCCTTCGATCATGCGCAACTCGAAGGATCCGCAGGACGAGCAGGACTTGCCACGACCGCCCCCGTTGAGCGCCACGATATCGGCTTGCGGATCCGCCTTCAGGCCCATCCCTTCCCCTGCGAGAAAGCCCGTCGCGATCATGTGCTTCTCGATCACGCCGCCGATCGCGGCCAGAATGGAGGGCACGTATTTGCCCTGCATCCACGCTCCGCCGCGCGGATCGAAGACGGCCTTGAGCTCTTCGACCACAAAGGACACGTCGCCCCCGCGCCGGAACACCGCCGAGATCATCCGAGTCAGCGCCACGGTCCATGCGAAATGCTCCATGTTCTTGGAGTTGATGAAGACCTCGAAGGGCCGCCGCTGCCCCTGATGCAGGATGTCGTTGATCGTGATGTAGATCGCATGCTCGGAATCCGGCCACTTGAGCTTGTAGGTATTGCCTTCCAGATCGGTCGGACGGTCGAGCGGCTCGGTCATGTAGATCACATCGCCCGAATTGGCGTCGACCACGACTTCCTCTTGCGGGGTCTCCTCGACCTTTGGCTTGTCTTCGGACACGCTCAGCACCGATCCGGTCACGGCGTTGGGGCGGTAGGTCGTGCAGCCTTTGCAACCTTGATCCCAGGCGGCCATATAGACCTCCTTGAAGTCCTCGAACCCGATGTCCTCGGGGCAGTTGATCGTCTTGGAAATGCTCGAATCGATCCATTTCTGCGCCGCTGCCTGCATCCGCACATGCTCCAGCGGGGCAAGCGTCTGGGCGTTGACGAAGTAGTCCGGCAGCTCCGCGTCCCCCTTGAGGTCGCGCCACATCTGCACGGCGTAATCGACGACCTCCTCTTCCGTCCGCGTTCCGTCCTTTTGCAGCACCTTGCGGGTGTAGGCATAGGCAAAGACCGGCTCGATCCCCGATGATACGTTGCCCGCGTAAAGGCTGATCGTCCCCGTGGGCGCGATCGAGGTCAAAAGCGCGTTGCGGATGCCGTGGGTGCGGATCGCCTCGCGCACGTCATCATAGGCGGCCCGCGCGATCGCCTTCATCCAGCTTTCCGTCTGCGCCGCGGCCTCTTCCGAGCCATAGCGCAGCCCCAGCATCAAAAGCGCGTCGGCCAGACCCGTCACGCCCAGCCCGATGCGCCGCTTGTTGCGCGCTTCCTCGGCCTGCGCCTCCAGCGGGAACTGGCTGGCGTCCACGACGTTGTCCATCATCCGCACGGCAGTCGCGACCAGTTCGGTCAGCGCGGCACCATCCAGCTTGGCTGCGTCCTCGAAGGGGTCCGTCACCAGCCTCGCTAGGTTGATCGACCCCAGAAGGCAGGCACCATAGGGCGGCAGCGGTTGCTCGCCGCAGGGGTTCGTGGCGGCGATGGTCTCGCAGTAGTTCAGGTTGTTCATCCGGTTGATCCGGTCGATGAAGATCACGCCGGGTTCTGCGAAATCATAGGTCGACTTCATGATCCCGTTCCAAAGGTCGCGGGCCTGCACCGTGCGGTAAACCTCGCCGCCGAAGACCAGATCCCACGTGCCACCGGCCTTTACCGCCTCCATGAACGGATCGGTGATCAGCACCGACATGTTGAACATGCGCAACCGGGCGGCGTCTGACTTGGCGGTGATGAAATCCTCGACGTCCGGGTGGTCGCAGCGCATCGTGGCCATCATCGCCCCCCGGCGCGAACCCGCGGACATGATCGTGCGGCACATGGCGTCCCAGACATCCATGAATGACAGCGGCCCGCTGGCATCCGCCGCGACACCGTGCACGGCCGCACCTTTGGGCCGGATCGTGCTGAAGTCATAGCCGATGCCGCCGCCCTGCTGCATCGTCAGCGCGGCCTCTTTCAGCATGTCGAAAATCCCGCCCATGCTGTCGGGCACCGTGCCCATGACGAAGCAGTTGAAAAGCGTCACCTGCCGCGCCGTGCCCGCCCCTGCGGTGATCCGGCCCGCGGGCAGGTATTTGAAATCCGCAAGCGCGTCGTAGAATGTCTCCTCCCAGGGGGCGGGCTTGTCCTCGACCGCGGCAAGCGACCCGGCAATGCGCCGCCACGTATCCTCGACCGATTTATCGAGCGGTGTGCCGTCCGCCTGTTTGAAGCGGTACTTCATATCCCAGATTTGTTCGGCGATAGGGGCACTGAAACGGGTCATGGTGGCGGCTCTTTCTGGATCCGGGGCGTGGAAAAGCGATTCTCGGTGGCTGAGTTATCCACAATATCTTGTGGAAAGTCTGCAATCAATGTGCGGCAGGACACAAGGTGTCGCATGTGTGGCCCTTGCACCGCAAGACCCGAAGGCTGATACTGGTGCGATGAACAGTCACATCAATCTCGTCAAACTCTCCGTCGGCACCGAAAGCGTCGAGGACATGATACACTGGCAGACCCAGCGGTCGAAACAGGTCAGCGACGGGCAATATTACCACGTCACCCGCATGTGGCCCAAGCGCGAAGACGAACTGCTGGCCGGCGGCTCGATCTTCTGGGTCATCAAGGGCGTGATCCTGTGCCGCCAGCGCATTCTCGGCCTCACGGAACACTACCGCGATGACGGCATCCGCCGCTGCGCGATCATGCTCGACCCCGGGATCGTCCGCGTCGCGGCGACACCGAAAAAAGCGTTCCAAGGCTGGCGTTATCTGCAACCCGCTGACGCCCCCGCCGATCTCGGCGCGGGACAGCAGCACGAAGAATCGCTGCCTCCCGCCCTGTCCAAGGCCCTCGCCGACATCGGCGTGCGCTGACCCGCATCATCATCTTGCCAAAAATATCCCCGCCGGAGGCATCCCGAACCGTCCTCCGCGCAGGCATCTGCGTTCAGACGCCCAACCGCTCCTCCAGCCTCCGCAGCGTGTCGCGCTGTTCGTCGGTCCAGCCCCCGCGCCGCCCGCGGAAAAGCGTCGCCTGACTGGCGTGAATCAGTCCGTCACCAAGGATTTTCAGACCGTTCGCGCGCAGGGTTTCGCCGGTCGAGGTGATATCGGCAATTGCTTCCGCGGTGCCGTTCTGCACCGTGCCCTCGGTCGCCCCTTGGCTGTCCACCAGCGCGTAATCCGCCACGCCGTTCTCGCGCAGGAATTCGCGCACCAGCCGGTGATACTTGGTCGCGATCCGCAGACGGTGGCCATGCACCCCGCGAAAGGCCGCAGCCGCCGCGTCAAGGTCTTCGAGCGTATCCACATCGACCCAGGCCTGCGGCACGGCGATCACCAGATCGGCCCCGCCGAATCCCATCAGCGCCAGCGGACAGACCTGCGAGGCCCAGAGCGGCAGCTTTTCGTGGACAAGGTCGGACCCGGTCACGCCCAGCTGGATCCGCCCCGCCGCCAGTTCGCGCGGGATTTCCCCCGCCGAGAGCAGCACCAGTTCGACGCCGTCGATACCCTCGACTGTGCCCGTATAGGCGCGGTCATCGCCCGACTTGCGCAGGGTGACGCCGCGATCCCCGAACCAGGCAAAGGTCTTCTCCATCAGCCGCCCCTTGGACGGCACACCCAGCTTCAGCATCATACGCCTCCCCGCAGGCCCAGCACCAGATCGGGGCGGATCACACCGCCCACTGCCGGGGCCGCCTGTCCACTGCCCAGTTGTGCCGTCAGCGCGTCATAGCGCCCCCCCGTCGCCACGGGCGGCATTTCGGGGGCATGGGACGCGGTGAAGCCGAAGACGAAACCGTCGTAGTATTCCAGCGTCGTGCGCCCGTAGCTGCCCTCGAACGGCAGCGCGTCGACGTCGATGCCCTTGTCCGACAGCGCATCGAGCCGCCGGGCCAGCCCCTGCACCGCCCCCTGCACCGCGGGCATGTCCACCGCGATATCGCGCAGGGCCGACAGGGCGTAGGGGCAGGTCTCGCGCACGGCCAGCAGGGCGTCGATCAATTCGCGCTCCTCCTCCGCCAGCGGCGCGGTCGCGGCATCGGCGCGCAGGGCGGCGATGCGGTCCGCGATCTCGGCGCGGCTGCGCTTGCCCGGCACCTCGTCCACGGCCCCCAAAGGGTCGCCTTCCGCCAGCAGCGCGGCACGGCTCGGTGGCACGGCACTTCGTCCACCGAACCGGTCGAGCAAGGACCGGAACCGCCCCGGACGCCAGATATGCCGCAAAAGCGCGGCCTTGCGTGCCTCGGACGTCCGCAAACCGCCGATCGCGGCCTTCAGGATACCGATATCGCCCGTCGCGGGGGTCACAGGCAGCCCCGCCAAAGCCTCTGCGATGGCCGCAAAGACCGTGGCGTCCGCCTCTGCCGGGTTCGTGCCGTCGAACACCTCGAACCCCACCTGCACGTATTCGCTGGGCCGCGCGCCGGTGCCGTCCTGCATCCGGAACACCTTGCCCGCGTAGGTATAGCGGGCCGGGTCGGCACCGCTGTCCATATGGGTCTGCACGACAGGCACGGTGAAATCGGGCCGCATCACCATCTCGCCCCGGATCGGGTCGTGGGTCAGATAGGCGCGGCCCCGGATATCCTCGCCGTAAAGGTCCAGCAGCAGGTCGGCGGGTTGCAGGATATCGGCATCGACGGGCGTGGCACCCTGCGCCTCGAACAGCGCGCGCAGGCGCTGCGCTTCGGCCAGACTGGCGGTCAGATCACTCATGGGACGCAATGATCTCGCGCACCTTGGCGAGCATCCGGTCGCGGGGCACTTCGAACTGCTGCGGACGGTCGGCCCATTCGGCAGCGGTGGCGCTTTCGGCGACCTTCTTGCCAAGGATCAGGTCCTTGATCTGCACGACGCCGCGCGCCTTTTCGTCGCCGCCTTCGATGATGGCGACGGGGCTGTCCCGCTTGTCCGCGTATTTGAGCTGGTTGCCAAAGTTCTTGGGGTTGCCAAGGTAGACCTCGGCCCGCAGTCCCGCCTGCCGCAATTCCGCAACCATCGCCTGATAATCCGCCATCCGGTCGCGATCCATCACGGTCACGACGACCGGACCCTGCGCCGTGGTATCGACGCGCCCCGTCGCATGCAGCGCCGCCAGAAGACGGTCCACCCCGATCGACACCCCGGTCGCCGGCACCTTCTGGCCGGTGAACCGCTCGACCAGATCGTCATAGCGCCCCCCGCCCGCGACCGAGCCGAAGTTGCGCGGACGCCCCTTTTCGTCGGTCACCTTAAAGGTCAGTTCCGCCTCGTAGACCGGTCCAGTATAATAGCCGAGGCCGCGCACGACGGAGGGGTCGATGACGATGCGGTCGGGGCCATAGCCTTGGGCTGCGAGAAGGTCCGCGATCTCGCTCAGTTCCGCGACACCGGCTTCGCCAATGGTAGAACCAGCAACTAGTCCGGACAGAACGAATAGAGCAAACTTATTACGGATCTCACGCCATTCAGCTGGAACCAGTGAGTCTGAGAAATCGCCAGCCAGTATCGCTTTCTGAGCAAGCGGTTCAAGTTTACCTAACGGCTGTTCAAATCTAGAGATTGCTTCAAGCCTGCGATCCAATTG
>JAIVHI010000281.1 GCA_020201155.1 Loktanella sp. | reverse complement strand
CAAGGTTACGGCGAGACGGACCTCAAGATCGCCCAAGAAGGTGACATCCGCGAGAACCGCCGCGCGGCGATCCGCAACATCACGGACCTTCTGCGCTAGGTCCGTCTGCTGCAAAGCAAAAGGCCGCCGGTGATCCGGCGGCCTTTTTCGTTCTGTCGTCGATTGGTTTATTTCGCGGTCGGACCGATCAGCATGACCATCTGGCGGCCTTCCATCTTTGGAAAGTTCTCGACCTTGCCGTGTTCCTTGGTGTCCTCGGCCACGCGCTCCAACAGCTGGCGACCCAGTTCCTGGTGGGCCATCTCGCGGCCCCGGAAGCGCAGGGTGACCTTCACCTTGTCGCCGTTCTCGAGGAACTTGTAGACGTTCTTCATCTTGACGTCGTAGTCATGGGTATCGGTGTTGGGGCGGAACTTGACCTCTTTGATTTCGATGGTCTTTTGCTTCTTCCGCGCTTCCGCCTCTTTCTTCTGGGTCTCGTACTTGTACTTGCCGAAATCCATGATCTTGCAGACCGGCGGCGAGGCGTTGGGAGAAATCTCCACAAGATCGAGACCAGCCTGTTCGGCCATCGCCATGGCGCGTTCGGGCGTCACGACGCCGACGTTTTCGCCTTCGGCCCCAATGAGCCGGATTTCCGAAGCCCGGATGCGGTCGTTGATGCGTGGGCCGGTGTCACGCACGGGGGGTGCGTTGTGGGGTCTGCGTCCTATGGGTCTTATCCTTGATGATTGCCGAGAATTGTGGTTCGTAAGGTAGTCGTTTGCACCTGCGCCTTCAAGGCGGAAACTGCGCCCGCCCGCCGAAAGGCGGCTTGCGATACCTCTTTTCGTCGGGCGTGTCTTTTGACATATGGTAAGCAAGGTTCGTTGAAGTAACCATCACATTGTCACACCGGAAGGATTAGTCGCATGAGAGCGATCTTGATTATCGTCGTCGTCGCCATTTTGGCCTTTTTTGGATATTCGTTTTTCGTGAATGAACAGACACCGGAAGAAGCCGTGTCGTCCATTGCCGACGATACCGAAGTGACCGCCGGTGATACGCAAGCGACCGGGGGTGACGCCGACGAAGCGGTCGATGAAGCCATCAATGCGGCGGGCGAAACCGCCGAAGATGCCGCCTCTGCTGCGGAAGAAGCCGCAGATGCCGCCGAAGCCCAGGCAAATGATGCGATCGGTGCTGCCGATGCCGCACGCGCCGAAGCCGGTGAAGGCCTGTCAGAGATTGGCGACGATCTGGACGCCGCGTCAGAGGATGCAGCCGCTGCCCTGGATGACGCCGCGGACATGGCCGCACCGGTCGTCGACGACATGGAAGCCGCATCCGAAGATGCAGCCGACGCCCTGGGTCAAGCCGCAGAGGATACAGCCGCTGTTGCCGATGATGCGGCATCCGACGCTGCCGAAGCGACCGAAGGGACGCTGGAAGGCGCGGTCGACGCCTTGGCCGATACAGCGGATGATGTGGCCGATGCGATCGAGGGGGCCGCGACCGATACGGGCGATGCGGTGGAAACGATGTCTGACGAAGTCGCACCGGAGTCCGAGACTGCGGTCGAGGTCGAGGGTATGACCACGTCAGAGACATCGGAACTGCTGACGGTCGAAGGCTTCGACGCCGGTCGTGTGATCGAGATGATCGAAAGCTCCGATTTGTCGAACGTGCAAAAGACGGCCCTTGGTGCTGCGGTCAATGCGGCTCAGGACAATCCCGAACTGCTGCAAGCCACGCTGACCCGCCTGCGCGAAGCGATGAACATCGAGCAGTAAGTTACTGATAAATATTCAGAAAGGGCCGCGTCCACCGGACGCGGCCCTTTTCGTTGTCTGGTATCATTTTCAGCCGACAAAGGCCTTTTCGATGACGAATTCGCCGGGTTCGGAATTGGCACCCTCGCGCAGTCCGGCGGCCTCCATCAGCGCCTTGATATCGAGGTTGAAGCCAAGGCTGCCGCAAACCATCGCGCGGTCGGTCGCCGGATCAAGCGGCGGGACACCAAGGTCGGAAAACAGTTCCCCGTTCTCGATCAATGTCGTGATGCGGCCCATTTTCGGGCTCTCTTCGCGGGTCGTGGTCGGGTAGTAGCGGATCTTGTCCCCGAAATCCTCTCCCAGAAGCTCGCGCATCATCTCGTCGGCCTTGAGCGTTTCGATCAGCTCGCGGCCGTAGGTCAGTTCGTCCACGTCGCGGCAGGTATGTGTGACGATGACCTCGTCGTAGTTCTCAAAGGTTTCAGGCTCGCGCAGCAGCGAGGCAAAGGGCGCAAAGCCGGTGCCGGTCGCAAAGAGGTAGAGCCGTTTTCCGGGCAGAAGGGCGTCATGCACCAGCGTGCCGACAGGCTTGGGCCGCAGGATGATCTGGTCGCCGGGCTGGATGTGCTGCAGCTTGGACGTCAGGGGACCGTCTTCGACCTTGATCGAATAGAACTCCAACTCGTCGTCCCAAGCCGGCGACGCGATGGAATAGGCCCGCAGAAGCGGTTTCTGCCGACCCGTCTGGGGGTCGGGGTCGCCCATCAGCCCGATCATCACGAATTCGCCCGACCGAAACCGCAGCGACGGCGGACGGCTCACGCGGAAGCGGAACAAACGGTCGGTATAGTGCTGCACTTCTGTGACGGTCTGTGCATCGGGCAGGGCGGGCACGGCATTTGCGGCTTGAGTGTTCACGGCGGTGTTCTCGGTCATGTGTCATTGACGGCCCGCACGGGACCGCCCTCCGTTTAAGGGAATGAAAGGCGTGTGGAAAGGGTCAGCCGCGCAAGCGGGCCTGATAGTGACCCGCGTGCCAGTCGGCGCGGGCCAGCCACTGGTCTTCGGGCTGGCGCGCGGCAAGCTCGGTATCGATCTCGACTTCGTCGAAGCCCGCGCGCCGGGCCATCGCATATTGATCTGCCAGCACGTGACCCTTGGCGCGCAGGCGTCCCGCAAAGCCGGCGCGGCGCAGCAGGGCGGCAAGTGTGAAACCGCGCCCGTCCGCAAAGCTGGGAAAATCGACACGGATCAGGGCGGCATTCAGAAACCGCGACAGCGCGGCAGGATCGGTGTCCGAAGGCAGATCGATGCCTTGGGCGGTGTCGTCTGCGGCGTCCTCGGGCGCGAAGGATCCGGTCCAGTCGTCGGCGGCAAAGCCCGTATCGGTGACGATGATGCTCATGGTGTCTCCTGTCCGTCCGGTTGGCAGCGGCCACCCGACCGGGAAAGTTGTGGTGTCAGTCAGGCGGCAGAGGCGCGGCGTTGCGCCCGGCCATTGTCGAAATGAATGCCGCATTCGGTCTTGTCCTGATCACGCCAACGGCCCGCGCGGGGGTCTTCATGGGCGGCAACGCGGCTTGTGCAGGGGGCGCAACCGATCGACGGATAGCCCTTGGCGACAAGCGGATGACGCGGAAGCTTGTGACGCTCCATATAGGCCGCGATGTCCTCGCGGCTCCAGCTTGCCAGCGGGTTGATCTTGATGCGGTGCGACACCGGGTCTTTCTCATAAAGCGGCACGTCCGCGCGGCTGCCCGACTGGAACCGCTTGCGGCCCGTGATCCAGCCAGCAAAGCCCTGCAGCGCCCGTTCAAGCGGTTCCGCCTTGCGCAGGGTGCAGCAGGCGTCAGTATCGGCCTGGTGAAGCAGCCCGTCCACGTCGCGGGCCAGAACGGCGGCGCGGTCGGGATGGATCACCCGCACGTCCGTCAGCCCCAGCGTCGCGGCTACCTTGCGCTGGTAGTCCAGCGTCTCGGGGAATAGCATTTCGGTCTGCAGAAAGATCACCGGCGTCGCAGGGTCGATCTGCGCGACCATGTGCAACAGCACGACGCTTTCGGCCCCGAAGCTGGAGACAAGGGCCACGGGGCCGATCTGCCCGTCTTCAAGCGCGTGGCGCAGGATCGTCTGGGAATCGGAGTCGCGGTGCAGCATGTTGCGGCGCTCGGCCAGTTCCTTAAGCGGCATCTTTCGCCTCCTTTTCGGGGTAGAGTGCGGCCTTGAACGGTGCCGCACCCAGTCGGCGGTAGGCGTCGAGGAAGGTCTCGTCCTCGGCCTCGCGCAGGTCGAGGTAGCTGATCAGCAGGCGCTCGATGGCATCCACGACCTCGTCGTAGGCGAAACCGGGACCGGCCCGTTCGCCCACGACCGCATCCGCGCCACCGTCACCGCCCAGCGTGATTTGGTAGTTTTCGACCCCGGCGCGGTCGAGGCCAAGGATGCCGATGTGTCCGACGTGGTGATGCCCGCAGGCGTTGATGCAGCCCGAAATCTTGATCTTGAGCGGCCCGATCTCGTGTTCCAGCTTCAGATCCTCGAACCGGGTCGCGATCTGCTGCGCCACGGGGATCGACCGCGCCGTCGCCAGCCCGCAGTAATCCATGCCGGGGCAGGCGATGATGTCGCTGACCAGACCGATGTTCGCGGTCGCAAGGTCTGCCTCGCGCAGGGTGGCATAGAC
>JAIVHI010000104.1 GCA_020201155.1 Loktanella sp. | reverse complement strand
ACGCCCGACCCCGCCGAACCTAGACGGCGGTGGCAGTGGGCGACAGGCCGCAAGGTGTGGCAGGGGACTGTAACTCCCTCGCGGAGACGCACGCCAGGTTCGATTCCTGGGTCGCCCACCATTTTGAAAACAAACGATAATTTAAGATAGAGGCAGCGCCTAAAACAGGTGTCAATTTCGGCTTAGTAAGCACATAGTAATCACATTGCAGCGTGTCTCCTGCGCGGGAATCACGTTGATATCCTGTCTGATGTCGGCCAAGCTTCCTCGAAGCACGAAGGGGATTGCCGGTATGAGCAAAGTCGGGAACGTATTGATTATAGCGGTGGTCGGACTCGGTGTATTCTACCGAACAACCACGGAAGAAACCCGCTGCCCCGATGATGAAGGCTCAATGCTTTACAACCTGTTGACGCCTGTTGCCTCCGATTGCGACGGAACCACCACGGAAACGGCAGAAACTAAGACTGCGCCGAAACCCGCGTCAGATGATGCTTCAAATCAAGGTGGTGATACGGAGGGTGCTACCAGATCGTGCGACCAAACCGCCGCTGAAAAACGCTGGCTCGAAGCACAGTCAGCCGGTGTTGTTTCGGGTGGTAGTATGCAGGATGGAATCCCAACTATTCATATCGAAGAAGCAGTCTGGCGCGAAATAAACGATACCACCCGCGTCGGGATGGCAAGTATATTCGACTGTATGGTTGCTGGCCCGGAGGTCGTAATACCCAAAATAAATTTTGCAACACCTGCCGGTCGCGTCCTTGGAAGCTTTGACGGTATCCGCAAAAGAATTGAAATGAGTAACTGATATAGTCGTTTGTAATGATTATTTCGCGTCCGAACATAAGCGGTCGCAAGAGGGCCGCACCGGCGCGACGGTCAGGAAACGCCGGTGCCGCCCACCCACGCTTAGGCGGCGCGGGATTTCGTGGTGACGGGTATCTGGACAGATCGCCGGGAATGGTCATCGCCAACGTGCTGCACAAGCCTTGCCGCTCTCGATAGGATCGCCGCCGTTTCGGGAATGCCAGCGATATGTTTACGGGTAGGAGCGCCTCCTGCATCAACCGCCTTGCGCGCCGCGATAGACCAGTGAAGGGCGGCGTGTTCGTCGAGGCCATCCATAACCTTCGCCAGCGCCGCCGCCGCTTTGGCAACCTCTTGTAGCTTGGCTTCCAGCGCGGTTTGCATCGCGTCTGCATCGGCTGTCAGCTTTGCCGCGACCTCGGCCTGCGCTTTGGCTTCCTCGGCTTCCAGAACCCGCATAAGCGGCGCGCGGCGCATCTCTGCGGCTTCCTTGCGTTCCCGCGCGCCCGTGATCTGTTCATGGGTGGAATCGGCCTTTTGATCCTGCCCCGCCTGCACCTGTTTTGCGTGCTGCGCTGTCAGTGTAACAATCTCGGCGTCAATCTTGGCGATCTCGTCGTCAAGCGCGGCAATACGTTTTTGCGTCTTTTCCATTATGCGGCCTCCCCTTTGAAGCGGGCGTCCTGCGCCGCCTTCAACGCGCTTAGGCCATCCGTCCTCGTGGCGCGGGCAGGATCGGGCGCGCTGTCGTCACGCTGCCCCGCCCCGGCGAAAACATCAGCCTGCGCCTGTTTCAACGCGGCAAGGCCATCGGTCCGCGTCGTGCGGGCAGGCGCGGCCTTGGCAGGTGTCGCGGGCGCGCTGTCGAAGCGGGCAGTTTCGCGCGTTATCAACGCTTCACGAACAATCGCGCGAATGGTTGATTCCGGCACCCCGTCAAAGCGGGTTGAAAGCCGCCCGGTAACGGTATTGAGAATTTGGTCGTCAAACATGTTTAAGCCTTTCATGTGTCAGTCTGCTACAAGTGCGGCAAGCGAGTATCGGTTAGCCTTGCCAAGTGCCGCCACCACCGCCCCCGCAACAGCGTTTGCACGGTCATCGTGCCCCCCCGGTCCGTGGTCGATGGTGTCTTTTCCGCTGCGGCTTGTGCGCCGCTCCAAGCCTGCAAGCTGGCGTGCGGTAATGTCATCGGGCGGTAGTTCAACGCGGCCCGAATTCAGCGCCGCGAGCGTTTCAAGGTAAAGCCCGGATCGGTCCAGTTCTGACACGTCATAGGCAATGCCATGTTTGCGGAATTCATCCCCCGGCCATCGGCCCGCGTATCGGTCGCCAGTCACGCGCTTGATCCCGTAACGATCCAGCACCTGCGCAAACTCGGCCACGATACCGGCGGGTGATCCTTTGCGCCCGTTCACCAAATCAATAACAGCCGCGTCACCCTCCTTGTGGGCAATCGACAAGGTGAATTCATCCGCGCCGCCGCCCGCCGGATCGACAAAGGCCAGATACGAAACGTCGGACGCAAAGGGCAGTTCGCGCGGCTTTGGGCGGGTGCAGTCTGCAATCAATTCAGGATCAACAAAGCTGGCAATGTCGCTGCGGAATTCGGCCAGATATTCAGCCCGCGCTGCCTCTGGATCGTCGCGCATAGCGTCATCAATAACGTGTTGCGGCAATGTCGGGTTCATCATCCTGGACGGTGCGCGCGCCACCAGCACGCGCACGTGATCGCTGGCAAAGTAGCGCCGGTGCGCATCCCAGAGAATGCCCCGCTTGGCGTAGGGCGATGACAGGGCGATCAGCTTCCCGTCCAGCGTCGCCAGTGCGGGGCGCAGGGCCGCGACGATCTCCTTATCGGGGTTTGCACCGTCAACGTGCCAGAAGGCGCACTCGTCGAGAATGACGGCGCTTAGGGTGTATCCGCGCACGCTGCGGTGCGATGCCGTGTGAACCTCGATTGCGGCCCGGTTGTCGAATTCGATAGCCTCGGAATTCTCGCGCAGCACCATCCGGCGCAGCATGGGGTTCTCGTTCACCAGCCCCGAGATATAGCGCATCACCGCCCGCGCCTGTTTGCGATCCGCTGCGATTGTCATGCAAGTTGCAATTTCGCCCGGTGCCAATTGTTCGCGGTGCTCGTTGAACACGGCTTCAAAGATCGCCAGCAGCGCCGCGATCTGCGATTTGCCCCCGCGCCTGCCCATCGCAAGCCATAGTTCCCGAAACAGAACGCCCGAGACGTATTCCCGCCCGGTGATCGCCTTGAACGTCGCGCTTTCGGTATCGTCTAGGGGCAGGCCATAGAACCCGCCTAGAAGGGCGCGCCATGCGGCAAAACTGTCACCGCCAAACGTGCCGCCGAATAGCTGCGGATCGCTCATCGCGTCGCGGATCGTCACGGCGCTCATTGCGCGCCCCCCGCCTTCTGACGAAGGTATGTTTGCAGATCGGTAACATCCTTGGCCCGGCGCTCGATCCCGAGTGTTTTCAGGATGCCCATGAGGGGCGCGCTCCACGAGGCTGCGTTGCGCATAGGACAACTGGTCAACCCCGCCGAGGTCATCGGTCATCGCCTGCCACCGCGCGCGCATGGTCACGGCTATCGCGGTCCTACCGTCAAGGCGGTCAAGGTATCCACTCGCAAACCGATCTGGAATCTCTGCTAACTTGGCCACGTTTTGCCTGTATCTGCTTACTATATGCTTACATGATAGCAAGGGTGAGTATTAAAGTCATTTTCTAACAATGACTTATCATTTCTAAGCGGGGGACATAATATCCCCTTCAATGAGATTTCAACCTGAATTTACATAATGTCGAGGGTAGCGGCGAAGGAAAGTGCGTTATATCGCGCCAAACATATCGCTTTCATTCCGTCCCAGCCAAGAATGACGGTTATGACGGTTAGCCCCTTATCTACCGTATAGGGAAAGTTTCTGAAAATTCGCCATACGGGTGATAAGGGTGAAAGCGTCATAAGCGTCATTCATCGCGTGTTTAGCCCTAAAAAGCCCCGCCCATGCGGTCGCCTGTGATCCTGATATCCTCTGCTCTTCATCTCTTTACGGAGTGAGTGCTGTGTCCATGAATGCAGCCCTTGCCGGTCGCACCAGAATTTGAAGCGATCATGCAGGTCTGTGGTGGTCACAAATCCGTCCGGGTCTGCGGTGGTCTCGTCAATCAGGAATTGCCCGAGTGTGTCCTCGTCATCCATGTATTCCGTCGAAGCCGCCTGCACCTTTTCTGGCACGTCCAGCCCGCGCTCCTGCCACGCCATCGCGCCCTCTATAGCCCATCTCAGAATCTCCGGCCCCTCTGCCTTTAGCTTGTCCCCGAGGCTCTTGTCGCGCCGCTCGGGCGGTATGGTAACGAGGAAGGGCACCAGCACCACGCGGGCGCGGATTGCCTCATCTACACCACGGAATGACGGTTGATTATTCCCGGCGATCATAAGGGTGAGCTGCGGGTCAAAGTCGAAAAAGTCGCCGCGCATATAGCGGGCAGTCATCCGGTCCCCGCCGGTCAAATCCTTGATAACCGACTCATCCCACGTTTTGCCCACCGGCAATTCGCTTCCCGCCACCAGCCGTGCGCCCTGTAGCCCGGCCAAGCCGGTTGCGTGCTTATCCCCATGAGTGTTGAGAAACGTCTCCGAGGCGGCGCGGCGCGCGTTGTCGTGCCAGATATTAGTGAGAGCATTCAGGAAAACCGATTTCCCGTTGCGGCCCGTGCCGTAGAGAAACAGCAGCTTGTGTTCGGTGGTCAGCCCGGTGAGCGCATAGCCCGCGACACGCTGCATGAAGGCGACCAGATCGGCGTCACCGTCAAAGATTTCATGCAGGAAGGTGAGCCACCGCTCCGGGCGTGATCCGGGCGCGGAGGGCGCGCAGGCGGTCATCTTCGTTATCATGTCGCCACGCTCTGCCTGCCTCAATTCTCCGGTGCGAAGATCCACGGTGCCGCCGGGCGTCCCGAGTAGCAGAAGGTCAGCGTCGAAGGCGTCAGCACTGGTCACGCTTGCCGCGTTCGATCTGGCGAGGCTCTCGACGGCGGCGACGGTGTTCTTGCTGCGAAGCGTTCGGGCTTGATCGCGCGCCCATCGGCGCAGCTTTTCGGCCTTTTCCTCGCCTTCCGTCGAAGCGATCTCAGTCGCCTTGCGCTCGGCCCAGTCTGTCAATTCCTCGGCACGCTGGCGCAGGTAAGCGCGCGTGCGGGTCATGTGGTCCATGCGGTCGTCGATCTGCCATCCGGTCCCAGTCCAGAACAGCCATTTGCCCCACGAGGCGACGTGGCGGGCGTTCTGGTCCCAACTGCGGATGCCCAGATCGGTGGCGAGTGCGTCCTGGCTCAGATCGACATCGTTGGGCGCGTTCGGGCGCATTGTGAAAGCGGTAGTTTCAACGTCGTGCATATTCATTGAGCCGCCCCCCCGATGAATTGGCGCAGGGTATCGCGCTCGGCTCGTTCAACCCGCTTCAGGTGTTCAAGTTCATGCGCGGGCAAGTGCCGCTCGATTGCCTCGCGCACCATTGCGCGCAGCGTGTCAGGCGGTATCGCGTCCAATTCAGCGGCGAAGGGATAGGGCCATGCTTTATCTGCCGTGGTGTTGCGCTTGGGTGGTCGCGTTGGAAGGTTTAACTCATCAACCTGTTCTGCGGTCAGCCCTAGCACCTTAAAGAACACCGGCACGTTGAGTTCACGGCCAAAGCGTTCCACCTTTTCTTTTAGGCTGCGCTCTGCATCCTTGCCGCTCCGGTCGAAGTCATAAAGCGAATAGATGACGAGAATTTTGCCCGTGCCGCGCAGATCGTCAACCGCCTCGAATGCGAAGGTCTCACTGCAATAACCGCCGGTCGGCATAAGCGGCACGTCGAATTCGGAAGTCACCGGATAAAGAACACCAGCCAAGGCCGATTTCTCGATCCAGATTTCAACCTCCACACCAGTGTCGGTCCAAAGGGCTTTGCGGTAAAGCTGCGCGGTGTTCTGTAGCGCATCCTGCCATCCGTCGAAGGTGCGAGGCTTGCGCATATATCTTGTTGCGTCTGCAATTTGAGCGTAGGGCATTCTGCCCGCGCGGCGCAGCTTTAGGCATTGGGTCTGCGTCTTGTTATATCCACCTTCTGTCTTGTCGATGCCCGGCACATTGGCAACCTCGGCTTGATAGTAAAGCCCCCTGATAGTGACAGGGCCATGTTCCTCGGCATAGTCGATCAGGAATTGTGCGCGGGTCTCCATCTCAGCTTTGGTTGCGCGGCGTCGTTTTATGAGGCTGGCCTGATAAGTCATGCGGCCCCCCTTGCCCATGCAAGAAACGCGGCTTGATCGGCGGCGCTCAGGCTTTGGAATAGCGCGGCGATCATCCGCTTGCGCGCCTTCAAGCCCAACGCCTGATTTTCCAAGCGTCTCAAGGCACTTGTGAAATATGCCTCAAGTTCCCCCGAATTGGCGCGATAGGCCCATTCGGCGGCTTCCTCGCGGGCGTCGCCCCACCAATCGAGACGGGGAAAGCCTGCGCCGAATTCGTCAAGGAAGGTCGAGCAAATTGTTGCGGCGTCCTGCTCGTCGAGATTCATCAGCAGCCATATTGCCGCTTCGCGCTTTTCATGGCGGTGTCGGGCTTCGCCGGTGAGCGCACCGCCCGTGTCGCTCATAAAGGTGTCGTGTTTCATATGCTCGTGCCTCGTGTGTTGCCCACGCGGCGCGGCGGTGCTATGATATGTTAAAGCCTGCCAAGCCTAAGAATATCCCTGCCCCGCCCGCGCTAAATGCGGGCGGGTTTTCTTATGCTGCGGGTTGAACATTCTTCTCGATGTATTCAAGAAGGTCAGAGGCGCGGTAACGAACAGCGCGCCCAAGTTTGCAATAGGGAATGGTCGGCCCAACCCAGCGGTCACGCTCAAACCATTTCTCACTCTGGCCCGTGATTTCGGACGCTTGGCGCTGCGTCAGCAGCACCGGGACGGTCGCGGTCGTTTCGGTAAAGTTTGTCTGGATGGTCATAAGAAGCCCTCATCGGTTAGTCATGAGGGACACATCACACGCGATTCAGGACTGGAAAACCCAAGCAAAAAGGGCAGAAATAAAATCTATTTTTGCCGCCCCATTCTGCCCGTATTATTTCAAGCCCAAAGCCCTTTTCAAGGTATCTGGCCCCACCGTCGCGTCAATTTCCCGAATCGCTTGATACCAACTGATGCCTTCGGCTTTGTGCCCATTCGGAAAGCGCGCCTGATATTTTTCCGCTAGTCCATTTCTTTTTGACGGTCTGCCCCGCGTTGACACCACGCCCAACTCCTTGGTCACAGTCTTAATGGCGCGCTCCTTCACCGCATCAGGAATAAAAACTACGGCCTGTTGATACGCGGCATACGCCCGCAAAACCCAAGGCGCGGTTATCAACTTACTAGATTCGCATATGTGATGCGCGGGGGCTTCGCGCAGATCGCGAGCGGGCAGGTCGATCCGCTGTCCACCTGCGACCAAAATCGCCATCGCGCCCGTGGCGTGCAACTCTGCGCAGATGACGGCTAGGACGTGCTTTTCACGCCTTGCGCGCTCGGTGATCCAGTCATCTGGCGGGTCGCCATCAAAGTGCGGCAATGGCGGCAATGGGCGCTTTGCAAACACGGCTTTGAACACTGTGGCGATTTCGACAATTTCACTCATCCCCGCGCCTCCAAAAGCTGGACAACCTCACCCGTGCGGGCGGGCGATAGCAGGTAGTCCGATATCCGCTGCATCGCATCGCGCAAATCGTCGGTTGTCACCTGCACATAACCTGCGGTCACGTCTCCGCCGCTGGTGTGGTTCGTGAGACGCTTCAACTTGTATGCGGAGATATCAATTCGGCTGGCGGTGGTCGCGAAGGTGCGGCGCAGATCGTGAGCGGTGATATGCAGTCCGGTCTCGGTCTCGATCCGGCGCAGGGCATTGCGCAGATCGGCGGGCAC
>JAIVHI010000103.1 GCA_020201155.1 Loktanella sp. | reverse complement strand
CCGGGCCAGCCTCTACGAGGATCACCGCCAGAAGAGCTGCGATCAGGCAACCCGGCAGAGCTTGCAACGCCTGCGCCCACGGGCCGTTCTTGGGTATACCTGCACCGAGCAGGTAGCCTCCGAACCGTATTGCGAAAGTGCCGAACGCCAGCCCGGCGATCACGACAACATGTTCATTCATGGCGCTGCATTCCAGCAAATCCCGCCCCTGCGACAGCACCAGCGATCAGGCCCCATGATGGGTCCAGCGGCAAAAGCCATGCGCAGCTCGCCGCGATTACCGCCGAAACAATCCATGGCGGCAGGCTTTGCCGACCTTTCCAGAGGCTCGTAAGCAGCAGGATGAACGCGGCAGTGAAGGCAAAATCCATGCCGCTTTCCGAGAGGTCCGGCAGGGACCGGGCGAAGGCGGCGCCAAGCGCCGTCGAGACGATCCAGACCATTATCAGACTGGTGCCGCCGCCGACGAGATACCAGTATCCGGCATCTTTCCCCTTGTTGCGCGTCGCGTGCATCAGGACCCAGTTCTCATCAGACGTCAGGTGGGCGCCCAGCAGTATCTGCCACAGCGGCCGGCCGCTCAGTTCGCCGCGCAAAGAAGCCGTCATCAGCAAGATGCGCAGGTTGAGTGCCAGCCCAGCTATAACCGCCAAGAGGGGTCCGGCATCTGCGGCCAGCCGCTCCATGGCGATAATCTGCGCCGAACCCGCAAATACCAGCGCTCCCATGGAACCGGTCGCCAGGGCGCTCATTCCTTGGCTCGCAGCCAGCAGTCCGAAGGCGAGGCCATAGACGGCAACGCCGAGCGACAGGGGGGTGATGTCACGAAAGCTGCGGCGGAACTCTTCGGGGACGGGCACGATGGGTTTGCGAATATCGTCAGACACGGGTCACCTTCGATTCAAAACGAACAATGTTCGAAATAATGAACATAAAATTACGGGTTCGTCAAACCGAACAAATAATGTTAAAGTGAACGAATGTCGCCGAATGCCATCATCGCCGCTGCTATCTGTCGTGAGAGAGAACAGGCTCAACTCACCCTGTCGGCGCTGGCCGCGAAAGCCGGCCTCGCCAAGTCTACCCTGTCTCAGCTTGAGACCGGCAAGGGCAACCCGAATGTCGAAACCCTCTGGGCCATCGCGAATGCTCTCGATATCCCCTTCAGTTCGCTCTTCGAAAGCGCATCATCCCATAGTGCGCTGGTCCGTTCCTGTGAGGGCGTCAGCCTCTCGGCAGGTCAGTCAGATTTCGCGACGGTGTTGTTGGACAAATGCCCACCCGACCGGCGACGTGACCTCTACCGTGTTGTTCTCAGACCCGGTTCGAGCCGCCAATCTAAGCCGCATCCACGAGGGACGGTCGAGCATGCGTTTAGTTGCAGCGGGCGTGTGCGACTTGGACCGGTTGATGGAATAGCTGAAATCGGGCCCGGAGATTACTATCGCTATTCGGGCGACGTCGCGCATTCCTATGAAGCGGTCGACGGAGAGGCCCTGCTTCTACTCGTCATGGATAGCCCGCGTTAAACACGGAAGCCAGCCGTGGGCGACTGCTTGGTCCACGTTGTGTAAGTTCTTGCCCGTGCAGCGAACGGCAGCTACACCGCAGCCACAGATGTATCCGCGCTCTGAGTCCGCTGCAAGACGCGATAGACTGTCGGCCGGGAGACGACGAACAGCTCTGCCAGATCGCTGATCGCGTAGTCGCCCGTATCATACATCCGGCGCAGCTCTGTCTGGCGGCGATCTGACAGCTTTGGCTTCTTGCCCTTCAGCTTTCCCTTGGCGCGGGCAATGGCCATGCCTTCCCTCGTGCGCATCCTGATCAGATCAGCCTCGAATTCGGCGAAGGTGGCGAGGATGTTGAAGAACATCCTTCCCATCGGGTCGGTCGGATCATGGACACTGGTGCCAAGGGCGAGTTTCACCCCGCGTTTTTCCAGTTCATCTGCGATGGCCCGGGCGTCCGGGACCGACCGTGCCAACCGATCCAGCTTCGGCACGACAAGCGTGTCCCCTTCGCGGACAGCTGCCAGTGCCTGGGCCAGCCCTGGCCGCTCCCGGTTCGTGCCGGTCAGGCCGTGATCGGTGTAGATCCGGTCTTCCGCGACTTCGAGATCGAGGAGTGCTGCCCGTTGTGCGGTCAGGTCCTGTTTGTCGGTCGAGCAGCGGGCATAGCCAATGCGGGTTTTGGTCATGGATCATCCTTGGGCCGGAATTGGCCGAGTTTCGTTTTTGGCCACCCTCGCGTGTAACGCATAGGCCCCCATCAATGATACTATAACCGGACCAGTCAAATGAGAATCGTTTTCTGCTGCAAACGCTGAGATCTGCTTGTTGGTTTTTCGGCGTCCGGTGAACGATCCCCTTGCGGACACCTGCGGGAGTCAGATCATGGATGAAGGGTTGCGACGCTTTGCCGTTCTCCGGCCTCACATCGAAGAAGGTATCTCGCTGTCGTCCACCGCCCGCGCGGCCGATGTGCCGATCAGGACGGCACAGAGATGGCTGTCACGTTACAGGGAACAGGGCCTTGAGGGATTGAAACGGCGCATTCGGTCCGACGGGAACAAGCGCAAGCTGCCTGAGGAACTGGTGCGCGTGATCGAAGGGCTGGCTTTGCGCAAACCCCGGCTGTCCTGCGCTGCGATCCACCGACGGATCGCCGCGGCGGCCAAATCGCGAGGCTGGCCCATCCCATCCTACGGCACGGTCCATTCGATTACCCGAGCACTTGATCCGGCGATGGTCACCCTCGCTCAAGAGGGGGCGGCAGCCTATCGTGACCGATACGAGCTGATCTACCGGCATCGCGCAAGCATCCCGAATGCGATCTGGCAGGCTGATCACACGATGCTCGACACCCTGATCGTTGATGCCAATGGGAAGGTCGCGCGCCCCTGGCTCACCGCCATCATGGATGACCATTCCCGCGCTATCGCCGGTTACATGGTGTTTCTGGGCGCACCCTCGGCACTACAGACCTCTCTGGCACTCCGACAAGCCATCTGGCGTAAGCAAAACCCGGACTGGCCGGTCTGTGGCATACCGGACGTGCTCTATGTCGATCACGGAAGCGATTTCACCTCTGAACACCTCGACCAGGCATCCGCTGCTCTGCGGTTTCAGCTTGTATATTCAGCTGTCGCGAGACCGCAGGGACGCGGAAAAATCGAACGGTTTTTCGGAACACTGAACACGGAGCTGCTGCCGGACTTGCCCGGAAATCTGGTGGATGGCAGGCCAACGACACCACCCAAACTGTCGTTGTCGGAGCTGGACACCGCCATCGGCATCTGGATCACGGGCACCTACAATTCCCGCCGTCACAGCGAGACGGGGATTTCGCCTGTCGCATCATGGTGCGCAGACGGCTGGTTGCCTCAGTTGCCAGACAGCCTCGAAAGCCTCGACCAGCTGCTGGTCATGGTCGCAAAGCCACGCATGGTGCGGCGCGACGGCGTTCACTTTCAGGGTCTGCGCTACATGAGTCCGACGCTGGCCCCCTATGTCGGTGAGAACGTGACAGTGCGCTATGACCCGCGTGATCTCGGCGAGGTCCGGGTGTTTCACAAAAACCGTTTCCTGTGTCGGGCCATAAGCCCCGATCACGCACATGAGACGGTCACTCTCAAGGATATCCAGACTGCCCGTTCTGCCCACCGACGTGCCTTGCGCCAGCAGATCAACGAACGGGTCAGAGTGGTCGCGGAATATCTGCCCGGCGTGTCCCACCGTGAAAAAACCGAACCTGATTTGCGTCAGCGGCGGACGTCGAAACTCCGCACCTATTGGACGGAAGACTAACCATGGCGGGACATCGCACCGGCACGTTCATCGCCACAAAAGAGCATCGCCGGTTCGTCGAATTCGCCAGTGCTGTGAAAAAGCATCGCTACATTGGCATCTGCTTCGGTCCGGCGGGTGTCGGGAAGACTGTTTCCGTCCGGCGTTTCGCGCGGTGGGACAAAGCCGAGCCGCTGCTACTGACCTGGGGGCCGCGCGACCCTTCGGACGCAATTGCCTACAAGGCGCTCGCCAAGGCACGCACCGCATTCTACACGCCGACCGTTGGCGGCCCTGTGCGGGAGGTTCGCGACGACCTGAATCAGCTCATGTGTCGGATAGAAGGCTGTATCGACCTGGCGCTTCACCCTGATCAGGTTCTGGCCAATCCCAAAGGCCGGAACCTGATAGAGTTGCTGGTCATCGACGAAGCTGAGCGCCTGTCGACACCGAGCCTTGAACATGTCCGCGACTTCTTCGATCGCACCGGGATCGGTGTCATTCTGATCGGCATGCCGGGTCTTGAGCGAAAGCTGGAGCGCTATCCGTTCCACCCGGCGACCGTGATAGCGTTGCGCTGACCGTCGAGAGCCTGGTCCCGGGTAGGGGATGCGGGCGCACCTAAGATCATGAGAAAAACGCTCCCAAAACCGCTGTGGTCCTGT
>JAIVHI010000280.1 GCA_020201155.1 Loktanella sp. | reverse complement strand
GCGTGATATCGGAACATGGTGCCCGGCCTATGCGCAGAACTCACCCACGCTGCGGCGGGCCTTTTGGGTCGGGATGATGTCGGCACTGGCGCGCTATGAAAGCACCTACAACCCCCGCGCGGTCGGGGGCGGGGGCCTGTGGTTCGGATTGCTGCAGATCTATCCCGACACGGCGCGTCGCTATGGCTGCCGTGCGCGCACGGGTGACGATCTCAAGGACCCCGCGATGAACCTGTCCTGCGCGGCCCGGATCATGGCCCGGACCGTCGCGCGTGACCGCGCCATCGCCCTGAACGACGGGCGCTGGCGCGGGGTTGCGGCAGATTGGGGGCCCATGACCAGTCGGGCGAAGATCGCCGAAATGGCAGGCTGGACGGCCCGTCAGGACTATTGCGTGATCCCGACACAGGTCAGGCCGCAGCCCCGCCCGGACGATCTGATGGCCAACTATACCCCGCCGCGACCCGTGGACCGTTCTGCGACACGGATTGCCGAGACGGGAACGCCGCCCTTGGCGCCTACCATTTCAACGATGGGATACGTGTCGCCTTCACGATACTGACGCCGGGGTTCTGATCCGTCTCGCCCAAGGCCAGCGTCGCGCGGCGCAGCATGGCGATGCCGTCTTCGGAGCTGCGGGGCAGGGCCGTGGCGCTGATGGGTTCGCCCATCCGCACGACGAAAGGCTGGCGATCCTTGTTCAGCGTCTCGTGAAACAGGGTCACGTCGCGCAGTGTCGGGTGCAGCTTGTCGAAGAGATAGAACAGCGACGAATTCCGCGCCGAGATATGCGCTTGTCGAGCCGCCATTCGACGGGGCAGATGATGTCGGACATCTGCGGCATGACCCGCAAGACATCGGCATTCGTGAAGATATAGGCGTCGGGGCGTTTGCGGGCGATCAGATGGTGCAGAATGATCCCGTCACCAATGCCCGTGGGATGATTCGCCACGATCAGCGCAGGTCCATGTGCGGGCAGGTGGTTCAGGCCCGTCACGGTCACGTGCTTGGCCAGCATCTTGCCCAGAAACCGCATCAGATAAAGGGAATCGCGATCCCTCAACCGGTTTCCGATCGCGACGGTCCTGTCGTAGCCCAACCCAAGATGCATGAGGCCCCTGACGGGCTTGATGCCGGGCGTATTGTAAAGCCAAGGCGCGCGTTCGGCGATCAAAGGGTCAATGCGGTCTCTCATCGGACCCTCATTGCTATGGTCTGGTAATGCTTTTGTGACATATGGCGTTTTTTCGCGGAATGGCAAGATTTCAGCGATTTCGCTTCAATGTGGCAGCATTCAGCCGAGAATCCTGTCCAGCATTTCACCGGTGTCCCGTGACAGGCCGGGAGTCTCGCGAATGCGGTCCATGGCCTGCCGCATCTGGCCCTGCCTGTCGGGGTCGTAACGGCGCCAAGTGGCAAAGGCATTCGACAGCCGCGCCGCCGTTTGCGGGTTGACCCGGTCAAGCTGGATCAACCAGTCGGCCAGCAGGTCGTAGCCCGCGCCACCGGGGGTGTGAAAGCCCGCCAAATGCCCGGCCATCGCCCCCAGAACGGCACGCACCCGGTTCGGGTTGCGCAAATCGAATGCGGCGTGATCCGTCAGGCGGTTGACTGTCGCCACCGTGTGCTTGGGCGCGCTGGCGCCGATCTGCAGCGCGAACCACTTGTCCATGACCAGCCGGTCCGAGTTCCACTGAGCCTCGAAACGGGCCAGCTGAGCGGCCCCCTTGCCGTTCTTCAACAGAGCGGACAGCGCGCTGATCTGCTGTGTCATGTTGTCGGCGTCCGCGAACTGTGCAGCCGCTGCTTCGCCATCGTCCTGACGGGTGATCAGCGTCAGAAGCGCGTTGGCAAAGGCGCGCTTTCCCGCACTTTCGGCATCTGGCGAAAACGGACCGGGCGTGGCCATTTTTGCGCGCAGCCCCGGTGCGATATCGGCCAGATGGTCCGAAAGTTGCGTCCTGAGCCGTTCGTGCGCTGTGTGAATGGCTTGCGGGTCGGGAATCCTGCCTGCGTTCGCAAGTGCCTCGGCCAGCGCGTCCTGCGTCGGCAGGGCCATCATCCGGGCGCGAAAGGCGGGGTCGAGCTGATCGTCCTGAACCAGTGTCCGTATGCCGTCCAGCCACGGCTGGGGGTCGGCGGGCCGCCGCTCTGCCATGGTCATCAGGATGTGCCGTGACAGCCGGGTGCCAGCGTCCCAGCGCGCGAAAGGGTCCGTGTCGTGTGCCAGCAGCAGCGCCAGTTCGTCCGTGGATGCGTCACGTTCCACGATGACGGGGGCGGAAAAGTCCCGCAGAAGCGATGGGACGGGCCGGTCCTTCAACCCGTCGAAACTGATCGTCGTCGTCTTGTCCGTCAGTGCGACGATCTGCGTGGGCGAAATTTCCGCGCCGTCCTGTCCGATAAGGCCCACGGCCAGCGGGATGACCACCGGGGCCTTTTCAGCCTGACCCGGCGTGGGGGGCGTCGACTGCCGGAAAGTCAGCGTATAGGTGCCGTCTGTCCAATCCTCTTCGACCTTGATGCGGGGGGTGCCGGCCTGCGTGTACCAGCGTTTGAACTGCGTCAGGTCGCGACCCGTCGCCTCGGTGAAGACGGCCAGCAAGTCTTCGATCGTGCAGGCCTGACCGTCGTGCCGGTCGAAATAGAGGTCGAGCGCCTTGCGATAGGCCTGATCCCCGACCAGCCGCTTGAGCATGCCGATGATCTCGGCGCCCTTTTCATAGACCGTGACCGTGTAGAAATTGTTGATCTCGACAAAGCTTTCGGGGCGGACCGGATGGGCCAACGGGCCATTGTCTTCGCGGAACTGGACGTTGCGCATGACCTGCGCGTCGTCGATCCGCTTGACGGCGTGACTGCGCATGTCGCCGGTGAACTCTTGGTCGCGAAACACCGTCAGCCCTTCTTTCAGGCACAGTTGGAACCAGTCGCGACAGGTGATCCGGTTGCCGGTCCAGTTGTGAAAATACTCGTGCGCGATGATCGCCTCGATCCGCTCGAAGTCGGCGTCGGTGGCGGTTGTGGGCGAGGCCAGAACGCAGCTGGAGTTGAAAATGTTCAAACCCTTGTTTTCCATTGCGCCCATGTTGAAGTCGTCCACGGCTACGATGTTGAAAATGTTCAAGTCATATTCGCGGCCATAGACCGTTTCATCCCAGGACATCGACGCCTTGAGCGCCTTCATCCCGAAGGCACATTTGGTGATGTCGCCGGGCCGGACCCAGATGTTCAATGCCACATCGCGGCCCGACATCGTGGTGAACTGGCCCGGGTGCGCGACAAGGTCCCCCGCCACCAAGGCGAAAAGATACGACGGCTTCGGCCACGGATCGTGCCAGACCGCGTAGCCCTTGCCCTGTTCGGTGCCGTTGCCGTTGGACAGCAAGACCGGCAGGTCACTTTCGATCCTGACGGTGAATACCGCCATGACATCGGGACGGTCGGGATAATAGGTGATCTTGCGGAACCCTTCGGCTTCGCATTGGGTGCAGTACATGCCGTTCGACATGTATAACCCTTCAAGTGCCGTATTCCCGGCCGGGTCAATCTCGACTTCGGCTTCCCAGATGAAGGGTCCGTCGGGCACATCGCAGGTGATCCCTTCGCCGCGTTCGGTCACCGTGACATCCCGACCGTCGATTTTCGTGCTGATCGGCGTCAGCCCCACGCCGTGCAGGAAAAACGCCTGATCCGGCGCATCGGGATTGGGACGGAAACGAATGGTCGACAGCACCCGCGTGGCAGAGCCTGAAAGCCGGAACGTCAGGTCGACGCTGTCGATCAGATGGCTGAACGGGGTGTAGTCACGCAGATGGACAGTCTGCGGTGCGACATCTTTCATAAATCGGCTTTCAGGTTTGAACTTTTGTGATTACCGGACGTTAGACGTGTGACGCCATACCATCAAGGCGCTGCAAGACGTGCCGAAATATCTAGGGGAGCCAAAAATGTCCGCACCGAAAACCGATGTCGAAAAGCAGGAAAAACGGCACAAGCCGGCGTTGAACGGCATGAAAGTCGCTGTTGGCTTTGCCGTGTTGCTGCTGGTCGCCTTCATCGTCTGGACCGTTGCCAGCGGCAATGAGCCGGAAACCGCAGAAGAGCAGGTCGAAGTGCCCAGTGGCGACGTGGTCGACACCGACACGGGCGAGACTGTCGATCAGGTCGACTGACGCCGATGCCACGGCACCGTAAGAAGGGCGATCTGCCCGAAAAGACCTGTCAGGCTTGCGGTCGCCCTTTCACTTGGCGCAAAAAATGGGCCGCCGTCTGGGACGACGTGAAATACTGTTCCGACAGGTGCCGCAAAGCGCCATCAAAGGCCGCCCCCGGGCGGCCTTCCCAGTTTCATGACACGGGCGATTGATCGTCGGGCCGCGGTCCCGTAGCAATCCCCGACAGATTTCCAACAAGGATACCCGCATGACCCAGCGCGTAGAAAAATCCGGCCTTCAGGTCGCGACTGTGCTTGCCGACTTCATCGAACGGCGTGCTCTTCCGGGAACGGGCGTATCGGCC
Organism: Loktanella sp.; assembly: GCA_020201155.1. Lineage (GTDB taxonomy): Bacteria > Pseudomonadota > Alphaproteobacteria > Rhodobacterales > Rhodobacteraceae > JAIVHI01. The sequence continues at coordinate 4,600 of JAIVHI010000280.1, read as the reverse complement.
GAAACCTTCTGGGACGGCTTGGCCGGGATGGTGCGGGATCTGGGGCCGAAGAACCGCGATCTGCTCGAGGTGCGCGAGGACCTGCAACAGCAGATCGACACCTGGCACGTCAAGCACCGTGACGGCCCCAAGGATTCGGCGGCCTACACGGCCTTCCTGTCCGAGATCGGCTATCTGGTCGAAGAGGGACCGGACTTTACCATCGACACAAAGGGCGTGGACCCCGAGATCGCCGATCTGCCCGGACCGCAGCTTGTGGTGCCGATCACCAACGCCCGCTTTGCCTTGAATGCCGCGAACGCGCGGTGGGGGTCGCTTTATGATGCGCTTTACGGCACGGATGCGCTGGGCGACCTGCCGCAAGGCAAGGATTATGATCCGGCCCGCGGTCAAAGGGTGATCGACTGGGGACGGGCGCATCTGGACAAGGTCGTATCATTCTGGAGTCCGCGCTGTCCACGATCATGGATTGCGAGGATTCCGTGGCTTGTGTCGATGCCGAGGACAAGGTTCTTGCCTACGAGAACTGGCTCGGGCTGATGACGGGCGACCTGACCGAAGAGATCACCAAGGGCGACAGGACCTTTGTCCGCAAACTGAACCACGACATCGCCTACACCGACAGCAACGGCAACCGCATGACCCACAAGGGGCGGTCCCTGATGCTGGTCCGCAACGTCGGTCACCTGATGACAAACCCCGCCATCCTTGACGATGCGACGGGCGAGGAGATCGGCGAAGGCATCATGGATGCCATGGTGACGACCCTGATCGCGATGCACGATCTGAAACGTGACGGCGGCAATTCGCTTCACGGCTCTGTCTACGTGGTCAAGCCCAAGATGCACGGCCCCGCCGAGGTCGCCTTTGCCGTCGAGATTTTCGACCGCGTGGAAAAGGTGCTGGGGCTGCCCGCCAACACGGTCAAGCTGGGCATCATGGACGAGGAACGCCGCACTTCGGCCAACCTCAAGGAATGTATCCGCGCCGCGAAATCGCGCGTCGCTTTCATCAACACCGGCTTTCTCGACCGGACCGGGGACGAAATCCACACCAGCATGGAAGCCGGGCCGATGGTGCCCAAGGGCGAGATGAAGAACAGCACGTGGATCGCGGCCTATGAGGACCGGAATGTCGACATCGGGCTGGCCTGCGGGCTGCGCGGCAAGGCGCAGATCGGCAAGGGCATGTGGGCCATGCCCGATCTGATGGCCGACATGCTGAAGGCCAAGACCAATCATCCGCTGGCCGGTGCATCCTGCGCTTGGGTGCCGTCGCCCACCGCCGCAACCCTGCACGCGACCCATTACCACCAGATCGACGTCAAGGCGCGTCAGGCCGAGATCGCGGAAGGCGGGCCGCGCGCGTCGCTTGATGACCTGTTGACGATCCCGCTGGCGGAACAGACGAACTGGCCCGACGAGATGCTGCAACAGGAAATCGAAAACAACGCCCAAGGCATCCTTGGCTATGTCGTGCGCTGGGTCGATCAGGGCGTCGGCTGTTCCAAGGTGCCCGACATTCACGACGTGGGCCTGATGGAGGATCGCGCGACCTGCCGCATCTCGTCGCAGGCTCTGGCGAACTGGTTGCACCACGAGGTCGTCAGCAAGGAGACCGTGCTGAATACCATGCAAAAGATGGCCGTCGTCGTCGACCGTCAGAACGCGGGCGACCCCAACTATCGCCCGATGGCGCCCGATTTCGACAGCGTCGCCTTCCAAGCCGCCTGTGATCTGGTGTTTCAAGGGCAAGAGCAGCCGTCGGGCTATACCGAACCGGTCCTGCATCGCCGCCGGTTGGAACTGAAATCGTAAGCAAAGGAGCCATCATGGCCGAAATCAGCCTGACCCGTGCCCGCACGATCATTCGCAAGACGCTTCAAAAGGGCCGCGAAATGAACCTCAAACCGCTGTCCGTCGTGGTGCTGGACGCGGGCGGCCATGTCAAAGCCTTCGAACGCGAGGATGGTGCCCCGCCGGGACGATTCGACATCGCGCAAGGCAAGGCTTACGGCGCCGTCATGCTGGGCATGCCCGGTTCGGCGCAGATGGCGCGGGCGGAACAGCAGCCTTACTTCATGGCAGCGGTGAACGGGCTTTACGGTGGCAAGGTCGTGCCAGTACCGGGCGGTGTTCTGGTCAAGGCGCGAAACGGGGCGGTGATCGGGGCCGTGGGCGTGACCGGCGATACCTCGGACAATGATGTGACGGCGGCCCTGTCGGGTATCGAAGGCGCAGGGCTGATCGGCGAAGGCTGATCTCTTTTCGTCCGGCGGTGGCGTTTGCAGCACAGCGCCCATTGTTTGGGCCGGTGCGTTTCGGCCAAGGGTGTCGTGCGTTCGTGCGTCTTTCCGTTTCGGCCGCCGCTTGGTATGAAAAACGAAACTTGCAGGAAAATCATGTCTCGTCCCGTCATCGGCATCATCGGCAATGCGCATCTGATCAACGATCAATATCCGGCTCAGGCCGTGGGTGAGATGAACCTCACCTCGGTGGCAGAGGTTTCGGGCGCCCTGCCGGTCGTCATTCCGGCTGATCCCGATCTGTCGCCGCTGACCGAGATCATGGAACTTTGCGATGGTTTCATCTTTCCGGGGGGACGTCCGAACGTGCATCCCGACGAATACGGCGAGACGGCGACGGAAGCGCACGGTGCCTTCGACCGCAAGCGTGACCAGATGGCCTTGCCCTTGATCCGTGCCCTGATCGAACGCGGGCAGCCGCTTTTGGCGATTTGCCGCGGCTTTCAGGAGTTGAACGTCGCGATGGGCGGGACGCTCTATCCGGAGATCCGCGATCTGCCGGGGCGCAACAACCACCGCATGCCGCCCGACGGCACGCTGGAAGAGAAGTTCGCCCTGCGCCACGAGGTGACATTCACCAGCGGCGGCGGCCGGGGGACCGCATCGTGGTCGACGGTTTCGCCCCCGACGGCACGCAGGAAGCCATCTATGTCAAGGACGCGCCCGGATTTACCCTTGGCGTCCAGTGGCATCCCGAATGGCAGGCCGGTATCGATCCTGTCTCAAGACCGCTGTTCGAAGCCTTCGGCACGGCAGCGCAGGCGTGGCGCGAGGGCCGCGCGGGTTTGCGCCAGATCGCGTGATGCTCGAAAAGCGGGCCGCGCGGGGGGAGCAGACCCCGCGCGAACCCTGCGCCGACCTAAACGAGCAGAAGCTCGGTCTCGTGACGCTTGAGGCACCGCCGCGCGGTCTGCCCATAAGCGCCAAGATGGCTGCGCAACTCGGGAAAGATGGCGAAAAGCTCTTCGCGCGCCGGATCGCTGATCGCCGTGATCGACAGATCGCCCGGATGGAAACTTTCGGTCGCCGCACCTTCGGCAAAGACGATCTCGTGCTGGTCGAACATCATGTGGACATAGGTGACCGTATCCGATTCCTCTTGCGTGACAGAGACCCCGTCGACCAGATGCTTGGCCGCGGCGAGAACTTCACTTTCACCAAACAACAGTTCCGCCCGAAAGCCTTGAAACAACATGCGGTGCTGGGGTGAGACCAGCAGATCACGCTCCAGTCCTGTCACGACGCCGGGCGTGATGCGGATCGGGGCAAAGCGGCCGCGCGCGGGAACGGTGCGGCTTTCGATCCAACGGATCGGTTGCATGCCGTGGTCACGGGTGACGACGAAATCACCGGGACGCAAACTGGCGATGTCGCGTGCGCCGAAGCTGCCGCTTCCGTCATCCGTGACATCCAGCGTGCTCCAGTCGGCATTCTTGCCGAGGTTGAGCGTGTCGCCCCCGCCCGGCGTTTCGTCATCCGACCCGCCAGAGATGAAGATCGTGCCGTCGGTGGGTTCACCCAGATCGGCGTAGTTGAACGTGTCGTCTCCATCGCCTCCGAATAGGGTGTCTCCGTCCGAAAAGGTGATTGTGTCATTGCCGGCGCCTGCGTCGATCCAGTCCGCGCCGAGGCCACCGTCGATGGTGTCGTCCCCGTCGCCACCGAAAATGATATCGTCGCCCGTGCCGGTCGAGATACTGTCGTTGCCTTCGCCTGCGTAAATGACCTGATTGCCTGCGCCGACGTCGATGATGTCGTCGCCAGCGCCTGTTGAAATGGTCACGTCGCCTGCGACACCCGTGACCGTGTCGTCACCCGTACCGGTCGTGACGGCTTCGATTTCACTGAAGGTCGTCGTATTGGTGCCGTGCTCAGCCGAGCCGGATTCAGCGGCATCGAAGGTGACAGTGACATTGTCTGACACCGCGGCCATATCCACAGTGTCGAGGTCGTCGCCGGTCTCGCCCCCGGTGATGATATTCGATCCGCTGTCATCGGTGATGACGAATGTATCCTGGTCCGCACCGCCATCCAGCGTGTTCGTCCCCGCGCCGCCGAAAAGAACGTCAGCGCCCGCACCGCCATAAAGCGTGTCGTCGCCAAGGTCTCCGTGAAGCGTATCGTCTCCGTCACCACCGCTGATGTCGTCCGAGCCGTCACCGCCAAAGATAATGTCGTTCCCGTCACCACCTTCAAGAACGTCAGCGCCTGCATCTCCGTAGATGAGGTCGTTCCCGTCACCGCCGTTGACGGAATCGTCGCCCAGGCCGCCATAAATCTCGTCGGCCCCGGCAT
>JAIVHI010000102.1 GCA_020201155.1 Loktanella sp. | reverse complement strand
CAATTGCGCTGGCCAACAAAATGGCGCGTGGTCTCTGGGCCATGATTACGAAACACGAGGATTACCGGAATCCGGCGGCGACGATGGCATAGCGAAGACTGCGTGTTACGGCGTCCCGGTAAGTTGGGAGTGTGAGGAGGTCACTGAACAGTAAGGGCAAAGGATCGATCAGATCCGGGTCAGAGAAAGCAGCATTTGTGCAGGAGCCATCGAGCTCGGTTTGTTGATATGCCTCTGGTCCGCGCATCGCCATACCGGCCCGCGGTCAATATATCACCGCACACAGAGGCCTGATACATGACCGCACCCGATCACACGCTTGCACCGTTCAAAAATCACTTGCACCAACGGGGGCATCCATACATGCACAAATGACCTCGCAGGCATGCTCGAGAATGCGCCAATCCATATCCCGAGAACGGTCGAGCCTACCCACGACGGTATTCCATGTCCACCTGTGAGAACCCGGTGGCGAGAACCACAGATCTTAGACAGTCATCAAAGGTGACAAGTCCCACTTCATGTTGTGGTGAGAAAACCAACGGTATCACTCGGGTATTGTCAAATCCGAGTGAATCAGTCAGACTTTCAACAAGCGCCACCGTTTTACAGGACAGCCCATGCCCCGAATTGATCGGTCATCCATGCAGCCGTGCCGCTGCGAACTTCTGCAATCTGCCCTCGAAGGCGTCGGCTGGCCGATGTTTTCACTGGAACAGCTCCTTGACCGTATCTCGGAACCGGCTGCCTCTGGGTCCCAGATGGGGCGTGATCCAGAAACAAACGAAGGTAAAATCAGATGATCCGCATACTCTTGACCACCACGGCAATCACCATGGGCAGGTGACCATCTGGCCGCGGCGACCGGCATCGCTACGGACCAGCGGCCCGCACCAAGCTGAACGTGCCCACAATGCGCCCAAATCTGACCTATCTCAGTCCGGACGGGGCGATCCTTGACCGGATCGAACTGGCCCCCGATTTACGGCGAAACTCGATCCGTCACCTTGCCGTCAGGCAAGACGGCCTTGTCGGATTTGCGATGCAGTGGCAGGGCACGGCCGGCGCGGCGCCTCCTCTTTTGGGGCTGCACCGTATCGGTGGAAGCCCAACGCTGGCGGCAGCGTCCTTGGCCGACGAACTGGCCATGCGGGGCTATGCGGGCAGCATCGCGTTCAGCGGGAACGACACGGAGGTCGCGATTACCTCCCCACGCGGCGGGCGACTGCACCGGTTTACCACCGAAGGTGATTTCCTTGGGTCCGCATCTCGCACTGACATTTGCGGACTTGCACCTCATCAAGAGGGTTTTCTCGCGAGCGATGGGCTGGGCGGTTTACTGGCGATCAGAACGGGTGTGCCGATGGCTCTGTCCCGCTTTGACTATGCTTGGGACAATCACATCGTTGGCCTGTGATCGCGTCTGTCTGTCAATCGCCGAAACAGATCATATCCCGACCTGCGCCCAAATTGACCAAGTAAAACTGTCGGAAATGAGTTGACTGACTAAATCTGTCGGAATAGCGTCCACGTGTCAAAACAAGGAGGTTTCCAATGAAGCTCAAGACACTTTTGCATAGCGTTGCAGCCATTGCCGTGGCCGGTCCGGCCTTGGCCGACGTCAATATCTATTCGGCGCGGCACTACGACAGTGACACCGTTCTCTTCGACCAGTTCGAGGAAGAGACCGGTATCGCCGTGAACCGCATCGAAGGTGACAGCGACGAACTGATCGCCCGGATGCAGGCCGAAGGTGACAATAGTCCGGCAGACATCTTCCTGACCGTTGACGCCGGAAGGCTCTGGCGTGCCGATGAAGCAGGACTGCTTTCTGCGGTCGACTCGGATGTTTTGAAAAACCGCATTCCCGAGTTTCTGCGCCACCCTGATGGCCATTGGTTCGGTCTGTCACAGCGGGCCCGCATCATCTTTTATGCGAAAGACCGTGTAGACAACCCGCCGCAGACCTATGAAGCCTTGGCCGACGATGCATACGAAGGGCAGATTTGCATCCGCTCGTCCAGCAATGTCTACAATCAGTCGCTTCTGGCATCGATCATCGAGGCGGATGGCGAAGAGGCCGCGCAGGACTGGGCAGCCGGTGTGCGCGAAAACATGGCCCGCGATCCCCAAGGCGGCGATACCGACCAATTGCGTGGCATCGTGTCGGGAGAATGCGACATCGCGGTCACCAACACCTATTACTTTTTGCGTGGCCTCGTTGATGATGTCGACGGTCTGACCTCTGGAATTGATAATATCGGCTGGGTCTGGCCGAACCAGGATGACCGTGGCGCCCACACCAATATCGCAGGTGCTGCTGTCACGGCCAGTGCGCCGAACCGTGATGAAGCGGTCCAGTTTCTGGAATTCCTGACATCCGACTTTGCGCAGGAGCATTTCGCCAACCAGAACAATGAATATCCGGCTGTCCCTGGCGTCGCTCTCGGAGAGGGTGTGGCCCAACTGGGATATTTCATCCCGGACAACACGACGCCGCGTTCCGCATACGGCAGCAACGCCCCCAAAGCGCAGGAGATCTTCAACGCGGTCGACTGGCCCTGATTAGGTCCGGTCGCAAGCTCTAGACCAGAATTCAGGCGGCGCACTTCGGTGCGCCGCCTTTTTTGATGAGAGATTTAGTCTTGCACCTTGCCGATCTGGCGACACAGGATAACGACCGGGATAATTCCGACCGCGACCAGCGCCAGCGATGGCACAGCGGCCTCGGAGAGACGTTCGTCGGACGCGAGGCGGTGCGCTTGCACAGCCAGAGTTTGGAAGTTGAACGGGTGCAGGATCAGGGTTGCAGGCAGCTCTTTCATCACGTCGACGAAAACGACCAGCCCCGCTGTAAGCAGGCTCGCGCGGGCCGCCGGGAGATGAACCCGGCGCATGACGTTCGGTGTGCTCTGCCCCAGCGACCGCGCCACAGCGTCGAAATGGAGTGGAACGGTAGACAGCCCGCTGTCATAGGCATTCAGCGCCGCCGCCATGAACCGGACCATATACGCGACGACAAGCAGCCATATCGATCCCGTAATCAAAAGCCCGGTATCGAAGCCGAAAGTTGCGCCCATGACATCGTCAAGCCAGTTATCGAACCGTGCAAAGGGAACCATCAGGCCGATCGCGATAACCCCGCCGGGCACAGCGTAGCCAATGCTGGACAGGACAAGCAGCCGCTCTGAACCGGCATCGCGACGCAACCTTGCCCGAAACGCCACGAGAACCGCGCCCACGACGGTCAGGGCGGCGGCGATCGCCGACAGGCTGACCGAGTTGAGCAGGAAATCGATGTAGCGCGACGCGAAAGGACTTTGCCCCGATCCGATCGCCATCGTCACCAGCATGACCACGGGAACCAGAAAGCCCACGAAAACGGGCAGAAAACAGGTCAACGTCGCAAGCCATCCCCGCAGGCCGCTCAATCTTTTGGGTTCCATCGCATCGAAATGCCCCCCGCGCGCCGTCAGCCGCACACGACCGCGCTGTTTGCGCTCTAGTGCAGCAAGAAAGAGAGCGAGTGTGAGCAGGCACAGGGCCAACTGTGCAGCCGCCGCGCGATCCCCGACCGAAAACCATGCCTGGTAGATCCCGGTCGCGAAGGTCTGGACATTGAAATGCGCCACCGTGCCGTAGTCGGCGATGGTCTCCATCACGACCAGCAGAATGCCACCCGCAATCGCCGGGCGCGACATTGGCAGGGCGACCCGCCGGAACGCTCCGAACGGGGTCTGCCCCAAAGTTCGGGCGGCGAGATAGGTGGTGGATGCCTGCTGTCGAAACGAGGCCCGGGCAAGAAGATAGACGTATGGATAAAGAACGCAGGTCAGCATCGTGATCGCGCCACCGATCGACCTGACCTCGGGAAACCAGTAATCTCGCGGTCCGAAGCCTGCGACCTCGCGCAGCAGGGTCTGCACCGGACCCGGATGATCGAGAAGCGCGGTATACGCATAGGCAAGCACATAGGCGGGAAAGGCCAGCGGCAGGACCAGAAGGATCGCCAACAGGCGCGAGCCCGGAAACCGGTAAATGGTCACGAGCCAGGCTGTCGCCGTGCCGATGATCCCCGCCAAGGTGCCGACCGCCACCATGAGGATCAGGGTATTGCGCGCATAGGTCGGCAAGACCGTGGACTGAATCCTTAAAAGAGTATCCAGATCACCGGCAAAAGCGGCGAGCACAGCCGCAACGATCGGTAGCGCGACAAGCAGCGGAACGATGCGGCCAAGGAAAATGAGATGACGCTCTTTCAACATAGGACCCTGTTATCATCAGCGCCGTCGATGTCACAATCGGTCAAAAAGGACGGCGTGGCGAGATATCTGAAAGCCGCAACTGATCCCTGCGAATGCTGCAAAACGGCCAAGGGAAAGTCAGGACGGGGTTGGCGTTCCGGGGCGTCTGGGTCGCCGGAAACCGAAGAGCCAGATTATCTCTCCCGTCGGTGTATGCTCTTCCGGCTTACTGTTTTCTGCCGAATGAGGAGCCGATCAGAAAGTCAAGATTGACCCAACGATCAAAGGTAAGGTAGCGGCGGCTTGTCCGGGGTCCAATTCTGGAAACCGACATAACCTCGCCGAGGAAGATAGAGATGATCAACCATTTTGCGACTTTGGGTCTCGATGCCCAAACGGCATCTCATCGCGACTGTCGCGATGCTTGGCGCAGGGCCGCGCGCGACAATCACCCGGACAGATTTCAGTCTTCGGACGTTGCTGGACTTCGTATCGCACAGGAGCGGATTCGCGAGATCAATACCGCTTGGGAAGCTCTGAAAACCGAAGCCGGCTTCGAGGTTCATCGCAAGCGCATTCTTGACCGTGCCGCGACGGTGCGGCCGGCCAAGGGCAAGAAAGCGGCACCTGTGCACGAAGACAGCGAGGTTTTCGGGCCCCGCACCCGAGGGGCCATGGAAGCCATCCTGATCGAAGCGCTGCGGGCCGAACGAAAACGTGCACGCGCCCGGAAGCTGAAGGCAGCCGCAACGTTACGGTTGTCGCAAGCGTCAGTGACAGAGGCACTGCCCGAGCTGCACATTCCCGATGGCATGGTTTATACCCACTTATCGCTTCGCGTCCTGTTTCCGTCAGACCTCAAGCCGGGCCTCAACATTCTTGCCCTTCCCGGCTTGAAATGGAATGTCGAGAAGCAGGAACTCGGTTTCTCCGGCAGCGATTGCAGCACGCATGATATCCGTGTGGGGCCTGAAGGTCCAAACGGGATCTACAGCGTTCCGGCTGACATTCGGGGATGGACCGGCGGACCGAATATCATCTTTTCCTTTGATGGAAACGAGCCCACGGCAACGGATCGTCTTGCAGCCGAATTGAGACTGAA
>JAIVHI010000013.1 GCA_020201155.1 Loktanella sp. | reverse complement strand
CCTGTCTTGCCACCGACCGAACTGTCCACTTGCGCAAGAAGGCTGGTCGGCACCTGCGTAAAGCGCACGCCGCGCCGCAGGATGGCCGCAGCAAAGCCCGCCAGATCGCCGATAACGCCGCCCCCCAAGGCCACGATCATGTCACCGCGCTCGACCTTCTGGTCCAACAGCCATTCGACCGTGCGTGTCAGGTTCGCCCAGTCCTTGGTCGCCTCGCCGGGGGGCAGCTCCAGCGCATCCGAAGTCAGGCCAGCAGCGGACAGGCTGGCTTGCAGCGCGGCCAGATGTGCAGAGGCCACGTTGGTTTCCGTCACGATCGCCACGTGACGGCGCCCCCCCATCCGCGCGATGCGCGCGCCGGCCTCGTCCATGACGCCGGGGCCAATGACCACGTCATACGCCCGGCCCGGCAAATCCACGTGAACGGTCTGTGTCATGGCAGTGTCTCCAGAATATCGGGGCGTGTCTTGAGAAGGGCGATCACGCGGTCGGCGGTATCCTCGATGCTGGAGGCCGCGTTGACGGGCAGGCTGAGCTCTGCCAGCGCATAGACGGGATCGCGGGCCGCATAGAGATCGGTCAAGGTCGCCAGCGGGTCCGCGGTCTGCAGCAGCGGACGGGTGTCCTTGTTGCGGACCCTTTCCCACAAAAGGGCAAGGGGCGCGTCAAGCCGCAGCGCCACGCCCTTTTGCGCAATCGCCATGCGGTTGCGTTCGGCCAGAAAGGCGCCACCCCCCGTGGACAGGATGCAAGGCGGGCCGGACAAAAGCCGGTCGATGACTTCGGTTTCGCGACGGCGGAAAAAGCGTTCGCCGTCCTGCGCGAAAATCTCGGCGATGGTCGCGCGGGCCGCTTCTTCGATGGCAGCGTCGGAATCGAGAAAGGGCACGCCCAGCCGCAGGGCCAGCGCCCGGCCGACGGCGGTCTTGCCCGACCCCATCATGCCGACCATGACGACCGTGCGCCGCAACCTGTATCGTTCCGTTCTGGTGATCGTCCGTCTCCCACCGGCTTGTCGTCGCTGATTGCGAAAATTGTGCTTTCAATGACGTGATCTTGTGTGAAAGGCCATATATAAACCTGTGATACAAGTGGTAGGCGAATACCAACAATCGCGGCAAAACCAAACAACTGGGGCAGGATATGTGGCGTCTGATCAAGGTGATCTTCTTTCTGGCCGTGCTGGCAGGTGCGGCATTGATCGCCTATGCCTATGTCGGGCCGTTTTTCTTCGAAGACGACTTCGCCCCGCCCGTCCGCACCGTGACAGAACCGGTCGTGCTGGAGACCGAATGAAACACAAGGCCGCCCTTATTTTGTTTATGAGTGTCGTTCCCTTGGCCGGAACAGCGCAGGACGCCGCCCCCCTGTCGGCCATCGATTGGCTGTCGGAATCGGTTGTCGAACCGCCCACGTCCCAGAACCAGCGGCCCCGCCCCCCCGTCGACGAACCACCCGTTACCGGGGATGCCAGCACACCGCAGATCACGGTCACGCCACTGGATGCGCCGTCGAACGATCCTGTCGGGCTGCTCGCCTCTGACGTCACCGGGCTGCCCAAGTCGCTGTGGTCGTCTTCGGATGTGGACACCGTGATCGCTTTGACACAGGCACAGGCGCAGCCGTCGCTCCCCGCCATGCGCGAGATGCTGGTGACCCTTCTGCTGGCCGAGGCCGATCCCCCAAGGGGTGCTAGGCCCGAGGCAAGCCTGTTCCTCGCCCGGGTCGATGCCCTGTTGGCGCTGGGCGCGCTTCCTCAGGCGCAATCCCTGCTGGAGGCCGCGGGAACCGACGACGCCGAAACCTTCCGCCGCTATTTCGATGTGGCCCTGCTGACCGGCACCGAGAACGATGCCTGCACCATGATGGACAACGGTGCCGGTGTCGCGCCGACCTATCCGGCCCGCATTTTCTGTCTGGCCCGGTCGGGCGACTGGCGCACGGCTGCCTTGACCCTGAACACTCACCGCGTGCTGGGTGACGTCACTCCCGCCGAAGAGGCGTTGCTGACGCGTTTTCTGGATGCCGACCTTTTCGAGGGAGAGGCACCGCTGCCGCCCCCCGACCGCACGACGCCGCTGCAATTCCGCCTGCGCGAGGCCATCGGAGAGCCGATGCCGACGCGCGAACTGCCCCTGCCCTTCGCCCATGCCGATCTGCGCAACATCACGGGATGGAAGGCGCAACTGGATGCGGCTGAACGCCTGTCGCGGGCCGGTGCCATTTCGGGGTCGGAATTGCTGGGTTTCTACACAGCGCGCGAACCCTCGGCATCGGGCGGTGTCTGGGATCGCGTCGCGGACATTCAACGCTTCGATGCCGCTGTCAGCGCAGACGACGCCGAAGCGGTGGCGCGCCACCTGCCCGCCGCATGGGACGCGATGACATCCATTCGTGCCGAAGTGCCCTTTGCCAGCGTCTATGGCGACATGCTGGCAGACCTGTCCCTGACCGGTGATGCCAAAGAGCTTGCCGTGACCATCGGGCTATTGTCCTCGCAATATGAAGCCGTGGCGCAGGCCAACCCGACAGCGGACCCGTTTCTGGCCGGTGTGGCGCGCGGCTTTCCCGATCCGGTTGCCGCGCAGACGGACAGGGAAAGCACGGTTCTTGCCGCCTTCGGTCCCGCGGACCCGCCTGAAGCGCTGACCGCCCTTGCCGACGAAGGAAAGCTGGGCGAGGCCTTGCTGCGCGCGATTTCCGATTTCAACGCGGGCTACGCCGGCGATCCCGAAGCGGTCACCGGCGCACTGTCCTTTTTCCGCAGTGTGGGGCTCGAAGACACGGCGCGCCGGGCCGCGCTGCAATACCTGCTGCTGGAGCGACGGACATGACAGCCGCCGGTCAGCCGATGATGCACTGGATCCAGAGCTTTCTGGAAGCGCAGGCTGCCGAACTCGATGCCGCGACCAATACGCAACTTGGCTATGCCCGCGACCTCAAGGATTTCGCGGGATGGCTGGATCGGCGCAACCGTCATTTCGCCGATGCCGAACGGGGCCATGTCGAGGACTACCTGATCGGATGCGAAGCCGAAGGTCTGGCCGCCGCGACCCGTGCCCGACGGCTGTCCGCGATCAAGCAACTTTACCGCTTCGCCTTCGAGGAAGGCTGGCGCGAGGACAATCCCGCGATCCAGGTCAAAGGGCCGGGCAAGTCCAAGCGCCTGCCCAAGACCCTGTCGGTCGAACAGGTGGGCGCGCTTTTGGCGGCGGCGCGTGAAAGCCCGCGTGATCCGTTGCGCAACACCTGTCTGATGGAACTGCTTTACGCCACGGGCATGCGCGTGACGGAACTGGTGACACTGCCCGTGGCTGCGGCACGGGGAAATCCGCAGATGCTGCTGGTCCGCGGCAAGGGTGGAAAGGAACGTCTGGTGCCGCTGTCGCCACCCGCCCGGCAGGCCATGGCCGACTGGCTAGCCGCACGCGACACCGCCGAAGACGAAGCGCGGCTCAAGGGCAGGCCGCCATCGGCCTTTCTGTTTCCGTCGCGGGCAAAGGCGGGTCACATGACCCGTCAGAGTTTCTTCAACCTGATCAAGGATCTGGCCGCTCAGGCTGGTGTGTCCTCCGACGCCGTCACCCCCCACACGCTGCGCCACGCCTTCGCCACACACCTGCTTGCGGGTGGTGCGGATTTGCGCGCGATCCAGACGATGCTGGGTCATGCCGATGTGGCGACGACCGAAATCTACACCCACGTTCTGGACGAGCGCCTGAGCGAATTGGTGCTCGAACATCATCCCCTGTCCCGCAAACCGGATCGCGGCTAGGCTTCACTTGAAGCCAAGGCCGATCCACTTCATATTCCGCGACATCTCAACTTTTCGAAAGTACCCATGGACACCCCTCTGACTGACCCGGCCACCTGGATTACGGCTGTGTCAATTATCGTTTTGCTGTTCCTGTCCGGCTTTTTCTCGGGATCGGAAACGGCCCTGACCGCCGCATCGCGGGGCAAATTGCGCTCTAACGCCGACAAGGGCAGCAAGTCCGCACTGCGTGCCCTTGACATCACCAATGACAACGAACGTCTGATCGGCTCTGTCTTGCTGGGCAACAACGTCGTGAATATCCTCGCGACGTCACTGGCGACGGCGCTTTTGACAACGATCTTCGGCCAGAACGGCGTCGCGGTGGCCACCTTGGTCATGACCCTGCTGGTCCTGATCTTCGCGGAAGTGCTGCCCAAGACATACGCCATCACGAACCCTGAAAAAGTAGCCTCGCTCGTCTCTCTTCCGATCAGCTGGGTGGTGGTCGTCTTCGCGCCGGTCGTCACGGCTGTGCGGTTTCTGGTGAACGGTGTGCTGCGCGTCTTCGGTGTGCAGACCGACCCCGACAGCCAGATCCTTGCCGTGCGCGAGGAAATCGTCGGCGCCCTGCAATTGGGCCACTCGGAAGGCTTCGTCGAGAAAGAGGACCGCGACCGTATTCTCGGTGCGCTCGATCTCAATGAACGCACGGTCGAGGAAATCATGCTTCACCGCTCGGGCATCGAGATGATCGACGCCGATCTTCCCCCGGCCGAGGTGCTCAAGCAGTGTCTCGACAGCAATCACACCCGCCTGCCCCTTTACCGCGACAGCCCTGAAAACATCGTCGGTATCCTGCACGCCAAGGACCTGCTGCGCGCCATGCACAAGATGATGGCAGACGGTGTCATGACGGCGGAAGAGCTGGATAACTTCGATATCCTCAGCGTGGCGATGGAGCCTTACTTCGTGCCCGAGACCGCGACGCTGGACGACCAGATGCGTCAGTTCCTGCGCCGCCATACGCATTTCGCCCTCGTGGTCGACGAATACGGCACGCTTGAAGGGTTGATCACGCTCGAAGATATCCTCGAGGAAATCGTGGGCGAGATCGCCGATGAATTCGACACGGACGAAACCGGTGGCCCCGAGCAGACATCCGACGGCGCCTACTTGATCGACGGTGCGATGACGATCCGTGACCTGAACCGCGCCCACGACTGGAACCTGCCCGACGAAGAGGCGAACACGGTGGCGGGTCTGGTGATCCACGAAGCGCAGATGATCCCGGTCGAAGGCCAGGTCTTCAGCTTTCACGGATTCCGGTTCGAGGTCATCACGAAAGAGGAAAACCGGCTGGCCCAGTTGAAGGTCAGGCAGCTTTAGCGGTCCCTCAACGCCCCTTGAACAGTCCGCCCAGAACACCGCGGACGATCCGGCGCCCCGTTGTCCCCTTGAGCTCTTTCATCACGACGCCGGAGATCGCCTCGCCGAAGCCCGTCTTTGACGGGCTACCGCGCGAGGTGGATCGTCCGGGCACGCCGCGCCCGTCGTAGCGACGGGCGCGCTTGAACTCACGCTCCTCCATTTCGGCATTCTCTTCTGCGGCTTCTGCCGCTGCCGCGTCATCTGCCGCCTTTTGGGCGCGTTCGGCCAGAATTTCGGCGGCACTTTCCCGGTTCAGACGCTCGTCGTATTTGCCGGCCATGGGCGAGGTTCGCATGATGGCCTGACGTTCGCCCGCGTCGATCGGGCCAAGCTGTGACGATGGCGGGCGGATCAATGTCTGATCGACGACGCCGGGAATCCCCTTGGCGTCCAGAAGCGAGGTCACGGCTTCGCCTGTGCCGACCTCCTGAATGGCCGTCGCGGTGTCGAATTCGGGGTTGGACCGGTAGGTTTCGGCAGCCTGCTTGAGCGCCCGGTTATCCTTGGCCGTGAACGCACGAAGGGCGTGCTGGACCCGGTTGCCAAGCTGGCCCAACACGTCTTCAGGAACGTCCGTCGGGTTCTGGGTGATGAAGAATACGCCGACACCTTTGGACCGGATCAGTCGCGCGACCCGTTCGACCTTGTCGACCAGCGCCTTTGGCGCGTCATCGAACAAGAGATGGGCCTCGTCGAAGAAGAAGACCAACTTGGGTTTGTCCGGGTTGCCGACCTCGGGCAGTTCCTCGAACAGCTCCGACAGGAGCCAGAGCAGGAAGGTGGCATAAAGCCGGGGCGCGCCCATCAGCCGGTCAGCGGCAAGGATGTTCACCGCACCGCGCCCGTCTTCGGTGCGGATGATGTCGGCAAGGTTCAGGGCCGGCTCACCGAACAAGGCGTTCCCGCCCTGATTCTCGAGCACCAGCAGTTGCCGCTGGATTGCCCCGACCGAGGACGTGGCAACGTTGCCGTATTGCAAGGACAGCTCCTTGGCGTTCTGACCGCACCAGATCAGCAGGGCCTGCAGGTCTTCGAGATCGAGCAGCGGAAGACCCTTTTCATCTGCGACGCGGAAGGCCACGTTCAACACGCCCTCCTGCACATCGGTCAGGTCCATCAGTCGCGACAGCAAAAGCGGACCCATTTCCGCCACGGTCGCCCGGATCGGATGGCCCTGCTGCCCGAAAAGGTCCCAGAACGTCACCGGAAACCGGTCGTATTGCAGATCGAGGCCGATGGTCGTGGCCCGTTTCGTGAAAGCCTCGTGCAGCCTGAAATCGGCCGATCCGGCCTTGGCCAGTCCAGACAGGTCACCCTTCACATCGGACAGAAAGACCGGAACGCCCTGCGCCGACAGACCCTCTGCGAGGATCTGCAGGGTCACTGTCTTGCCGGTTCCGGTGGCACCCGCGATCAGCCCGTGCCGGTTCGCCTTGTCCAGAAGCAGGTATTGCGGCTCTGCATGGTCCGCACCTCCGCCACCGATGAAAATCCTGTCGTCCATGCCTGTCCCCTGCCCGTTGCGACGTCAAAATACATTCTTAACCGTTCTATGCCAGTCTCAATCCCGCGACACCCTTCAAGGCATTCCCCCGTGCAGGTGACGCATCCCTTGTTCGACTGGCCGCGCCTTCGGGCGCGGCCCTCTTTGCGCGCGAAACGCTGTTGACGATAACTGACCCTTTGGCTAGTTTTCGGGCAATTAGTCGGCCAAGTCCGACAGGGAGACTGTGAAAAAGGGTTCGGCAACGGACCCTTTTTTGCGTTTGGGTGGTCTGTTGCCCATCTGGCATGGACAAGTGAATTGCCACCTGACAGGTGATTTACGGCATGATAAGCCCACGCGAACACAAGTTTTGGAGAGTGAAATATGCTCAAGACGCTCAGCCCTGTGCTGGTGGCAGCCCTTCTGGCCAGCGCCCCAGCCTTTGCGCAGGATACGACCGAAGAGACGGCCCCCACCGATGCACCGGCGACCGAAATGGCTCCGGTCGAAGGAACGGACGGCGCGCAAGCCGCCGAGGACCTCAGCCTTGGGGAACCCGTCGATCAGGTCGGACAACCCTATGTCCGCGAAGAGTTCGGCGATTGGGCACTGCGCTGCCTGCGCGCGCCCGAAGGGCAGGACGACCCCTGCCAGCTGTACCAACTGCTGATGGACGAAAACGACAATGCCGTCGCCGAGATCAGCATGTTCCCCCTTGAAGACGGGGGCGATGCGGCTGCGGGTGCGACCATCGTCGTGCCGCTGGAGACGCTTTTGACGCAGCAGCTGACGCTGACGGTCGATGGCGGACAGGCCCGCCGCTATCCCTATACCTTCTGCAATCCCGCCGGGTGCGTCGCACGGGTCGGTTTCACCACGGAAGAGGTCAACCTTTTCAAGCGCGGCAGTGCAGCGACCCTGCGCATGGTCCCCGCCGGTGCCCCCGATCAGGAGGTCAACCTGAACGTCTCGCTCAACGGCTTCACCGCGGGTTTCGAGTCGGCAGACGCCCAGTAAGCACAAGCGCAATTGCACAAAGGCCCGGTGGTTTCACCGGGCCTTTTTCGTGGCTGCGTTCCATCGATGCCTGTCGGCCTAACGCGCCGCCCGCAACGCCAGAACAGCGTTGAAACCGCCAAAGGCAAAGGCGTTGGACAGCACGGCATCGACCGTCGCCTCTTGCGCGACATTGGGCACCACGTTCAGCGCACATTCGGGGTCCGGCTCTTCGTAGCCGATGGTGGGTGCGATGATCCCGTCGCGCAGGGCCATGATGCAGGCCAGCAATTCGACAGCCCCCGTGCCGCCGATCAGGTGACCATGCATCGATTTGGTCGAGGAAATCATCAACCGGTCGGCATGAGCGCCGAAGACATCGGCCACAGCCGCACATTCCGTCTTGTCGTTGGCAGCGGTGCCGGTGCCGTGGGCGTTGATATAGCCCACGTCCTCGCCATTCATCCGCGCATCTTTCAACGCCCCGGCAATGGCGCGCGCGGCACCTTGCTTGGACGGCGTCACGATGTCGGAGGCGTCCGAGGACATGGCGAACCCCGCCACTTCGCACAGGATCTCTGCACCGCGTGCGATGGCGTGGTCCCGGTCCTCGAACACGAAGACGCCCGCGCCTTCGCCCTGCACCATGCCGTTGCGGGTGGCGGAAAACGGGCGGCAACCGTCCTTGGACATGACCCGCAGCCCTTCCCAGGCCTTGATTCCGCCAAAGCACAGCATCGCTTCCGATCCGCCGGTCAGCATCACGTCCGCCATGCCAGACCGCACCATGTTGAAGGCCTGCCCCATCGCGTGGTTCGATGATGCACAGGCCGTGGCCACGGTGAAGGACGGGCCGCGCAGGTTGAATTCCATCGAGACATGGCTCGCAGCGGCGTTGTTCATCAGCTTCGGCACGATGAAGGGATGCACCCGGTTCTTGCCCTCTTCGTAGACCGCACGGTAGTTTTCGTCCTGCGTGTTCAGCCCGCCGCCCGATGTGCCAAAGACGACGCCTGACCGATCAGCCAGCTCGCCCGAGAAATTCAGCCCCGATTGTGCGACAGCCTCGCGCGCACTCAGCAGCGTGAACTGCGTGAACCGGTCGTAAAGCGAGATTTGCTGGCGGTTGAAATGGGTCGTCTCGTCATAGTCACGGACCTGGCCGCCGATCTGGATCTGCAGCCGGTCCACGTCGCGGATATCCAGCGGGCCGATCCCGCAGCGTCCTTCGCGCATCGCCTCGAGCGTCGCGGCGACGGAATGGCCAAGCGGATTGATCGTGCCCGACCCGGTGATGACGACTCGCCGCAAGGCTCAGGCCTTCTGCTCGGCGACCAGACGTTCGACACCCGCGACGATGCTTGCGACGGTCGAAATATCGAAATCGCCCGTATTGGGTTCGTTGGCGTTGAAGGGCACCGTCACGTCAAAGGTTTCCTCGACCGCGAAGACGATTTCGACCAAGCCGAGCGAATCAAGCCCCAGATCGACAGGAGTATCGGTCATGTTGATATCCCCCGGCGCAAGCAGGGCCTGCTCGGCGACGATTGCGATGACCTGATCCTTGACGGGCATATTTTCTGTTCCTGCTGACTGGGGCCTATGTAGAGGCTCTATTTGTCTTTTGGAACAGAAAGACGACGCAACGCCTTCTCTTGCGACCGAAAAACCGGCATCGGCCTGGCGGGGTAGCCCATCACAAATCGCCCCGAAGCCACATCTTCGAGCGCAATGGCCGCCCCGCCCAGCACCACATCCGATCCGATGGTGATGTTGTCCTTGCAGCCCGACTTGCCGCCGAAGACGCAGCGGTCACCGATGCGGGCCGATCCGGCAATGGCGGACTGGGCGCTGAACACGCAGTCTTGGCCGATGGTGACGTTGTGGCCGATCTGCACGAGGTTATCGATCTTGGTGCCGCGCCCGATCCGCGTGGGTCGAATGGTGCCCGCATCGACAGCCGCATTCGCGCCGATTTCCACGTCATCCCCGATGACGACGCTGCCCAGTGAATGGACGCGGTGACGGATGGCGTCCGCAGGCGGGTCCAGAGCTGTCCGACCGGCTGTCCGAAACGCGCGTTCCTCGTTCGAGGCGTCGGCGGTCGCGTAGGAGAACCCGTCGAAACCGACGGCGGCGTTGGCTTGCAGGATGACGCGACGCCCCAGCGTCACATTCCGCCCGATCCGCACACCCGCACGGACAAGCGCGCCTTGGCCCAGCTGCACGCCTTCGTCGATGCTGACATGGGAATCGATCCAGGCACCGTCGCCGATCCGGCTGCGGGCACCGATGCAGGTAAAGGGGCCGATGTGGACGCCATTTCCGATCTGCGCGGTTTCGTCGATGATGGCTGTGGGATGGACGCCTAAGTAGACGGGACCTTGGTCCAGCACCTGGGTGAGCTGCGCCATTGCCAGCCGCGCGCGCGGCACGGCGATCGCGGCCTCCAGTCCCATCGCCTGCCAGTCACAGCCCTGATAGACGATGGCAGCGCGAGCCGCACTGTTGGCCAGCGCATCGGCATAGGCCGGTGACATCGCAAGCGCCAGATCGCCATCGCGGGCCTCGGCGGGCTCGGACGGGCGTCCTACGACCAGATCGCCGTTTCCGAACGCCTCTGCCCCCAAGGCCGCCGCGATGTCCCGAATGGTTTGTGCCGCCATGCCCGTCTCCGTTTCACGGCAGACCTAGCCCTGTGCGGCGCGCAGAGCCACCCCCTCTTGCTCCAAAGCGGTCCAGATCCGTCCGTCGCGACCGTAGATGTCGCGGCGGAACTGGGGAACGCCGGTCACATCCGTGAAAGCGGTGCGATAGTCGATATGCACCGGCACGTGGGTTTCGAGGTTCACACGGCTTTCGGCACCCGTCCGCAGGCGGGACTGAAAGAACGCCTCCGGGTCGGCTTCCTGCGGTGCCAGAAGCGCATAGGCGAAGTCGAACGGATCGTTCAGCCGGATGCACCCGTGGCTGTAGGCGCGGGTGTTGTGGCTGAACAGGCTTTTGGCCGGGGTGTCGTGAAGATAGATGTTGTACTGGTTGGGAAACATGAACTTCACGAGTCCAAGTGCATTCTGGTTGCTTGGCGGTTGCCGCATCGAGAACGGAAAGCTCCGGGCGGTGTAGTTCGAAAAGTTGACGTTGTTCCGGTTCACGACGCGTCCATTGCGGTCCGTGATCTCGAGATGGCTCACCGCGCCGCGATTGCGCTGCAACTGCGGAAGGTATTCGCGCGTGGCGATGGACCGCGGGACATACCAGCTGGGGTTGATGACCATGAATTCCATCTCGTCCGAGAATTCAGGGCTTTGCTTATGGCTCTCGGTCGCGCCGATCACCGACCGCGTCCTGAAGGTCACGATGTCCTTGTCCACGATGGCGGCGCTGAAATCGGTCAGGTTGACCCAGATGTGGCGGTCGCCCCGGTCCTGATTGGTCCAGCGCTCGCGCTCCATTGCCACGATGACCGACTGCAGCCGCTCTTCGACCGGCACGTTCAGTTCGCGCAGCGTGCTTTCACCGACCTTGCCGTCTACTTCCAGACCGTGCGCGTCCTGAAAGCGTTCGACCGCACGGGCCATCGCAAGGTCGTAGGTCTGTGTCGCGGTGCGATCGAGGAATCCCAGCAGGATCAGCCGGTTTCTGAGCGCCACCACGGCGTCGCCGCTTGCGCCCTGTTCAAGCGCCGAGGGAACCGAAGGGCCGTAGCCCCCCGCGCTCAGCAGGCCTTCCAATTGCATCTTCACGCGCATCAGGCGGATGTATTCGGGGCTCGCGGGGGGAAGTGCGCGCAGGAATGCGTCCGGATTGGTGTCGAGAAAGGCCGTGATCGTCTCGATCGGGTTCCGCAGTGGCACGTCGCGCTTGATGTTGTTGTCGACACGGGACGGGGTGAGAACGCCTGTCTGGACGTCGCGGGCGTAGCGCATGAAAAGACGCGACAGTTCGACATCCATTTCCCCCTGTGCGGCGGGCGTGTCCGCAGCCCGCAGCCGGGCCATGATGGCGTTTGCATCGTAGCGCGCCGCAGGCAGCCCGTGGTTGCCCGCACCGGCAAAGGCCGCAAGCAACGCATTTCGGCGGTTCTGTGTCAGTTGATCCGTGCCCGACCAGACCGGCGCGAAATCGCGGGCCCGGTAGAATGCGGCCAGATCTTCGTCCGATGCGACGGATTCGGCGACGGCCTGCCGGAACGCCGTGACCTGCGCCTGCGCCATCGTCGGCACCAGCGCAGAAATCGCCACGCTGCCCAACAGGGTCGCAGCAAAGACCCGCGCCAAAACGGCCCGGCGAAGTTTCAAACGTAGCATGTGCATTTCCTCTGACATCGACCTGCGACACAGCGCTTAAAGGACTGGTTCAACACAAGTCTCTGGTCGAAGCAGCGGCGATGTCTATCGGTAAGCGCATCTCTGGGCGGGCCCGGCTGCATTCCACATCCGGGGTTTGACATTTTTGCAACAATCGCGCGGTGCAAACGATTTTGCGCAAATTCTCGCCGATTTGCCGTTCATTAGGGAACTCTGGCTAAGAAGGGGTTTGAGAACGATTCCTGCTGTGCCATACAAGTCTTGCATCTGGGGAAAGATAGCACAGCACGGATCAACCGTGCATTCAAATGAGCGACGGGACAGGCGCTACTATGACACATTCGACCTCAACCGGGATCTCCCGGCGTGGCCTTCTGACGGCCTTTGCAGCAACAGCCGTTTCTGCAGCACCAACGTTCTCCAACGCAGCTGGGTTCCTTCGGGGTGGTGGTGATATCCGCCGCATCCGCATGCATTCCGGCCGCACCGGCGAACGACTGGACACGATCTACTGGATCGAGGGGGAATACATCGCGGAAGCCATTCGCGAAGTGAACCTTTTCATGCGCGACTGGCGCAACAACAAATCCATCCAGATCGACACACGCACCGTCGATATCATGGCCGCATCGCACCGGCTTTTGGACGTGAACGAGCCCTACATGCTTTTGTCGGGTTACCGGTCACCCGAAACGAACACGATGCTGCGGTCGCGGTCGTCGGGCGTGGCGAAGAACTCGCTTCATCTTTCGGGCAAGGCCGCTGATCTGCGGCTGTCCAGCCGTTCGGTCAGGGATATGGCCCGGGCGGCACAGGCCTGTGCCGCAGGCGGCGTCGGTAGCTACTCCGGCTCGAATTTCGTTCACATGGATTGCGGTGCAGTCCGCAGCTGGGGCGGCTGAAACCGCACTTCAGAACGTGAAAGACGGGCGCCCGCCGCGGCGCCCTTTTTTCTGTCCGGTCGTCGGTTCAGCGTAGGACTTCCCCTGCCTGCCCGTTAGGGTGTGGTCAGACAAAAACATCACGCCTGAAAACAAGTCCCTAAAAGGAAAGCTCATGTCCAAGATGCGCCCCGAAAATCTCCGCTCGCGCCAGTGGTTCAACAACCCTGACGATCAGGAGATCTCTGCGCTCTATCTCGAACGCTACCTGAACTACGGGCTGACACGCGAAGAGCTGCAGTCGAACCGCCCGATCATCGCCATTGCGCAGACGGGCAGCGACCTGTCGCCCTGCAACCGGCATCACCTGGAACTGGCCAAACGCGTGCGCGACGGCATCATCGAAGCCGGTGGCGTGCCGCTTGAGGTGCCTGTGCATCCGATTCAGGAAACCGGCAAGCGACCAACCGCGAGCCTTGATCGCAACCTAGCCTACCTCAGCCTGACCGAAAGCCTGTTCGGCTACCCCATCGACGGCGTGGTGCTGACAATCGGGTGCGACAAGACCACGCCTGCGCTGTTGATGGCTGCCGCGACGGTGAATATTCCCGCCATTGCCCTGTCAGTCGGTCCGATGCTGAACGGCTGGTGGAACGGCGAACGCGCAGGCTCTGGCACCGTGATCTGGAAAGCCCGCGAAATGCTGGCACAGGGTGAGATCGACAACGAGGAATTCATGGAAATCGCGGCTTCGTCCGCGCCGTCCGTCGGCTATTGCAACACGATGGGCACCGCCACGACGATGAATTCGCTGGCGGAAGGGCTGGGCATGCAACTGCCCGGCTCTGCCGCGATCCCGGCCCCCTACCGCGAGCGTGGCCAGATCGCCCGCGATACGGGCAAGCGCATCGTCGATATGGTCTGGGAAGACCTGCGCCCGTCGGACATCATGACGCGCGAAGCTTTCGAGAACGCGATCGTCCTGAACTCGGCCATCGGCGGGTCGACCAATGCCCCGATCCACCTCAATGCCATCGCGCGGCATCTTGATGTGAAGCTGGACAATGACGACTGGCAAGATCTGGGTCACAAGATTCCGCTGCTGGTGAACCTGCAACCGGCAGGCAAGTATTTGGGCGAAGACTACCACCGCGCAGGCGGCGTCCCCGCAGTCATCGGGGAACTGCTGGCGGCAGATCTATTCCCGCATCCGCAAGCCCTGACGGTCAATGGCAAGACAATGGCAGAGAACTGCACGGCACGGCGCACCGTCAATGACGACGTGATCCGCCCGCTTGACGGTGCGCTGGTCGCAGCCGCCGGTTTCGTGAACCTCAAGGGCAGTCTTTTTGACAGTGCTATCATGAAGACCAGCGTCATCAGCGACGATTTCCGCAAACGCTACCTATCGGCACCGGACGATCCCGACGCCTT
>JAIVHI010000279.1 GCA_020201155.1 Loktanella sp. | reverse complement strand
ACATCCGAAAATTGCAAAACTGCCGAGTGCGATCATCAACCTGGGTTGTTCCTCAACCGCTGGCAGTGCGGTTTCTTCAGCCATTTTCTTTCCTCGAACCTGCACGCCTGACATCTATATCATAACATCTCTCGACCAGGGCGGTTCCGGTAAAGCGTAGAACCGCGGCACCTGGGGGATTGCTGATCGTCACCGCTATGTAGCGATCTTTCAACGACTTCGATCGCGGAAATAGGCTGAATAAACACCCAATACCCGTGAACCGCATCAGTGGAAGGGGAAGGTCAGACTGAAAAAGCGATCATTTTCTGGCGAAACGATTTGTCGGCGAAGCGCAAACGCCGGTCGAACTGATCTTGTTTGTCGGACCTGATCTTCACCTTGGCAGCAGCCGTCTGTGCAGTGTAGGGAAAGCAATGACTTACATCGATATCCTGTTGCTTCTGGGCTCCGGCTTCTTGGCGGGCGCAATCAATGCGCTCGCAGGCGGCGGGACAATTTTTACATTTTCTGCGCTCGTTGCGGTGGGGCTTCCGGCAGTGACCGCCAATGCGACAAGCGCAGTCTCCGTTCTCCCCGGTCAAATCGCATCTACCACCGCCTACCGGCGCGAAATCGCAATCGCGTTTCGACGGCTACTGCCATTCTCCATCGTCTCCGCATTCGGCGGTATCGCGGGTGGCCTGCTTTTACTCAACACAAACGAAGGCGCGTTCCGCGCGCTTGTCCCGTTCCTGATCCTGTTCGCCACTGTCCTCTTCATCCTCGCGCCACGCATTGCGACGTTGGGAGAGCACATGGCGGCTCGTCGCAAGAGTAACTCTCCGGGCCCGCTGGCTACGAGCTTGCAAGGCTTGGTCGCTGTTTACGGCGACTATTTTGGTGCGGGTATGGGGATCATGATGCTGGCCTCTCTTTCGCTCACCGAAGGTCGTGATTTCCATGCTCTGAATGCTGCGAAGAACTGGCTCGCCTGTATTATGCAGGGCTTGGCAGTTGTCGTATTCATCGCGTCCGGGGCAATTGACTATCGTGCGGTTATGATTGTCGCGACAGCGAGCATCTTGGGAGGCTGGGGGAGTGTGGTCGTTGGACGGCTGATGCCGCAGCGCATGATCCGCTGGTTTGTCATCGCCACCGGCTTGGCCTTGAGCGGCTGGTATTTCGTCAGGTGGCCAAACTGCTCTCAACTATGGCTGTGGATCAGCGGGGCTCATGAAGAAGAATGACCAAGGCGTATACATCGATCCCGAAGCGAAGGTGATCATGGACCGCTATCCCAGCCTCTTACCTCCTTTTGCGACCGGGACGTTCGCATATGGGTCCACACGTGACAGAGGCTGGATGCCAATCCTGGATCGACTGTTCGCTATCTGGACGTCATTCGTCGGGAAGATGACCTGACCAATCTCAAGGTGATTTAGGTCAAGGAAAAGCTCGGCGGGCTGCGGGTCTATGTCCGAGGCGGCAATCGTCGAACTGGGGAACGGAGCCGGCAAGTGAAGATGAGGCCGTTTTGACCTGCAAGGCCTGTGGCGGATCAACACCGGGCGTCCGCGTTATCGGCGGCTACCGCACCAATGCCTGTGTCATGTGCCCGAGGAAAAAACGGGAATGATGACCCCGTCCGTCATCATCAATCGGGGCAATGACAACTTTGCCGTTGTTGCCAACGATATTGGCCTTCTTGCCGCTGCGATGCTGCCTCTTGCGCTGGCCTTGCGCACACCAATGGCGGGGTCACGGCCGTCATCGTCGACCAGTCACTGATCGGGTCCGGTTCGCGAACCATGTAACTTTCACGTCGTTGGCTGGACAAATAGTTTATATAGGCGGAGGAATGGTCGTCGGCAGTGCGGACTTCCCTGCGGTTCATCTGCACGGGCAACTTGGCCATAGGACCCTTTCCCGCAGCCGGTTGGTTTTTCCTTCTTGGAGTTTTTCATGAATGACGCGCTGATCTGGCTTGGGATCGCTTTCTGCATCTCGCAATCCGCTCTTTTCTCGGGGTGCAACATTGCGGTCTTCAGCCTGAGCCGCCTGCGGCTCGAGGCAGCCGCCGCAGACGGTGACAAAAGCGCGTCGAGCGCCCTCGATCTCAGGCGAGACGCCAATTTCACGCTTGTTACGATCCTCATCGGCAATGTCGCGATCAATGTTCTACTGACCATGCTCGCGGATTCGGTCATGGCAGGCGTTCTGGCCTTCTTGTTTTCCACCGTGGTTATTACCGTGCTCGGTGAGATCGGACCGCAGGCTTACTTCTCGCGCAATGCGCTCAGAGCGGTTGCGCTCTTCGCGCCCGTCCTGCGATTCTACCGGGTCCTGTTCTGGCCTCTCGCAAAGCCCACAGCGCGCCTGCTGGATGCATGGGTCGGCAAGGAAGCGGTTCCTTGGTTCCGCGAACGCGAACTGCACAATATTCTTCGTTATCATGCAGCGAACCCCGGTAGCGAGGTGGGGCACGTCGAGGCGATCGGGGCGACCAACTTTCTCGCCCTCGATGACCTCGTTGCGCAAGACCAAGGCAACGCCCTCGATCCGGATAGCATCGTGCAGCTCTCTTTCGATGGAGGAGAGCCAGTCTTTCCGGATCTCGATCACGTCCGCGACGACCCCTTTCTCCGCAAGCTGGCATCATCGCAGAGGAAGTGGATCGTTCTGAACGACGACCAAGGGCAGCCACGTCTACTGCTGAATGCGAATGCCTTCTTGCGGGACTTTCTGACGCTGGGGAAAGATGTCGATCCTGGTGACTACTGCCACCGACCGGCGGTGGTCCACAAGCCGACCGATACCCTCAACACGGCTCTCGGCATCCTTACCAAGCACCGCGAGCAGGACCCTGGCCATGACGAAACAGTTATTCTTCTATGGTCGCCCGACAAGAAAAGGATGATCACCGGATCGGACGTGCTCAGGTGCTTACTGAGCGGGATGGGCAATCACGACGCTGCCCCGACTGCTTGAGGGGCAAGGCGCTTCCATCTTCCTACACTGGACGTTGCGCCGCACATCTCAGGTGATGCCTGTTCCATATGTGTTTGATCCCGGATGATCACATAGCCCCTCGTTGATCTGCGATCTTCATTGGGGGCGTCTTGGAAGGCATTTTCGTCACCGGTTCCACCATAAATGGTCTTCTGTAGTTCCAAATCATGATCAGCCGATATTGGGACGGTTCTTACCATTTCAACGATGGAATACGGGTCGCCTTCACGATACTGACTCCGGGGTGCTGGTCCGTCTCGCCCAAGGCCAGCGTCGCGCGGCGCAGCATGGCGATACCCTCTTCCGAACTGCGGGGCAGAGCTTCGGCGCTGATCGGTTCGCCCATGCGCACCACGAAAGACTGTCGATCCTTGTTCAGCGTCTCATGAAACAGGGTCACATCGCGCAGCGTGGGATGCAGCTTGTCAAAGAGATAGAACAGCGACGAATTGCGCGCCGAGATATGCACGGGAATTACCGGCAGATCGAATTTTTTGGCCAGCATCGCCGCCGAGGCCATCCAAGGTCGCTCGTGCAGGCTGAGCCAGCGCCGTTTCGCAAGACGGCCTGACGGAAAGATGACGCCCAACCGTCCCTCGGTCGTGGCTGTCTTGACGAAGGCCAGCGTCTCGCGGGTCTTGGCGTGGGTGCGCTTGTCGAGCCGCCATTCGACTGGGCAGATGATGTCGGACATCTGCGGCATGACCCGCAAGACATCGGCATTGGTAAAGATATAGGCGTCGGGGCGTTTGCGGGCGATCAGGTGGTGCAGGATGATTCCGTCACCAATGCCAGTCGGATGGTTCGCCACAATCAGTGCCGGGCCGTGTGCCGGAAGGTTGTTGAACCCCGTTGCGGTCACGTGCTTGGCCAGCATCTTGCCCAGAAACCGCATCAGATAGAGGGAATCACGGTCTTTCAGTCTGTTCCCGATCGCGACTGTCCTGTCATAGCCCAATCCAAGATGCATCAGGCCCCTGACGGGCTTGATGCCGGGGGTGTTGTAAAGCCAAGGTGCGCGTTCGGCGATCAAAGGGTCAATGCGGTCTCTCATCGGACCCTTCATTGCTATGGACTGGTGAACCTGATGTAGCACATGGTGATCGGTGCTTCGAAAATAAGATGGCGTGATGGAAGAAACGGTGAACCAACATGACCATGTCTGTGATTCGAGTTATTGTGAACTCTCTCGGGCAACGCCCGGTCGCTGACCGACCGTGCGGGGTTTTGTGTCGCAAAAAAATCACGTTCATGCTCGATGCCAGCCTCGGGCTGATGAATATTCAGCAGAATGCGACAATCAAAATCTTCTCGGTCGTTGCCGTCATCTTTCTGCCACTGACACTGATTGCATCGATCTACGGCATGACTTCGAGTATATGCCAGAATTGTCGTGGATTTTCGGCTTTCCTTTCGCGATGTCTTGCAGTGATCATTGGGAACGCACAAATGCGTGTGAGCGAGGCGAAGCGGTTGCCTCTTGGAGGCGGGTTTCTTGGATTACGTGTTTCTTGTAGTGGGTCTGATCGGCCTCTTCTTCGGTGGCGAGGCATTGGTGCGCGGAAGCGTCGGCATTGCCCGGCGGATGGCGATACCACCACTGCTGATCGGTCTGACCGTGGTCGGCTTCGGCACATCGACCCCCGAACTTCTGGTCTCTGTCGGTGCTGCATGGCGCGGTGTGCCCGACATTGCGCTTGGCAACATTGTCGGCTCGAACATCGCCAACATCCTGCTGATCATCGGACTGTCCGCTCTGGTCTGGCCGATCAAGGTCATGGGCGCGACATTGCGCCGTGACACGGCCGTGATGATGGCAGCGGCGCTGGTCCTGGTGCCCATGTTCGCCCTGGCGCAGATGGGACGGGTATCGGGCCTGGTGCTGGTCGCGGGCCTCGCCGGCTATCTGGTCTGGGCTTACCGCCAGCCCGGTGAGGCGCCTCCCGAAGACGAAGATCTGCCTGCACCCGCCTCCACACTCGTATCTTTGCTCTGGGTCATCGCGGGTCTCATTGCCCTGATGGTCGGCGCGCGGTTTCTCGTGGACGGCGCGGTGTCCATCGCCCGCGGCTACGGCGTATCCGAGGCCTTCATTGGCCTGACGATCGTGGCCGTCGGCACGTCTTTGCCCGAACTGGCAACCTCGTTGATCGCCGCAATCAAACGCCAGTCCGAGATTGCCATTGGCAATATCGTGGGCTCCAACATCTTCAACGTGTTCGGCATTCTGGGCGTGACCGCCCTGATCGCGCCGATCCCCGTTGCGTCACGGTTCCTGACCTTTGATCTGCCCATCATGATCGGCGTATCGCTCATCCTTACTGCATTGCTCCTGACCCGTCCGGTGATAGGCCGTGGGGTCGGTGTGGCCTTGCTGGTGGGCTATGTGGCCTACGTCTGGGCCGCGCAATAATGATCGGCGCGCCGACCAGGCACAGGATGGCGACGCTACGTGCGCTTCCGTCGCGACTTCTCGTCGTGCTTGCGCTCGTCCTATTCGGGACGCCGCAGAGCTTCGCCGACGAGAGAGTGGCGCATCTTGGATCTGCTCTGGAAAGCCAAGTGCAGCAGGCAGAGGGCATCCTCACCGGGCAGCGACAGCTGCTGCGCGGACCTCTTTCCGAGGACACGTCACAAGATGTCATTGTGCCGGGCGCGATGGTTCAGATCCGGCATCAGATCCTCACGGACAAGGCTTCCGCGTCGCTTCTGTCGTTCGTGTCGGTATCGACCTCAAGTTTGCCCCCCGTCCGGGGACCGCCTGCGGTCTGACGCACCCTCGTCAGACTGAAACCCCAGGCAATAACGGATACCTAACATGCGCCGACCAGCATGGGTCATCACGACCTATGCCGTCCTGCTGCTTCTCGCAGTTGCGACGGCCCTCCCGAACTTTCTACCCTCAACCGTCCGCAGTGCGTTGCCAGACTGGGCGACCAGCCAGAGCGTTTCACTGGGGCTCGACCTTCAGGGTGGCGCGCATTTGCTGCTCGCCGTCGATCGCGAAGACCTCGCGCAATCGCGCCTGCAAGACCTGCGCGAAACCCTCGCCGCAGAAATGCGCGTCCGAAACCTGGATCAAACGACGATCCGCGCCGAGCGGCTGGCCCTGTCGGTTCCAGCCGACGCGACGCTGAGTGAGACCATGAAGGACGCCGCCGCTGCGACCGCGCAGCCGGGTAGCCCGACCGACTTCACGGTCGAGGTTTCAGACGGCAAATTGCGCTTGGCCTTGACGGAGGCCGGGCTGGACCGCGCCGCCACCAGTGCCGCCGACAGCAGCCTCGAAGTCATCCGCCACCGCATCGATCAGGTCGGCGTGTCCGAGCCGGTCATCAGCCGGGTGGGCGAGGACCGTATCCTCGTGCAGATGCCCGGCGTGGACAACCCGGCCCAGCTCCGCGATCTTTTGGGATCGACCGCCAAGATGAGTTTCCAGATGGTCGCCCCGGGCCCGGGGCCGGGCGTGTCAATGCTGGAGATGCGTGATGGAAGTGGTACCATCCCCGTTGAAGACCGCGTGGCGCTTTCGGGTGACAGGCTGGACCAGGCGGCCTCGGCCTTCGATCCCGATACGGGACGTCCCATGGTGACCTTCACGTTTGACCCGCAGGGTGCCGTCACCTTTGCCGAGATTACCGCAGCCAACATCGGACAGCGTTTTGCTGTCGTTCTCGACGATAAAGTGCTGACCGCCCCCGTGATTCAGACCTCCATTCCCGGCGGACAGGGGCAGATCACCGGGGATTTCACACCCGAAGACGCCCAGACACTCTCGGTGTTGCTGACCTCGGGTGCGCTGCCCGCGTCGCTGGACGTGGTCGAGGAGCGCAGCGTCGGTGCTGCCCTCGGCGCGGACTCCATCAGGGCAGGCTTGATGACCGGTGCCTTGGGTCTGGCGCTGGTCGTGGCGATGATGGTGGGGCTCTACGGCGCATGGGGACTTCTGGCCAGTGCGGTGCTCGCGCTGAACGTCATGCTGACCTTGACGGCCCTCGGCCTGTTGGGTGCCACGCTGACCTTGCCGGGGATCGCGGGCATCATTCTGTGCCTTGGCATCGCAGTCGACAGCAACATCCTGATCTTCAGTCGGATCCGCGAGGAGACGGCGAAAGGTGCCACTGCGATCAAGGCGCTGACGCAAGGCTACGCACGGGCCTGGGCCACGATCCTCGACGCCAACATCACCACGCTTCTGGCGATGGTGCTGCTGTTCCTCTTCGGGGCGGGCGCGATCCGCGGGTTTGCCATCGGTTGGCGCTGACGGTCTCGGCGGCCCTGTCGCTGGGAGCGATCTTTGCGATCTTCCTGCCGGGACCGAACCTCGGTATCGACTTCACGGGTGGCGTCCAGATGGTGCTGCGGTCCGACACTGCCGTGCCACTGGCCGAGCTGCGTGCGGCCCTTGCTGCCGGGGTGCCCGGGGATGCCAGCCTCCAGGCGTTTGGAAACCCGAACGAGGCCTTGATCCGTGTGCAGGGCGATGTCGGGCAGGCAACCGTCACCGCTGTTGAGGCAGCCGTAGCACAGGCGGTTCCGGGCGCTGGCTTCGACCAGATCGATCTTGTCGGGCCAACCATAAGCGGCGAGCTTGCCATGACCGGTCTGATCGCGCTGTCACTCGCCGTGCTGGCGATGCTGGTCTACATCTGGATCCGGTTCGAGTGGCACTTCGCAGCCGGTGCGATCATCGTGCTGTTTCTCGATGTCACGAAGACCTTCGGCGTCATCGCCGTGACAGGCTGGGAGGTGAACCTGACCACCATCGTCGCCCTGCTGACGCTGATCGGCTATTCAGTGAACGACAAGGTGGTGGTCTACGATCGTATCCGAGAGCATCTGCGGCAAGCCGGCGATGAACCGCTGACGGTTGTGATCGACCGCAGTCTCAACCAGGTTCTGGCTCGCTGCATTTTCACGTCCGCCACGACACTGGCGGCACTGCTGCCCATGGCAATCTGGGGTGGACCGGCCGTTGCCGGATTCGCATGGCCGATGATTGCGGGGGTGGTCATTGCAACCGCATCGTCGCTCTTCGTGTCAGGGCCAATTCTCGCTTGGCTCGCCGCGCGAAGCCCGACTGCAAAGACCGGACTCGCCGTCCAGATTGCAGGATAAGCAAATGATGCTCCGGAAGCATCGGCGCTTCCGGAGCACTTGGCCCGACGACCCCGAACCTTTCCTCAAACGAGACCGATCATGCTCACACAAACGAAGCCCCCTGAGCTTGCTCTTGTGCACGGCACACCCGCTCTTGAGGTCGATCCCAAACAGAAACGAATGCCTGTCCGCTGCCGTATTCTGGAGTTGGATGCCCTTGGAGTGAGGCTGCATCATGCCCTTCGATCTGATCGTTATTGCACTCTATGTCGGGCGATGTTGCGACAAACCCCGTGCGCCCGTTGATCCCTGTGATATCTGAAACATTATGGACATCGTAGTCGTCGTCACCGTCATCGCATCACTCTTCCTCGTCATCGGGGTCGCCGAGCCGTTGGCCGCCCGCTTGCGGCTGCCCTATACCGTCATTCTGGCTGTCGTCGGCGTCCTGATCGCTGCCGGTGCGGTCTTCTTTCTGCGAACCGACATCACTGATGCGCTGAACCCCGTGGCCGAGGCGATCCTGGGGCTGCCAATCCGGTCGAACGTGTTCCTCTACGTCTTTCTGCCGACGCTTCTGTTTCAGGCCACGCTGGGCATGAACCTGCGGCGGATGCTGGACGACTGGGTGCCGATCCTCGTTCTGGCGGTTGTGGCCGTAGTCGTGGCGACGTTCAGTGTGGGCTATGCACTGTCGTGGGTCAGCGCGCTGCCATTGGCGGCCTGCCTGTTGATCGGGGCCATCGTCTCGACCACCGACCCATCAGCAGTCGTGTCGATCTTCCGGTCCATTTCGGCACCGCGCCGTCTGGCGCGGATCATCGAGGGAGAAAGCTTGCTGAACGACGCCGCGGCCATCGCCCTCTTCGGCCTGTTCATGGGATTTGTGATGCTGGGCCGGCCGGATCCCGAGCTGAATGAGGCGCTGGCCCGTTTTCCGGTCCTCATCGCCGGGGGCGCGGTCGTCGGCTGGCTTGCAGCACGGCTCGCTATCTGGATCATGGCTCTGTTCAACAGCCACGAACTGGCGCAGATCTCGATCTCGGTGGCCTTGCCGTATCTCACCTATATCGGAGCTGAGCAAAGCATCGGGGCATCGGGCGTCATCGCCGTGGTTGCCGCAGGGCTGACGCTGAACCTGACCGGGCCCGGACGTTTGCCGCCTCAGACGTGGGTCAATTTACGCGAACTTTGGGATGTGCTGGCACATTGGGCCGGTGCCTTGATTTTTATTCTTGCGGCTCTTTTGATACCGCGATTGCTGGAGCAGGTCCGGTTGGAGGATTTCCTGCTCGTGGGGGTAGTGATCCTTGCCGCGATGGCTGCAAGGGTCATCGTTTTGTTTGGACTGCTGCCGCTGCTGACACTTGTGCGCGTCTCGCCCGCCGTGGAACGTCCTTACCGCGTCGCGATCCTCTGGGGCGGGTTGCGGGGGGCTGTGACCTTGGCGCTGGCGCTGGCGGTCACCGAAAGCTTCCGGGTGCCGGACGACATTCAGCGCGTCGTCGGCATTCTTGCAACCGGCTTCACACTGTTCACTTTGATCGTGCAGGGGACGACGCTGCGTTGGGTCATCGGGCGACTTGGGCTGGACCAGCTGTCCCCCATCGATCAGGCGTTGTCGCGCCAGGTCGTCGCCGTGGCGCTTCAGACCGTGCGCGAGGACGTGGCCCGCACCACTGAAAACTACGATCTGAGCCATGACATCGTGCGGTCTGAGGCAAAACGCTTTGGTGACCGGCTTGACGAGGCCGTGAAAACCGCCGAAGACAGCGCTGACATACTGGACCGTGACCGGGTGACACTCGGGCTGATCGCGCTGGCAGGTCACGAACGCGACACCATCCTCGCGCGGGTTCGCGAAAGGACCATTTCAGCG
>JAIVHI010000101.1 GCA_020201155.1 Loktanella sp. | reverse complement strand
CAGATCACCCCGACCCCTGTTGCCCGTTCCGGGCAGGGGGTCGCGGCAATCTGCGCCGCTGGCCTACCGCTGCGCCAGAGGCCCAGCTTTGACGGCCGCGCAGGCTTGCCGATGGGGAAAGGATCGACGGCCCGCAGGGCGGCAGCGCGAGCCGGAGGCTAATCACTACGCGATGCTATCTGCTACGCCCGTGCCGTGCGATCTTTCTTTGGTGCGGCTGCGCTGCGCTGGCCGCAGAAGGGGGACACCCCCTTGGACCCCCGAGATACACCAGCGACACGCACAGCCCCCGCGAAATGCTATAAGGCGGCGTGTCACTGGTGTAGTAGGGCTATCGAGAGTAATTAATAGCATTTCGCCGCCGCCCCCCGTTGAAACGGGGGGGGCGGCGGCTCAATGCCTTCGCTTCGCTGCGCGGCGTTGCCTTGCATGGGCCGGATGGGGCTGGACGCCCCAAAATCGGCCCGTGAGTGCCGTCAGGCTTTGCGCTTGCGCGCAGCCCGCGCCAATCGCCTGCGCTCATGTCGGGGCAATTCTGACGGCATGGGGGCGCCCTGCGCCTGCGGCGCTGGTGGGGGTTGCCGCTTTGCCTTTCGGAGTTCGGCAAGCGGCATTTGACCTTTGGCCGAATACCCGGGCGCCCAATCAGGGTCCTGATCGTCCAGATCGCAGCACCGCAGCACTTGCGCCCGACGCTTGGGCGGATCGCCAGCGACGGGACGTTGCCGCGTTGCTTGTTTCGCGCGGCCCTCACCGGGGCGGGTGCCCTTGTGGTGCAGGTCCGCGAAACGCTCCACCGCTGGCGCCGGATAATCCGCCGCCAGCGCCGGGAGCCGTTCAGTTGCTTCGATCGCAGCAGGCGCGACCAGTTCGGGGAAGTGTTCCCCGACCACGAGCATACGCGCCGCGAGACGCTCGACAGTCTCGCCTTGAGCCGCGATCTTAAACCCGCGACCGTTTCGCACCTGACAGGCATACACGGGACCGTGCAGCCAGATCAGGCGCCAATCGCCCCCGTCGAAAATCACCCCGGCATAGCTTGCCGACGCTGGAAGCGCCGCCGCCATGCGCTCCGCGCGGGAGGACGTTTCGACCGCCCACGGGCGGGGAAACTGGCGCGGATCATCGGGGAGCCCTTCGGGCAGGCGTGCCCGCAGGGTTTCGGGCACATCGGGCAGCAGGAGGCGCAGCGACTTTCGCCACCGCGCCACCCGGCCCCACATGCCCGCTTGCTTCACCTGCAACAGGTATCGCTTGCCGTTCGGGGAAACGCTCAACCGCAGGTCGCCGTGGCAGGCGATCACGCCGTGATAGGTGGCGGATGCCTGCCAATAGTTTTCGGGGGGGGTTTGGGTCGGTTCCATAGCATGTTCGGCCTTCCATTGATGTTTGGCCGCGACACGCCGTCACCGACCCTTTCTTGCCAGATGTTCCAAGGACGATCCCCGCCCGCACACGATATAGGGGCGGGGTCGGTCTGGCAATCGTCGCCTTCGATCAGCGTGGACGCCTCACGTTCGGCCCGCCAGCTTTCGCTATCGGTCGCGCCATGCTCTGCGGTCTCGACGCTGGCGCCAGTCTCGACCGCCGCGATCATGGCGCAGCGACGGCGCCGCGCCGCGCGCCATTCTTCGGATGATCCGAGCCATTCGCGCACGACGCGGCGTTGCGGTTTCTCTTCGGCGCCCTCTTCGAGCGCCTCAGCGATGCCCGCTTGAGACTTGAGGCCATGTGACCAGACGAGTTGCCGCTTGCCCTTGAAGGCAGCGGCGTAGTCCTGAAACAGCCGACCGGCGCGGGCGTCACCGTCCCGCGCATCGGCCAGCAGTTGCCAAGGGGTCCGCGAGCCGGAACGGCCCGCTTTCTTGTCGCCGAGCGTCAATTCTTCGGCGGCGCCAAACTTGGCCACATAGTCCCCGGCGGCGCTGGCAGGCTGGACTTGCCACGCATGGGCGTTGCCAGTCAGCCCTTCACGGGCGAGACAGGCGAGCCACGCCTCGCGCATTGCTTCGAGCCTTGCCTCGCCTTCGGCGGGCGTCCCTCGCAGGACCACCAGACGGTGGCCGTGCGGATGCCAGCCCGCCGCTTGCCCGTGCGTCACTTCGGTTGCCAGCACATGGCCCACCAGAGGCAGCTTGCGCCATCCCTTGGATTGCACCAGCCGCTTGTGGGCGCGCTTGAGCGCATCGACCGACCCGGCACAGGACATCGCCTTATCATGCCGAAAGGTTGTCGTGACCATCAGGACCGCGTGACCTTCGGCCCGCGCCCATGCCAACAGGGCGTTGAGTTCGTCGGCCCGCTGCGCCGATATGCGGCGCGAGCAGACCGGACACGCCCAGACGTTGCCACAGGCGATCACCCCGCCGATGGACCCCGAGACGACGCCTTCGGCGTGGGTGTCGGCGTTGAGTGTCACTTGCGACGTGAAGGCGCAGTAACCGCACTTCGACAGCCGGACGCCGCCAGTCGGATCGACTTCGCGGACCAGTTCGGCAGCCTTGCGTTTCGCCGCCCAGCGAGCCAGCCGAAGAGCGGCTTTCGCGGGGGCGGTCAACTTATCTCGTGTTATTACCAAGGCGCCCCGCTCGGGCGTGGCGCTGGATACTCTGGGAGTGGGCTTTTCGGTCCTCATGGCTCGGCCTGTGTTTGGCCTTGCCGGGCGCGCAATTTTGCACTAAGAACCTGCAAGGCTTTGTCTCTGACAAGCGAAGCCATAGCACGGGGAAACCGGGACGCGCAAGCTTCCCGGTTTCTTTCGTTTCGGGGGTCCTATTATTGTGCCGCCTGCGGCGGCTCATATACCCTGCCAGCCTTCGCCTTATCAGGCTCAGGCGCGCTTGCACGGTCGATCACAGATCGACCTCGCTTGGCAGGCGGCGCCAGCGAAAGCTGGTCGCCGGGGGAGTTGTTGCAGATCGCGCGCACAGTCTCGGGCAGGCGAGACTAGGCGCAGATGCTACATGCGGATGACACCCCCGCAAGCCTGCTACGCAGGCAAGCGGGGACCCCCGTCACACGCATCGGTCGCTTGCGCTCCCTCTCCCTCTTTAGCGGAAATGTCGGGCTGGCGCGCTGCGCCCCTCCACGGGATTTCACCGCTCAGAGGGAATTAAGGTGCTGGGGATAAGGAAGGGGGGCCGGGGTCGAGCCGGAGCGCGCCGGGGTCGAGAGACCGCCGAGCGGCACCGGAACAGGCGCCCTTTTCTCGCCCCTTTGGCATGTTTTTTGCCGTTTCCGCATGTTGCAGGGTTGCAACCTGCCATTTACGTCCTTATATGTTGTTTACGGCAGGCGGGCACAGGGCCGCGCCGCCGATAAAAAGAGGCCGCACAATGAGCACAAAACCCGATTACGACCCGGAGGCCGATTACTGGTATTATTCAACGTGGCGCATGGCGACAATACTGGAAGAAGGCAGCGCAGAAGAACGGAGCCTTGCATTCAACGACCTTCTAACAATGGCGACGTTATTGGATGAATACGTCGCTCACGCCAAAAGGCACGGATGGAGGCTACCGTTCTACACGCTTCGCAACAGCAACGGCCACAATTTTGCACCGGCCCCCGGCAAAGAGCCGTGGACCTATCCGCAAAACCGCCCCGCGCAATGTTTCGTCACCCTAGAGGACGCCGAAAGAACGCGGGACGACTGGAACACATACTGGAGCACCAAAGGCTATGACCGCCGGTGCAAAGTGGAGATGCACCCATGACCACGAAAGACACAGCCCCGGCTCATATCTGGGAGGCGCTGCGGCGCTTGCTAAACTGCAACCGCAAACAGCTTGCCGCGCGGCTTGGCGTGAACCGTCACACGCTCGCCGGATGGGAGCGCATGACGGAGGCCGGGGAGAACCCCGGAGCCAACGCCATGCGCCGCGCCTCTGATTTGTTGATCGCCAGCCTTCGAGCCGCGCAAGAAGCGGACACGCTGGCACAATGGCGGATCAACTGGACCGGGATCGACAGGATCGCCGGTCGCCGGTAACATCGACCGCGCCGGGGGATGGAACCCCACCGGCGCGATCTAATCACCCGACAGCACAGGAGGCATGTCGCATGACTATACCGGCAGAACCATATAACAACCACCGCCGCAAGCATCCCTTGCCGAGTATCGCGGAACTGCGCGAGCGGTTTCGATATGACCCGGAAACAGGCGAACTTTTCGGCCCACACAATCGCGCTTATACCGGGAAAGCCTACGGCTATATCATCGCGCCGTTTAAAACGGCTAGCGGGACGCAAATGTTGCTAAGAGCGCACCGCGTGGCCTTCGCGATCATGACCGGGAAACACCCGCATCAGATCGACCATATAAACGGCAGGCGGGATGACAATCGCTGGAGCAATTTACGCGACTGCAGCGCATCCCAAAACCGCTACAACAATCGCCAGCCCGGCATATGGCGATCAGAACGCAACTTCGGCACGTCATACCGCCAAAATGGCGGCAAGCGCAAAATTGTGCACCGTGCCAAACTATGCGAAATCTGGCAAATACGGCAGGAAGCGCGCGCTGCTGGCATCGCTGGCCTGCCCTATAC
>JAIVHI010000012.1 GCA_020201155.1 Loktanella sp. | reverse complement strand
GTAAACACCTGCGATTTCGAAAAAGGTCGGCGTGTCGCGTGGCAAGGGGCTGTCATCCCACGTCAGATGAGCTGCCGTTGCATCCATGCCGGAGGGCGTGATCGGCACGATGGCGGGGTAGTCACCCCAGGCACCTTCGACGCCTTCGATCCCGACCTTGGTGATTTCCGCGACAAGACGGTTCTTGGGCATCCCGGCTTCGGCCATTTCGGCGATGACGCTGTGCATCCGCGTCACGATGGCACCTGCCCGGCGCATGAAGTCCTGTTCGGCCCGGGATTTGACCAGACGGCACCAGTTCACAAGGCCCGTCGCATCCATCGGTGCCAATCCTGCGTCGCGCAGCGTATCGCAGGCCTTGGCAGAGAAATAGTAGTTGTCCATCTCGACGCCGATCCGGCCCTTCGTCAGGCCGAGGTCCGACAGGACCTGCGCCAGATCGGTCATCGGATGCGCTTGCGGGTTCTGGACCAAGTGGTCTTCGTAGCCATGGACGTGGTCGTCGGCCATGTAGACGGTGCGCAAAGCACCCGCGGCATCCATGCCGCGGCCCCACCAATGCGGGTCGCCCTTTGGGCCGACGATCACGCCTTGGTGGACGTAAAACGACCAGCCGTCATAGCCGGTCAGCCAGGCCATGTTCGATGGGTCGGTGATGAAAAGGGTGTCCAGACCGGCGGCGTCCATGGAACGGCGGACGCGGGCCAGTCTGTCGGCGTATTCGGCGGGGCTGAAAGCGGGGTCAGGATTGCTCATTGCGCCACCCTGCCCCGACGTCATCGGGCTGTCTATCCCCTAGCCGAGCGCATAGCCCGCACCGCGTACCGTTCGCACCGGATCTTCGCCACCGGCAGCCGTCAGGGCCTTACGAAGTCGGCCCACGTGGACATCGACCGTGCGGGTATCGACATAGACATCACGGCCCCAGACAAGGTCGAGAAGCTGGTCGCGCGACCAGACGCGACCGGGCCGTTCCATGAAGGTCGAAAGCAGCCGGAATTCGGTCGGCCCTAGTTTGAGCGGCTGTCCGGCCCGGGTGACCCGATGGGTTTCGCTATCGAGCGCGATGTCCTCGAAGGTCAGCATCTCGCCGATGCTCGAGGGGCGCACGCGACGCAGCTGCGTGCGGACCCGCGCCATGAGTTCGCTGATCGAATAGGGTTTGACCATGTAGTCATCCGCGCCCGTCTCGAGGCCGCGCACCTTGTCCACCTCCTCGGATCGGGCCGACAGCATGATGATCGGTATCTCGCGGGTGGCCGGGTTGATTTTCAACCGGCGGCAGACCTCGATCCCGCTCAGACGCGGCAGCATCCAGTCCAGCACGACCACATCGGGCTTTTCCTCGGCCACCATCAAAAGCCCCTCTTCTCCGTCCATGGCTGCGGTCGTGCGGAACCCTTCGGCAGTGAGGTTGTAGACCAGCACCTCGCGCTGAGAAGCTTCGTCTTCCACGATCAGGACATGAGGCTGCGGCAGGGACATGGTGTCAGTTCAGCTCGCTCATGTAAGAGGTCTTGTCGCCTTTCGGGCGGTCCTCGTCCGGCATTTCACCGGTGACGAGGTAGATGACCTGTTCGGCCATGTTGGTGGTCAGATCGCCCATGCGCTCGATGTTCTTGGCGACGAAATGCAGGTGCATACAGGCGGTGATCTGACGCGGATCTTCCATCATGAAGGTCAGGAATTCGCGGAACAGCGCATTGTACATCTGGTCTACGTCGTGGTCGCGTTGTCTCACGTCTTCAGCAAGTTCCGCGTCGTGCTTGATGTAGCTGTCCAGCGTGTCCTTCATCATCTCCTGCACCGACCGCGCCATGCGCTTGAGCGATGCGTCGGTGCCGCTGATCGCCCCCATCTCGACCAGTGCCGAGGTGCGCTTGGCGATGTTCTTGGCGTAATCCCCGATCCGCTCGAGCGCGCCTGCGATGCGCAGGACCGTCAGGATCGACCGCAGGTCCTTGGACACCGGCGCGCGCAGGGCGATGATACGGGCCGCTTCCTCGTTGATCTGCTCTTCGAGTGCGTCGATCTGCTTGTCACCCGCCCTGACCTTCTCGGCCAGTTCCACGTCACGGTTCGCAAGTGCGTCGGACGATTGCAAAATCGCGTCTTCGACCATTCCACCCATGCGGACGATCATCGTGACGATGGATTCGAGGTCGCGGTCATAGGCGGAAGAAATATGTTGTTGCTCAGTCATTTATGCGGGCCTCCTCACCCTATGCGACCCGAGATGTAGCTCTCGGTGCGCGGGTCTTCTGGATTTGTGAATATCTTGTCGGTCGCGCCGAACTCCACAAGGTTGCCAAGGTGGAAAAAGGCGGTCTTTTGGCTGACGCGGGCGGCCTGCTGCATCGAATGGGTCACGATCACCACTGAATAGCGTTTGCGCAGATCGTCGATCAGCTCTTCGACCTGTGCCGTGGCGATGGGATCAAGGGCCGAGCAAGGCTCGTCCATCAGCAGGACCTCGGGCTCTGTCGCCACTGCGCGGGCGATGCACAGGCGTTGTTGTTGACCGCCCGAAAGCCCGGTGCCCGGTGCGTCCAGCCGGTCCTTGACCTCGTCCCAGATCGCACCGCGCCGCAGGGCTTTCTCAACGATTTCATCTAGGTCCGCCTTGCTCTTCGCCAGCCCGTGGATCTTGGGCCCGTAGGCCACATTGTCATATATCGACTTGGGAAAAGGGTTCGGTTTCTGGAACACCATACCGACCATGGCGCGCAACTGCACCGGGTCGATCTTTGGGTCATAGATATCCGCCCCGTCGATGCGGATATCGCCCGTCACGCGGGCAATGGCGATGGTGTCGTTCATCCGGTTGAGACAGCGCAGGAACGTCGACTTGCCGCAGCCGGACGGCCCGATAAAGGCGGTGACCATCTTGTCGGCGATGTCGACGTCGACGTCCTTGATGGCATGGGTGTCGCCGTAGAACACCTGCACGCCACGTGCCGTGATCTTGGTGTCCGTCGCTTGGTCCGTACGGTGCAAATCGTCCATTCTGACCCCTTTACTTGCGGTATTGAAACTGACCCCGCACCGGTGAACACATCAGTGCGACGCCCAGCTTGAGCGGCCCGTCAATCATGCCACTGCAATCGGTGCGGTTAAAGGCCGGATTGGCAAAGCTCTCGCGGCCGACTTTTGGGAAGAGATCGGATGCTGTGGGGCTGCGACGAAGATCTCTGCACCGACGGTCGCATTCTCCACATTCGCCACCCAAGTTGCCTTTCATTGCCGGGACAGGGACACACCAACCGTAGCACCCCAGATAGAGCCTCCGCAAAACGCTGCTGTGACGGCGGGGTTAAGGTTTTGTGACGCCGGGGTCAGGTTTGAACGGGCAGGATGATCCGCACGGTGACCCCCTGCCCCGGCGCGCTGTCGATTTCCAGCCTGCCACGATGGCGGGTGATGATATGCTTGACGATGGACAGGCCCAGACCGGTGCCGCCCCTTGCGCGGCTGCGGTGATTGTCGACGCGGTAGAAGCGTTCGGTCAGTCGCGGCAGATGATGTTCCGCGATTCCTTCGCCTTCGTTGTGCACGGTCAGAGCCACCCCATCCGCCCTCAGCCTTGGCTGCGGGCCGATATCGGACAGGGTTATCGTGATGGTGCCACCTTCGGGGCCGTATTTGACCGCGTTCTCGATCAGGTTGCCGATCACCTGGCGCAACTGCCCGGCGTCGCCCGGAACGATCGTGCCCTTGGTCAACGACACGCTGAGCCGTGCCTTGACCGTGTCGATCACAGGGCCGGTTTCGACCAGGGCGGAGTCGACCAATGCGGCCAGATCGACGGGATCCTGCGGTCGCATCCGTGACGTTTCCTCGACCCGGCTGAGCGACAGAAGATCGTCGACCAGCCGCGTCATCCGATCCGCCTCGCGGGCCATAATCGACAGGAAGCGGTCACGGGCCACGTAGCCCGGTTCGGTCGAGACGGCGACGCTGAAGGTGCGGTCGCGCCCGCCGTCGCGGTCCAGAAAGACGGTGCGCTGCGCCGCACCCGTAACCAGCGCCGTCTCGACCGCCTCGATCAGCAAGGGTTGTCTCAGGGCGGTGATGAAATGCCGCCCCTGCCAGTCCTCGCCCAGAACGGTCCGCATCGTGGCATTCGACGCGATGATCCGCCGGTCTTCGCCGATCAGCACGACGGGAAGTGGCAAATGCTCGATAAATTTGATCAGTTGATCGGTCATCGACTGTCCATTATCGTACAAACCCATGCGCGATCGCAATCGTTGCTGATCTCGATTCGGTTCATCTTTGCTTTCCCGCCCATGGCGTCACTGAACAAGAGGCATATCCCCACGCGATGTTCAACAATGCCCCTCCTGATGCCGGCGACGGTTGGCCCATCTCCCGCGCAGGGACATATCCCTGCATGATCGTTCTAGGGGACCTGAGCGATTGGAACCAGCCGACACCCGCG
The DNA here is from genome assembly GCA_020201155.1 of Loktanella sp. Taxonomy (GTDB): domain Bacteria; phylum Pseudomonadota; class Alphaproteobacteria; order Rhodobacterales; family Rhodobacteraceae; genus JAIVHI01. The sequence continues at coordinate 29,057 of JAIVHI010000012.1, read as the reverse complement.
TGTGATGGCATCTATTTTCACGAGGTGAGCGAGCTAGACGCGAGCCTTTTGTTCAGCCGGCAGCCGGACATCATCATTTCGCCGCTCTTCAATCGAAGTGCCGATGCGCTCGAACTTGCATTGTTGCTTGGCAGGCTTTCGTTTCAAGGGCGCTATCTGGTGGTTTGCAACCACGTCCCGGACCCGGCGCTGGTGACGCGGGACCTGCGCCATGCCGCCCCGCAACTGGACGTGCAGGTCGTGCGCGGGCGGGTCGCGCAGGCCAGCTAGAGCGGCCGCAGATCTTTCGCGAACCGCGCGGCGTTCTCCTGATAGTGCCGCGCCGAGGCGCGCAGCCTTTCAATCGCCTCTGCATCCAGCGCGCGGATGACCTTGCCGGGCATGCCCATGACAAGCGATCCATCGGGGATCACCTTGCCTTCCGGGATCAGCGCCCCTGCCCCGATCAGGCAGTCGCGCCCGATGACCGCCCCGTTCAGGACGACAGCCCCCATCCCGATCAGGCTGTTTTCGCCGATCGTGCAGCCGTGCAGCATCGCCTTGTGACCGATGGTGCACCCCGCGCCGATGGTCAGCGGAAAGCCCATGTCGGTGTGCAGGACGCAGTTTTCCTGCACGTTCGATCCTTCGCCAAGGGTGATCATCTCGTTGTCGCCCCGGATCGTGGTGCAGAACCAGACCGAGGCGCGGTCGGCCACGGTCACCTTGCCGATCACGTGGCAACAGGGCGCGATCCACGCGCTGTCAGCGACCGTGGGGGAAATCTGATCGAGTGCGTAGAGTGTCATGACATCTCCTCGTATTCGGCCTGCAAGGCACGGACGTGATCCAGAAGGTCGGGCTGTTGTGCCCGGCGCAGCCGTTCGGCGGTGATGATCGTCTTCAACTGCGCCTCGGTGCTGTCGAGGTCGTCGTTCACCAGAACGTAGTCGTAGCCGTCCCAGTGGCTGATTTCGTCCCAGCTTTTCGACATGCGGCCCGAGATCGTATCGGGGTCGTCCTGCCCCCGGCTGATCAGGCGGCGGTGCAGTTCCGCGATGGATGGCGGCAGGATGAAGATCGACAGGACGTGGTCGCGCAGGGACGAATTCGACACCTGCTGCGCCCCCTGCCAGTCGATGTCGAACAGAACGTCACGCCCGCCGTCGATCGCCGCACGCACAGGGCCTGCGGGGCTGCCGTAGTAGTTTCCGAAGACCTGCGCGTGTTCCAGCATGTCGCCGCTGGCGACCATGTGCTTGAATGCGGCCTCGTCGATGAAATGGTAGTGTTCGCCGTCGATTTCACCGGCACGGGGCGCGCGGGTCGTGGCAGAGACCGAGAACCGCAGCGTCGTGTCCCAGTCCCGCAGGCGGCGTGTCAGCGTGGTCTTGCCCGCACCCGAGGGCGAGGAGAGCACGATCAAAAGTCCCCGGCGGCTCATGTCTTACTCCACATTCTGGACCTGCTCTCGCATCTGGTCGATCACGGCCTTGAGGTCCAGCCCCACCTGCGTCAGCGGCGCGTGCTGCGACTTGGCGCAGAGCGTATTGGCCTCGCGGTTCAGCTCCTGCACCAGAAAGTCCAGCTTGCGCCCGACCGGCCCGTCGCTTTCGATCAGGTCCCATGCGGCAGAGACATGCGCGGCAAGGCGGTCGATTTCTTCGGTGATATCCTGCTTGACGGCCAGCAGCGCGAGCTCTTGGGCAATTCTCTGTTCGTCCGCTTCGGTGGTTTCGGCCAACACCCGCGCGAATTGCGCCCGCAACGTCTTGCGCATCGCGGGCAGACGGTCGGCGGCGATGGTCGCTGCGTCCTTCACCAGTTCGGAAATGCGGTCAAGCTGGTCGGCAAGAACCCGTTGCATCGCCGCGCCCTCTTTCCCGCGCATCGCGGTGAAATCGGACAGCAGCGGGGCCAGATCACTGGTCAACGTCGTCGCCAGACCGGTGTCGTCGGTGTCGCCCTGATCGGACAGCAGCACGCCGCGGTGGGCCAGCACATCGGCGGCGGTGGGTTGCCCCAGCGTCACGCCCTTGGACATCGCTCGGTCCTGCACCACGTCCAGCGCGTCGAGAACCCGGTCAAGCTGTGCCTCGTCCAGACGCAGGCTGGATGCGCTGTCTTCGCGTGCAAGACGCAGCGACACCGTCACGTTGCCGCGGTTCAGCACGGCCTTGAACATGGTGCGAATGGTGGTTTCCAAGCCGTCGATGCCATCGGGCAGACGCAGGCGAATATCCAGTCCGCGTGCGTTCACGCTGCGCATTTCCCACTGCCAGGACAGCCCCTTCGCCGTTCCGCCACGGCTGGCGTAAGCCGTCATCGACTGCATGCAGTGTCATCCTTCCGCGATATGATCGCGGGCAGTTATGGCAAAACGACGCCGAGGGGCAAGGGCGGCATTAACCGCTTAGGACTTTGGCATCTTAATTCTTCGCCAACTTCTGTTAAAAATAGATGAAAGTTTTGCATGTGAGAGCCCTATGACCGATGCCCCTATGATCCCGCAGGACACCACCCTGACAACAGACCCCGTGGCCGCGTCGGTCCTGTCGGCGCTCGAGACCGACTGGGCCCGCATGAACGGACGGGCGGAGCTGGCGGATCCGTCACGACTGGACACGGCCCTGCCCTATACCTTCATGCTGGAACGCACGGCGCCGGGGGCCACGCGGATGCGTGTGGCAGGCCAGGCATTGCACGGTATCGCGGGGATGGAGCCGCGCGGTCTGTCGCTGACGACCTTTTTCGAGGACCGTTCCCGCGAGACGGTGGCGGAACTGGCCGAGGCCGCCTTTACCCTGCCGGCCATCGTCGGGGTATCCTTGGTGGTGACACGACGCCTGATCCGCAAACCTGCCCGCGCCAGCCTGCTGCTGCTGCCGATGACCCCGCTCGACGGCCGGTCGGGCCGCGTGCTGGGGGCATTGGTGCCCGACGGGCTGACAGCGCTGAGGGGTGTCCGCTTCGATCTGGACCGCGATTCCGAAGTCCGGTGCGAACCGCAGATTCTGCCCCTGACGGGGCACCCCAGCGCGGCCCAGCCCCGCCCGTCCCGCATGGGGCGGCCCCAGTTGCGGCTGGTCGTCGACAACGGTTGAACGACAATGGTTGAACGACAAGGGGCGCAGCCTTCGTCGCGCCCCTTGTGTTGCATCAGTCCGACCGCTGTCAGACCGCCTTGGCGCGTTCCAGCCCCGCGCGACGTCCCGACAGCTCTTCCGCCACGAGGAACGCAAGCTCCAGCGATTGCGAGGCGTTCAGGCGCGGATCGCAGGCTGTGTGGTAGCGATCCGACAGGTCTTCGTCCGTCACGTCGCGGACGCCGCCTGTGCATTCGGTCACGTCCTGGCCGGTCATCTCGAAATGCACGCCGCCGGGGATCGTGCCCTCGGCGTTGTGAATGGCGAAGAATTCCTTGACCTCGCGCAGCACGCTGTCGAAAGGCCGGGTCTTGTATCCGGTCGAGGATTTGATCGTGTTGCCGTGCATCGGGTCGCAGGACCAGACGACCTTGGCGCCCTCTTCTTCCACGGCCTTGATCAGGCGCGGCAGGTGTTCACCGACCGATCCTGCGCCGAAGCGCGCGATCAGGGTCAGGCGGCCTGCTTCGTTCTCGGGGTTCAAGGTCGCCATCAGCGACTTGAGGTGCCCGCTTGTCATCGACGGGCCGCACTTGAGCCCGATGGGGTTCATCACGCCCTTGCAGAACTCCACATGCGCGCCGTCGGGCTGACGTGTGCGATCGCCGATCCAGATCATGTGGCCCGAGCCTGCAAGCCATTTGCCCGACGTGCTGTCCATCCGGCACAGCGCCTCTTCGTATTCCAGCAGCAGCGCTTCGTGGCTGGTGTAGAAATCGACCGTCTGCAATTCGTGGTTCGTGGCCGACGTCAGTCCTGCGGCTTCCATGAAATCCAGCGTATCGCCGATCCGCGAGGCCAGTTCACGGTATTTTTCCGCCTCGGGCTTGTCGGTGAAGCCAAGGGTCCACTGGTGGACCTTGCGCACATCGGCAAAGCCGCCTGACGAAAAGGCGCGCAACAGGTTCAGCGATGCGGCGGCCTGCAGGTAGGCCTGCGCCATCCGCTCGGGGTCCGGTATCCGCGCTTCGGGCGTGAAATCGAAGCCGTTGATGATGTCGCCGCGGTAGCTTGGCAGTTCCACCCCGTCGACCGTTTCGGTGGGTGCGGAGCGCGGCTTGGCCATCTGGCCCGCCATGCGGCCGACCTTCACCACCGGCACCTTGGCGCCATAGGTCAGCACCATCGCCATCTGCAGCATGACCTTGAAGGTGTCGCGGATGTTGTCGGCGGCGAATTCCGCAAAGCTTTCTGCACAATCGCCACCTTGCAGCAGAAAGGCTTCGCCACGGCTCGCGGCCCCCAGTTCGGCCTTGAGCCTGCGCACTTCCCCGGCAAAGACAAGCGGTGGATAGCTGGACAGACGCTTTTCCACGGCGGCCAAAGGCCCTGCGTCGGTATAGTCAGGCATCTGGACCCGCGGCTTGTTGCGCCAGTCAGATTTTTGCCAGTCAGCCATCGTCATGCTCCAAAGTCGGATATTAGCGGTTACAGGGGCGTTCTATAGACCTCAGCTTGCGATAGTCCAAGAGCCGAGTCCGAAAAGCCGTGTCCTGTGCTCTTGCGCGGGTTCGAAAAAAGGTGTTCTGCTCGCTTCTACACTGCAGAACGGAGAGGTTTCGCAATGCTCAACGAACCGCTCAAGGTCGATGTCGACTTTTCCGGCAAGCCCCGACGGTTCGTCTTCGTTCTGATGCCGCAATTCACCATGCTGTGCTTTGCCGCCGCTGTCGAAAGCCTGCGCATCGCGAACTACGTCAGCGGCAAGCGACTTTATGACTGGTCCATCATCGGTGAAGGCGGGCAAACGGCGACCTGTTCGAACGGCTGCACATTCGCGCTCGACAGCGATCTGGTCGAGCTTGCGCGCGACGACACGATCCTGATGTGCGGCGGCATCGAGGTGCAGGCCGCCACCACCAAACCGGTGCTGAACTGGCTGAGACGCGAGGCCCGGCGCGGTGCGATCGTCGCGGGGCTTTGCACGGCGGGCTATACGCTGGCGCGTGCCGGTCTGCTGGACGGCAAGAAGGCGACGATCCACTGGGAAAACCAGGACAGTTTCGCGGAAGAGTTCGAGGACGTCACGCTGACCAGATCGGTCTTCGTGATCGACGGAAACCGCATCACGACGGCGGGCGGCACGGCGTCGATCGACCTGATGCTGAAGCTGATCGCCAACGACCACGGCGAAGAACTTGCCAATTCCGTGGCAGATCAGTTGATCTATTCGTCGATCCGCACGGACCGCGACACCCAACGCCTGTCCATCCCCACCCGCATCGGTGTGCGCCATCCCAAGCTGTCGCGCGTCGTGCAGATGATGGAGCAGAACATCGAGGATCCGATCAGCCCCGCGATTCTGGCCGAAGACGTGAACATGTCTACCCGTCAGCTTGAACGGCTGTTTCGCCGCTACCTGTCCCGCAGCCCCAAGCGCTATTACATGGAACTGCGGCTGCAGCGGGCGCGCAACCTGCTGATGCAGACCGACATGAGCGTGATCAACGTGGCGCTGGCTTGCGGCTTTGCCTCGCCGTCGCATTTCTCGAAATGCTACAGATCACACTACGACACCACGCCTTACCGGGAACGCGGGACGCAAGCCGCGAAGATGGCTCACTGAGGTTTCGGCGCGTCAATCGCGGCTTGGGTCACTTCTCCTTATGCAGCAGGACAAATAACGATACTTCCACCCGTTGACTTGGCATCAAACAGGCGATTGACCGCTTCACATCCCTGCCGCGCCTGCTAGTCTGCCCGACAGGAAAAAATCCAACAGGGAGACTAACAATGAAAAAAATGATGATGGCCTCTGCGGCCACGGCAATGATCGCTTCTGGTGCCTTTGGCGAGGCGCACACCGGAGACGTCAAGATCGGCATCATTCTGGGTTTCACAGGCCCGCTGGAATCGATCACACCCGACATGGCTGCCGGCGCCGAACTGGCGATCGACGAAGTCAACGAAGCGGGCACGCTGCTGGACGGTGCGACCGTCGAAGCCATCCGTGCTGATTCGACCTGCATCGACTCGGGTGCCGCGCAGACCGCCGCCGATCGTCTGGTGACCTCCGAAGGTATCCACGGCATCATGGGCGCCGACTGTTCCGGCGTGACCAGCGCGATCCTGCAGAACGTCGCTGTGCCGAACGGCATGGTTATGATTTCGCCCTCGGCCACCTCGCCGGCTCTTTCGACAGCCGACGACGATGGTCTGTTCTTCCGCACCGCCCCGTCGGACGCCCGTCAAGGTGTCGTGATGGCAGATATCCTGATGGATCGCGGCATCAACGAAGTGGCGCTGACCTATACCAACAACGACTACGGCAAGGGTCTGGCAGACAGCTTCCAGTCGGCCTTCGAAGCAGCGGGCGGCTCTGTCACCATCTCGACCTCGCACGAGGACGGCAAGGCCGACTATTCGGCCGAAGTCGGAGAACTCGACTCTGCAGGCGGTGAAGTTCTTGTCGTGGCCGGTTACACCGATCAGGGCGGCAAGGGCATCATCCAGTCCAGCATCGACAGCGGCGCATTCGACACGTTCGTCCTGCCCGACGGCATGGTCGGTCAGCAGCTTGTCGACGACATCGGTTCTGACCTGAACGGCTCGTTCGGCCAGTTCCCGGGCACCGACAGTGCGGGTGCTGAAATGTACCTTGAAATGGTCGGCGACGACTTTGACGGCACCGGTGCCTTCTCGCCCGAAAGCTACGATGCTGCGGCGCTGATCATGCTGGCGATGGAAGCCGCAGGATCGAACCAGCCGGGCGATTATGCCGCCGAGGTGATGAATGTCGCCAATGCCCCCGGCACCGAGATCTTCCCGGGCGAGCTGGCCAAGGCGATCGAGCTTCTGAAAGCCGGTGAAGAAATCGACTATGTCGGCGCGACCTCCGTCGAACTGATCGGACCCGGTGAAAGCGCCGGCAACTACCGCGAGATCGAGATCCAGGACGGCGAGATCGTCACGGTCAACTTCCGCTAAGACTGACGCCAACGATCAAACGGCGCGGGATCTTTCCCGCGCCGTTTCAACACTTTGGGAGATGTTTCTCATGGCGGGAAACGGGGCGATCATCGAAGTCGACTCGCTGGTCAAGCAATTCGGCGGCTTTCGGGCCGTTGATGGTGCGACCTTGCAGATCGAAGACTGCGCGATTACCGGGCTGATCGGCCCGAATGGTGCCGGAAAAACAACGCTTTTCAATGTGATCGCGGGCGTTCTTGCGCCCACGTCAGGCACCGTGCGGATGGGCGGCGAGGATATAACCGGCCTGCCGCCGCATGAGCTGTTTCACAAGGGGCTGCTGCGGACCTTCCAGATCGCGCATGAGTTTTCGTCGATGTCCTGCCGCGAAAACCTGATGATGGTGCCCGGCGCCCAGTCAGGCGAAAGCCTTTGGAACACTTGGTTCGGCCGCAAACGCATCGCCGAGGAAGAACGTGCCCTGCGCGCCAAGGCCGACGAGGTGCTGGAATTCCTGACCGTCGAACATCTGGCCGACCACAAGGCCGGGCAGATTTCCGGCGGGCAGAAAAAGCTGCTGGAACTGGGCCGCACCATGATGGTGGACGCAAGGATCGTCTTTCTGGACGAGGTCGGCGCAGGCGTGAACCGGACGCTGCTGAATACCATCGGCGACGCGATCATCCGGCTGAACAAGGAACGCGGCTACACTTTCGTCGTCATCGAGCACGACATGGATTTCATCGACCGTCTGGCGGACCACGTGATCTGCATGGCCGAGGGCAAGGTTCTGGCCGAAGGCTCCTTGGCCGAGATCAAAGCCAACGAACAGGTCATCGAGGCCTATCTGGGCACCGGGCTCAAGAACAAGGATCAGGTGGCAACCTTATGAGTGACCCCTACCAGAACGATCGCGGCAACAAGGACCGGTCGATCACCCGTCCCGACAGCGGCACGACCGATACGACGCGGCGCAGCGGAAAGACGCATCCGGCACCCGGCACCCCCTTCCTGGTCGGTGACGACATGACCGGTGGCTACGGCAAGGGTCCGGATATTCTGCATGGGTGCACCATCGCGGTGAACCCCGGTGAAATCGCCGTCATCGTGGGCCCCAATGGGGCGGGCAAGTCCACCGCGATGAAAGCGGTTTTCGGCATGCTCGAGGTGCGGTCGGGCCGCGTGATGCTGGACGGCGAGGACATCACCGCGCTGACGCCGCAGGACAGGGTCAAGAAGGGCATGGGCTTCGTGCCGCAGACCTCGAACATCTTCACCGGCCTCACGGTCGAGGAAAATCTCGAAATGGGCGCATTCATCCGCACGGATGATTTTCGCGGGACGATGGAGCAGGTCTATGAGCTGTTCCCGATCCTCAAGGAAAAGCGCTATCAGGCCGCGGGCGAATTGTCCGGCGGACAGCGCCAGCAGGTCGCCGTGGGCCGGGCGCTGATGACCCAGCCCAAGGTGCTGATGCTGGACGAACCCACCGCCGGCGTCAGCCCGATCGTGATGGACGAACTTTTCGACCGGATCATCGAGGTCGCCCGCACCGGGATTCCCATCCTGATGGTGGAACAGAACGCCCGACAGGCCCTTGAAATCGCAGACAAAGGCTATGTTCTCGTGCAGGGCCGCAATGCGCATACCGGCACCGGCAAGGAACTCTTGGCGGATGCGGACGTCCGGCGGAGCTTTCTGGGCGGATGATGCGGGTGACCCGCCATATCCTGACGTTTGCGGCCACCTGCTTTGGCACCGCAGCGCTGGCCGACCGGCTGCCCGAGCCGCTGGATTGCGTGTTCGACGTGGAATGCGACGCACAGGACTGTGTCAGCGTCGATCCATCCGTGGACATGACGCTCATGTCGATGGGCGGCGCCGGTCTGGGGGTCGTGGCCGTGTCGGCCTCGCCAGAGCTGAGCCACGTCCGGAACGCCCCGGCAAGCCGCTGGCCCGCCTTGTTCCCCGACGATCAGGGCGACCTTGCCCCGCGCGTCTACAGCATGACATCCCAAGAGGCCGCCGTCCAAAAGGACGACCTCGTCCTGATTGCAGGCACCCATGCGGACAAGCGATCCGAGTTCTGGACCGTCGTCGTTCCGACCGATGACCGCATCCGCCCGACCCTGCATATCCAGCGCATGGCAATGTATGTCCTGCCGCAGCGCAAGCAGATGACCGGGACCTGCGAGGAGCAGCCGGCATGATGCGCGCTCTTGCCTTGGTTCTTGTCGGCTTTCCTGCGCAGGCCGACACGGTAAGCTGCGTGCTGGTGGACGGCACGGGGCTGTCCTTTGTGATCGACCGCAACCAGTTCGTGACAGCCGTCAGCCCGGAAGAGCCGATCCGCCGCAAGGCGACCGTGGTCCGGATGGGCGCGGATACCTTGCACGCGGAACCTTTCCTGATCGGCGACATGCGCGGATTTCACGCCGAAGGTCCAAGCGACAGCCACATGATGTTCGTCGTGCACAAGGACGGCACGGCACAACTGACACGCCGGGGCGACGGTCTGGCGATCGACGGTACTTGCGAGGTGACACCATGACCGCGGTCACCTGTCCCCTCGCCGCAAGAAAGGCATCCGAATGGATTATCTGAACGCCCTCGTGACGCTGACGAATTTCGTCATCATCCCCGGCCTTGCCTATGGCGCGCAGCTGGCGCTGGGGGCACTTGGGGTCACCCTCATCTACGCGATCCTGCGGTTTTCGAACTTTGCCCATGGCGACACCATGGCGTTCGGCACCATGAGCGCCATTCTTATCACCTGGGGTTTTCAGGCGATGGGGATCACTTTCGGGTTCCTTCCAACCGCGCTTCTGGCCCTGCCCTTCGCCATCGCGGTCACCGGGGTCTTCCTTCTGGCCACCGACCGTCTGGTCTACCGGTTCTACCGCGCGCAAAAGGCGAAGCCGGTGATCCTTGTCATCGTGTCGCTGGGGGTGATGTTCGTCATGAACGGCCTCGTGCGTTTTATCATCGGCGTCGGTGACATCGGCTTTACGGACGGGGAGCGGTTCATTATCGGCGCGCGCGATTTCCGCGAATGGTCGGGCCTCGATGAAGGGCTGGCGATCAAGACGACGCAGGGCATCACCGTCGTGACAGCCGTGATCGTCATGGCGGTGCTGTTCTGGTTTCTCAACAAGACCCGCACAGGCAAGTCGATGCGCGCCTTCTCGGACAACGAGGATCTGGCGCTGCTGTCCGGCATCAACCCCGAAAAGGTCGTCATGGTCACATGGCTGATCGTGGCAGCGCTGGCGACGACGGCAGGCGTGCTTTACGGGCTCGACAAGAGCTTCAAGGCATTCACTTACTTCCAGCTTCTGCTGCCGATCTTCGCGGCGGCCATCGTGGGCGGCATCGGCAACCCCGTGGGTGCCATCGTCGGCGGTTTCGTCATCGCCTTCGCCGAGGTGCTGATTACCTATCCGCTGAAGAAAGTGCTTGGCTATCTGCTGCCTGAAAGCCTTGCGCCCAGCGGGCTGGTGCAGCTTTTGTCCACCGACTACAAATTCGCGGTCAGCTTCGTGATCCTGCTGATCGTCCTGCTGTTCCGCCCGACCGGCCTGTTCAAGGGACAATCCATATGACCGATTCCATGCGCGCGCCCCTTTTGCTGGGGCTGGTGATCGCCCTTCTTGTCGGCACCGGTCTGGTGCAGGGCTGGAACGCGACACTGACGATCCTCAACTACGGACTGATCTCGGCGATCATGGCCTTGGGCGTGAACCTGCAATGGGGATTCGCGGGGCTGTTCAACGTCGGGATCATGGGTTTCGTGGCCCTTGGGGGGCTTGCCGCCGTGCTGATCGCAATGCCGCCTGTGCCGGAGGCTTGGAGCGCGGGCGGCATGCATATCCTGGGCGGTCTCGCCTTGGGCGCCGCGATGATTGTCGGGGCCGTGATGGCCTTCAATCGGATGGCGAAAGGCTGGCCGCGTGGCATCGCTGTCGTCGCGATCCTTCTGATCGGTTTCTTTGTCTTCCGGGCTGTCTTCGACACCGGCGTCGATCTGGTGGAATCGGTCAATCCGGCCGGGACAGGCTATCTGGGCGGTCTCAATTTCGGGATGGAAAACTACCGTGACTGGGGTTGGATGACCATCATCGCATGGCCCGTGGGCGGTCTGCTTGCCGCTGGGGCCGCGTGGATCATCGGCAAGACCGCTTTGGGACTGCGATCCGATTACCTTGCCATCGCGACGCTGGGCATCGCCGAGATCATCATCGCCGTGCTCAAGAACGAGGACTGGCTGTCGCGCGGCGTCAAGAACGTCTCGGGACTGCCACGCCCCGTGCCCTACGAGACCGATCTGCAAAACGACCCGTCCTTCGTCGAACGTGCCGCGTCATTCGGGCTCGACCCGACCATGGCGTCGACATTGTACTCCAAGATGGGCTACGCGATCCTGTTCGCGATCTTTCTGGCCGTGCTGCTGTGGATGGCGCAGCGGGCGCTGAACAGCCCATGGGGCCGGATGATGCGGGCGATCCGCGACAACGAGGTCGCGGCCGAAGCCATGGGCAAGGACGTGACGGGCCGGCACCTGCAGATTTTCATCCTCGGTTCGGCCATCGTCGGCATCGCCGGTGCGATGATGACGACGCTTGACGGGCAGTTGACGCCGGGCACCTACCAGCCGCTGCGCTTCACCTTCCTGATCTGGGTTATGGTGATCGTCGGCGGCTCTGGCAACAATTTCGGCGCCGTTCTGGGCGGTATGCTGATCTGGTGGCTTTGGGTGCAGGTCGAACCGATGGGCTTGGCGCTGATCGGCTTCATTACCTCGGGAATGGCCGACGGGTCTTTCATGAAAGAACACCTGACAGAAGGCGCGGCCCATATGCGCCTGCTGACCATGGGCGTGATCCTGTTGCTGGTGCTGCGGTTCAGTCCACGTGGGCTGGTGCCTGAAAAGTAGCCCTACGACGGCGGATCGTAGCGGACGTAGGCAAAGCGGGCACTGTCGGGCGACCAGCTGGGCACGTTGATGGTGCCCTGCCCGCCATTGAAGGCCGCCAGCGTGCGTTTGCCGGACCCGTCAGGCGCGATGCACCGCAATTCGACGGGCTTGTCGGCAGGGTGCCCCTCTACGTCGGGGCCGTAGGACAGATAGACGACGTGTCGGCCATCGGGGGATGGATGCGGGAACCAGTTCACCCGGTCGTCCGCCGTCATGCGCTCTGGCGTGCCCCCCGCGGCGGGGACGCGAAACAGGTCCGGTGTTTCGCCGTGATGGGCCGAATTGTACCAGATCCACGCACCGTCGGGGGAATAGTCCGGGCCGTCCTTGTGCCCGCCGCCAAAGGTCACCTGCGTTTCGTTCCCGCCTGCGACAGGAATCGTGAAGATATTGAACGTGTCGCCCCGTCGCGCCGTATAGGCCAGCGTGGCCCCGTCGGGGGACCATCCGTGCCACCATGACGGTGTGTTGGGCGTGATGCGCTGTGGTTCGCCGCCGTCAATGGGCAGCGTGTAGATGATCGAGGTGCCGCGCCCCGGGCTGTCGCTGACCACCAGCCGACTGCCGTCAGGCGATATGCCGTGATCGTTGTTCAGCGCGTTGAGCCCTGCGGTGGCAATGGGATGCAAGCGGTCCGGTCGGGCCAGATCCAGCCGAAAAAGCCGCCCGCCGCCATTTATCACGAGGAATTTGCCGCAGGGCGACCAGTTCGGCGCCTCGATCAGGTCATCGGTATAAAACGCGACCTCTTCTGCGCCTGTTTCGATTGCGTGCAAGACCACTGTGCTGCCCATATCGTCCTCTTGATGTCGTGACGGTCAATTGACCCGTGCCCCTTTGAACACCCTGCGCCATTCGCTAAAGAGGACCAACCGGAAATCCCAAAGGTCCCGTCATGGCGCTTGTTTTTCGTTGGTTGCTTCGTATCGCCTCGGCCCTTTTCGTGCTGATCGTCGCGGCCTTCGCCCTTTCCTACTATTTTGCCTCGCGGTCGCTCGTGGACTACGATGCGGACGAGACGGTGGCCGGTCTTTCGGCCCCGGTGGAAATCGTCCGCGACAATGCAGCGGTGCCGCATATCTTCGGAGACACGGACGAAGACGTGTTCTTCGGGCTGGGCTATGCCCATGCGCAGGACCGCATGTGGCAGATGACCATGCTGCGCCGCACCGCGCAGGGCCGCCTGTCAGAGCTGTTCGGGCCGCGCACGCTGCCCACCGACCGGCTGCTGCGCCGGCTTGACCTTTACAACACGGCCATCGCCTCGGTGGCGGCGCAGGACGATGCGACCAAGGCGGCCCTTGATGCCTATTCAGCCGGGGTGAACGCTTGGCTTGGCAAGGTGAACGAAGGCGCGCGCGGACGTGGCGCGCCGGAGATGTGGCTTTTCAACCAATCCATCGCGCCGTGGCAGCCTGCAGACAGCCTTGCCATCCTCAAGGTCATGGCGCTGCAATTGACCAGCCATGTCGAGCAGGAAGTGCTGCGCGCCCGCGTGTCGCTGCGCATCGGATCCGAACCCGCCATCCCCGATGAGCGGCTACATGACATCCTGCCCGAAGATCCGGGCACCGGTGTGGCCGCCCTGCCCGAGTTTGCAGCACTTTTTCCCGATGCGCCGACCGATACCGGTGGCGTCATCGGCGGCACGATCCCGGGGGTGCCGGTGATCCTGACCGGGCGCAGCGTCGATCTGGGATGGGGTATCACGTCAAGCAACCTCGACGATCAGGACATTTTTCTGGAAGAACTGAACCCCGAGGATTCGACGCAGTACCGCACGCCGGACGGCTGGGCGACTTTCCGGTCACGCGACAGCATCATCACCGTCAAGGACAGCGGCTCCGAGACGATCAAGCTGCGCTGGAGCGAGAATGGCCCCGTCCTGTCGCGGGACATGTTCGATCTGCGCCACGTGCTGCCCGAAGGTCATGTGGCGACACTTGGCTGGACCGCCCTGAGCCGAGAGGACACGTCGCTGTCTTCCGCCATGGCGCTGATGCGCGCCCGGACCATCGAGGACGGCATCGCCGCGGGCGAAGGATTCATTGCCCCCAGCCAGAACCTGATCCTCGCAGACCGCAACCGTATCGCGATGAAGACCATCGGCGCCATGCCGGCGCGCGATCCCGACCACCAAAGCCAGGGGCGTCTGCCCGCGCCCGGATGGCGGGTCGAGAACCGCTGGCAAGGGATCCTGCCCTACGACACCAACCCGGAGTTTCTGGAGCCTGAAGGCGGCATCCTCGGCAATACCAACAACAAGATGATCGACCGCCCGTTTCCCGAGCATGTCAGCTTCACCTGGGGCGACACGCAGCGCATCAACCGCTGGCGCGGGCTCATGCAAGCGCGCGAAGTGCATACGTTGGGCAGTTTCGTCGAGGCGCAGCTTGACACGGTCAGCTTCACGGCCCGCGCGCTTTTGCCTCTGATCGGTGCCGACCTTTGGTACACTGGCGACCCGTCACCCGACGACACGCCCGAACGCCGCCGTCAACAGGCGCTGGAGCTTCTGGCCGCGTGGAATGGCGAGATGAACGAACACCTGCCAGAGCCGCTGATCTACGCGGCGTGGCTGCGGGCATTGCAGGACAGGCTGACCCGCGACGAACTCGGCCCCCTGACCGCCGAGTTCACCCACCCCGATCCGGTGTTCATCGAACGGGTCTTCCGTGACGTGGACGGCGCATCGGCCTGGTGCGACGTGCTGCAATCGGCGCAGGTCGAAACCTGCACGGACATCAGCCGTCAGGCCTTGGACGACGCGCTGATCTGGATCAACGAGACCTATGGAACCACCATTGCAAGCCTGCGCTGGGGGGATGCGCATCAGGCGACGCACGACCATCAGGTCCTGGGCGAGGTGCCGGTGCTGAATTGGTTCGTGAACATCCGCCAAAGCACCAGCGGCGGCGACAATACGCTGGAACGCGGACGCACCAGCGGCGTGGGGCGCAACCCGTTCCAGAACGTCCATGCGGCAGGCTACCGTGGGGTCTACGATTTTGCCGACCCCGACAGCAGCGTCTTCATCACCGCAACGGGCCAATCGGGGCACCCGCTGTCACGACACTACGAAGATCTGGGCGAACTATGGCGACGGGGCGAATACATTCCCATGTCTCTCGATCCGGCTCTGGCCCGCGCAGCGCAGTTGGGCACGATTGTTCTGACGCCGGAAACAGCCAGTAGATGAGCCCGGTATTTAACCTTCCTTTAACGTCGCCGACCTACTTTTCCCGCCAATGACCCAGCGTTCCCCCTACTTGCTGCGCCTAAGCAGATTCCTGGCGCCGAAAAGCAGCGTGGACGGGTTCATCAAATTCGCGGCCTACATGGCGACCATCCATCTGATTTCGCTTGGCATGGAATTCGGGCTGGCCGGACAATTGCATATGGCTCACTGGGCGCGGCTGGTCGTCACCCTGGCGTCGGGTGGCCCTTTCGTGGCGGCCTCGCTCTTTGTATTCAGCAAGATGGAGCAACTGCGCACCGCACTGCGGGAACAGGCCCGAACCGACGCGCTGACGGGGTTGCCGAACCGACGCTTCTTTCTGGAAACCCTGCGCGACCGGCTTGGTTCTGGCGAGGGCGGATATCTGCTGATCATCGATGCCGATCACTTCAAGACCATCAACGACACCTACGGCCATGCCGCTGGCGATGCCGCACTCAAGACGATTGCAGAACAGTTGAATTCAAGCTGCCGCGGCAAGGACAATCTTGGACGCATCGGAGGCGAGGAGTTCGCGATGTTCCTTGGCAGGTCCACCGAACGCGAAGTGGACATCATTGCAGGCAGGCTGTTGAAGCCGATTGTGCTTGGCGTCGATGAAGGCCCTGAAAACCTGACGATCACCCTGTCCATCGGGGCCGCTCAAAGCCGATCCGGGGAACGGGTCTCGGCCTTCATGCACAGGGCTGACGAGGCGCTTTACCTTGCAAAAAGCGCGGGTCGCGCGCGCATGATGCATTGGGAACACCATTTTGAGACGCTTGTCCCGACCGATCCCGTTCCGCCGCGACGCCGCGCGGGCTAGTTCCTAGTCGTCGGCGCCATTCCGAAGCTTTTCGAACTGGGCTTTCTGACGCGCACTCCATGTCAATTGCAGCTCATTGCCATTTTCCGTTGCCCGTTCATCGGTCACAACGCCGGTTTCGAACAACCAGGCGCGTGCGCGCCCTTCGGCGAAGCCAAGCGTCAGCACCTCGTCGAACGTGGCTTCCCGCACCGTCCGTGCGACCGCCTGCATCAATTCGGGCACGCCTTCGCCGGTGATGGCAGAGACGGCAAAGACAGCCTCGGCCCGCTCGGCCTGCGCGGTCAAACCGCTGCGTGCATCGTCGTCCAGCAGGTCGATCTTGTTCCAAACCTCGATCATCGGCGCTTCGTCAGCCACACCCAGCGCTTGCAGGATCGCATGAACGTCGTCCGCCTGCTCTTCGGTCTGCGGATGGCTGATATCGCGCACATGCACGATCAGATCGGCATCCAGCACCTCTTCCAGCGTGGCGCGGAAGGCGGCGACCAGTTCCGTCGGCAGGTCGCTGATGAAACCCACGGTATCGGACAGGATCACCTCGTCGCCCTGTTCGATCTCGATCCGCCGCATGGTGGGATCGAGCGTGGCGAACAGCATGTCCTTGGCGAAGACCTCGGCCCCCGTCAGGCGGTTGAACAGCGTCGATTTGCCGGCGTTGGTGTATCCAACCAGCGCCACGATCGGAAACGGCACCTTGGCCCTGCTGGAGCGGTGCAACTCGCGGGTCTTGGCCACCTTGTCGAGCTGTTTGCGCAGCCGGTTCAACTGTTCGTCGATCGCGCGCCGGTCCGCTTCGATCTGCGTCTCGCCGGGGCCGCCGACGAACCCAAGACCACCGCGCTGGCGCTCAAGGTGGGTCCAGGCCCGCACGAGCCGTGTCCGCTGATAGGACAAAGCCGCCATTTCGACCTGCAAAACACCTTCTGATGTGCGCGCGCGGTCGCTGAAGATTTCGAGGATCAGGCCGGTCCGGTCGAGAATCTTGACCTTCCACGCCTTTTCCAGATTGCGCTGCTGCACAGGGCTCACTGGGCCATCGATCAGGACAAGTTCGACCTCACTGGCCTGCATCCGCTGCTTCAGCTCTTCGATCTTGCCGGACCCGAACAGCATGCCGGGGTGCAGCCGCGGCAGTCGCACGACTTCCGATCCGACCACTTCCAGATCGGGCAAGGCCGCGGCAAGGGCCACGCCTTCGGCCAGCCCTTGCGTCGCATCGCGACGGTTCTGGTCTGATTTGATGTCCGGGTGCAGCACCCAAGCCCGGGTTACGGGCTTGTCGTGTTCAAGCAATTATTCCTCGCCTTCGTACAGGCTGATGGGCTGGCTTGGCATGATGGTCGAAATCGCCGACTTGTAGACAAGCTGGCTTTGACCGTCGCGGCGCAGAAGAACGCAGAAACTGTCGAACCACGTGATGACGCCCTGCAGTTTGACACCGTTCACGAGAAAGATCGTAACCGGCACCTTGGCCTTGCGGACATGGTTGAGAAAGGCGTCTTGAAGATTGGCTTTGTCGGATGCCATGGCGATCCCCTTTGGCGTTTCTTATTGTTCATTGGCCAGGACCGGCCCCCCAAATTCGTTCGCAGTATGTCGAAGCGCCGAGTGGGTTTCCAGCCCCCTTTTAAGAGGGTGTCATTGTCGCCACACTTCCGGATTGAACAGCGCGATGATTGCCAGCGTTTCCAGCCGCCCCAATACCATCGCCGCCGCCAGAACCATCTTGGCAGCGTCGGGAATACCCGCGTAGCTGATCGGATTTTCGGTGGCGAGCTGGGCAAGTGGGCCGGTCGTGGACAGGGCCGCGACCGACATGACCATGGCGGTTTCGAACTGCACGCCGGTCAGCGACAGCAGCAGCATCACAGCCGCAATCGAAAGCGCAAAGAGCATGAAGAAGATCCAGCTGATATAGGCGCCCTGCCGCCTGATCCGCCGCGCGACGCGTCCGCCCCCCGCAACCGATGACGGGTGCAGCAGCCGCCCCAACTCGCGCTCGCTATGCCGGAAAAGCGCGTAAATCCGCAACAGTTTGACCCCGCCTGCCGTCGTCGCAACACCGCCTCCGATAAGGGCAAGACCCAACAAAAACAGCCCCGGCGTCTGAAGGTTGGACCATTCCGCCGCCCCGTCCCAATAGTGCGACTCGAAGCCCGTCGTCGTCAGAAAAGAGGTCACGGTGAAAAGCGCGCCCCAGATCGACGCGAAAACATTGGTCCATGTCGTCTGGGTCGCGGCTTCGAACGATCCCACGAAGTGCAACAGAAACAGGGCCAGTGTCGTGCAAACAATCAAGACAACCGCAAGCTGCAGTTCAGGGTCGTCGCGCAGGGTCTTGCGGCGCGACACATAGCGTTTGGGCGCAAAGGTGATCCGCGAGATCGCAAAGACGAAGAAGGCGAAGATCAGCAGCTCGCCCCAGAAGCCGGAAACCGAGTAGTAAAGCCCG
The DNA here is from genome assembly GCA_020201155.1 of Loktanella sp. Lineage (GTDB taxonomy): Bacteria > Pseudomonadota > Alphaproteobacteria > Rhodobacterales > Rhodobacteraceae > JAIVHI01. Next base: position 10,550 of record JAIVHI010000012.1, on the reverse strand, counting down.
TTGATCGGCGAAATGCCAGAGGTCGAAAGAACGGCCATCGCATGACACAGCGCCACATAGGGCACCTCTCCCATGATCACGAGGCCGATCCACAGCAGGAACGTCAGGCCGGCATAGATCGGGAAAAGCTGGACCGCGAAACGCGACAGGCGCTCGGATGGATCGGCGGCGCGCGAAATGTGCTGGAACCGCGTGCTGGCCCCGCCCACGCCGCCTTCGGCCTGCACCTCGAAGCCGCCAAGGTTCATGGGCGCAAAGATCGCAACCGCGACGATCCACATCAAAAGCCCGCCAAGCCAGCCGACCGTTGCGCGCCACAAATGCAGCGACGGCGTCAAACGTCCGGCGTTGTCGTAGACGGTGGCCCCCGTGGTCGTCAGCGACGACACCATTTCGAACCAGGCGTTCAGAAAGGTCGTGTTGCCCGCGGCTTCGTAGAATGGCACGGCCAGCATCAATGGCAGTCCCGCGAAAGCTGCGAACAATGCGAAAAGCTGGCTGCGCGTCACGCTGGCGGGATCGTAGCCCAAAGTCGCCAGCCCCACCATGACGGTCAGAAAGCTGAACAGCAGAAAGCCGTAGAAGAACACGCGCATCGCGACGAAGTCGCCAAGCACCCAGCCGTGAAAAGACGGCACCAGCATCGCCGATGCACCGATCGCCATCAGCAGGACGAAGAAAGGCAGGCGGGCGATCTGGTGCAGCATCAGAAGTATTCGAGCGTGACCTGAAGCAGTTGCTCTACCTCCGGAACATCGCCGGTCATGGCGAAAATGGCGATCACGTCGCCCTCTTCGATGCGGGTGTCACCGGTTGGCCGGACGGGTTTTCCACCCTTGAGAAGCCCGCCCACGATGGTCCCTTCGGGAAAGTCGATTTCCTTGATCGTCCGGCCGGCGATCGACGATGTGCCCAGCACCTGCGCTTCGATCATTTCCGCCTCGGCGTCCCCGATCGAATACACACCGCGCACACGTCCGTGGCGGATATGGCGCAGGATCGAACTGACGGTCGTGGACCGCGGGTTGATGTAGGCGTCGATATCCAAGGGACCCATCAGTGGCACCAGCGTGGGATCGTTGATCAGCGTGATCGCCATCTTGCACCCAAGCTCTTTCGCTCGGACCGAGGCCAGCAGGTTCGTCTTGTCGTCGTCCGTCACCGCAAGAACAGCGTCGGCGCTGGAGATTCCGGCTTCCTGCAGGATGGCCGTATCCAGCCCGTCCCCGTTCAGCACGATTGTCCTGTCCAGCACGTCCGCCGCCTGTTCCGCGCGGGTGCGGTTCTGTTCGATGACTTTCACGCGCAACCGTTCGGTGCGCGATTCCAGCACGCGGGCGACGCCAAGGCCCACGTTTCCGCCCCCGATGATGACGATCCGCTCTTGCTTTTTATGGGTCTTGCCGAAGATCTCGAGCGTCCGGTCGAGGTCGCGGGTATCGGTGAAGATATAGGCGTCGTCCCCGACGAAAAGCTGGTCGCCTGCCGCGGGTACGAACAACTGCCCGGATCGTCGCACGCCTACGACGATCGCCTTCAGGGTCGAGAAAAGGTCGGTCAGTTGCCGCAGGGGCGTATTGATGACCGGACAGTTTTCGTCGATCGTGATCCCCAGAAGCTGTGCTTTTCCCTCAAGAAAGCTTTCCACGTCGAAGGCCGCGGGCGCCGCAAGACGCTGCAAGGCGGCATCCGCCACCTCACGCTCCGGGCTGATGACCACGTCGATCGGAAGGTGATCGCGCCGGTAAAGATCGGAATAGATCGCGTCCATGTAGCTTTGGGCCCGCAGACGCGCGATCTTGCGCTGGATCGCAAAGACCGAATGGGCCACCTGACAGGTGACCATGTTGACCTCGTCCGAATGGGTCGCTGCGATGATCATGTCCGCGTCGCGTGCGCCCGCACGGTCAAGCACATCTGGATAGCTGGCAAACCCGCTGATCCCCTGCACGTCCAGCGTATCGGTCGCGCGGCGCACAAGTTCGGGATTGTTGTCCACGACGGTCACGTCGTTTTGCTCGCCCGACAGGTGCCGCGCGATCTGCCAACCGACCTGACCCGCGCCGCAGATGATGACCTTCATCGCATGCTACTCCTGCATTGAGAAACACAGGTGACACGCGCCGCATGTCCCGTCAATTCAGGCACTGCTTTCGATGTGCGCGATGCGCGCGCCGGCCTTGTTGGTCGTCGATACACCGAGGGACTTGAGCTTGCGGTGAAGGGCCGACCGTTCCATGCCCACGAAGGACGCCGTACGGCTGATGTTTCCGCCGAAGCGGTTGATCTGCGTCAGCAGGTATTCACGCTCGAACAATTCGCGGGCCTCGCGCAGCGGTAAGGTCGCAAGCCCGCCCGACAGGACGATCCGGCTTTCGTCTGCACTGGCATCGCCTGCATTGGGCAGCTCTTTTGCTGTGATCTCGTTCGAGGAATCTCCAAGAATCAGAACACGTTCCACGACGTTCTTGAGCTGGCGGACATTGCCGGGCCAAATCATCGTCTGCAAAAGCGCGCGCGCATCGTCGGCCAGCGTACGCATCGGCAAACCCTGCGTTCGATTGAAGAATCCCACGAAGTATTCTGCCAGCAGCGGGATATCCTCGCGCCGTTCCTCAAGGCTGGGGACGTGGATCGGCACCACGTTCAGCCGGTGGAACAGTTCTTCGCGGAAGGTGCCTGCCTCGATCTCGCCGGGCAGGTTGCGGTTGGTCGAAGACACGACGCGCAGATCGACCTGCACCTTGTCGTTCCCGCCGACGCGGTGAAAGGTCTGATCGACCAGAACCCGCAGGATCTTGGACTGCGTCCCCATCGGCATATCGGCGATTTCGTCAAAATAGATGACCCCGCCGTTCGCCTCTTCCAGAAGGCCCTTTTCCACGCCGGACGATGTCTGACGCCCGAACAGCACCTCTTCCATCCGCTCGGGCTCTACGCTTGCAGAGGACACGGTGATGAAGGGCGAAGACGACCGGGTCGAATTGGCGTGAATATAGCGCGCCGCGATCTCCTTGCCCGCACCGGCAGGCCCGGTCAGCATCACGCGCCCATTGGATTTTGTCACCTTGTCGAGCTGGCTTTTCAATGCACGAAAGGCGGCGCTTTCCCCCAGCATCTCGGTTGCCGTCGTCTCGCCGCGCTTGAGTTCGATATTTTCGCGGCGCAAACGACTGGTTTCCATCGCGCGCCGAATGACGACCATCAACTGGTCGATATTGAAGGGTTTTTCGATAAAGTCGTAAGCGCCCTGCTTGATCGCCGCGACGGCGATTTCAATGTTGCCGTGTCCCGATATGATGACGATGGGAATGTCGGGATGATCGCGTTTGACCGACTTGAGTATGTCGATCCCGTCCATGTTGCTGTCTTTCAGCCAGATATCGAGGATCATCAGCGCAGGCGGACTGGTCGCGATTTCCTTCATGCACTGGTCCGAATTTGCGGCAAGCCGGGTCGTGAACCCCTCATCCTCCAGAATGTCGCCGATCAGTTCGCGGATATCGCGTTCGTCGTCGGTAATCAGAATATCGCCCATATGTCCCCCTAAGCAGGTATTTTCTTGGCCGCGTGCACATCAGGTGCAATCGGCAATTCAACGATGGCGGCAGCACCACAACGGTCCTGTCCTTCGAATATGTCGGCGTCCACCAGCGTCAGCTGGCCGCCGTGTTCCTCGATGATCTTCTTGACGATCGGAAGCCCCAGCCCCGTCCCCTTGTCGCGGGTGGTCACGTAGGGTTCGAAAAGGCGGGCGCGGTCCTCTGGCAGGCCGATACCGTTGTCTTCGATCACGATCCGCGCCCTGTGTTCAGATTCTGTCATCGTGACGCGGATTTCGGGTTCCACGATGAGGTCGCCGGTTTCTTCTTTCAGTGTTTCAATGGCTTCACCGGCATTCTTGATCAAGTTGGTCAGGGCCTGACTGATCATCGTGCTGTCGATATCCGCCATGACCGGCCCTTGCGGCAGATCGAACACCATCTTCACATCCGGCTGCCCAGCCTCTTGCAGGGTCACGGCATCGCGGACCAGTGCCACCAGATCGTGCGTCTGCAATTCCGGTTCCGGCATGCGTGCGAACTTGGAGAATTCGTCGACGATGCGCCGCAGGTCTTCGGTCTGGCGCACGATGACATCGGTCATCTGCGCCAGCTTTTCGCTGTCTTCGACTTCGGCGCCGAACTTGCGTGCGATCCGCTCGGCCGACAGTCGGATGGGCGTCAGCGGGTTCTTGATTTCATGCGCGATCCGCCGCGCCACGTCGCCCCAAGCGGCCATGCGCTGCGCGCTGACAAGATCGGTGACGTCATCGAAAGCAACGACATAGCCTTCGATGTCCCCGTTCACCGTTCGCCGCGGAGCCATCCTGACCAGCAGGCTTTCCTGCTGTCCCATACGGGCCAGATTGACCTGTTCCTGCACAAAGGGCCGTCCCTCGCGGACCAGCTTGTCGAACAGCACTCCGAATTCGGGCACGGCGACTGCCAAGGCCTGCGCCGATTGGGTTTCGTCCACCTCCAACAGGCGCTTGGCCGAAGGATTGACGAAGGTGACGCGCCCTTCCTCATCCAGACCGACAACGCCGGACGTGACAGAGCTGAGCACGGAATCGAACAGGCGGCGACGGCGTTCGGACTGGCGATTGCTGTTCAGCAAGGCTTCGCGCTGCGCTTTAAGCTGTGTCGTCATCTGATTGAAATTACGACCTAATTGACCGATCTCATCTTCACCGTCGTCTTCCAGAACCTGCACGTCCAGATCGCCCGTGCCGACCCTTTGGGACGCGCCGACCAAGCGACCGATGGGGCGGGACAGCCGTTCGGCAAACCACAGGCCCAACCATGTGGCGGCAAGGATCAGAATGACGGCGAAGCCAAGGTAGATCGCACCGAAGCCGAACAGCAGCCTGCCGCGATCCTTTTCGAGCTGTTCGTAAAGGGCCACCGTCTGCTTTGTTTCGTCCAGCAGTGACAGGATTTCACCGTCAACGGACCGTGTGACCAGCAAGAACCGGTCCGGAAATGTCTCGAGCGGGATCAAAGCCCGAAACTCGTTGTTGGCCCCATCCTCTATCAGTGTGACGCCCGTCTCCAGGGCTTCGGTGAATTGGGCGCGCGTGGGGCGTTCGTAGTTGAAGTCGTAGGACCGCGCCCCGCGTGTCTTGATTTCGCCTGCACTGTCGATGAAGAAAACCTCGGTCAGGCCGCGGTCGATCTGGTTCTGCACGGCTTGGATCGATTGGCGTACGTCACCGTCGTTCATGAAGAAATTCGTCTGCCGTTCCGTGTTCAGGTAAGCGGCCAACGCCTGCCCGTCGCGCAGAACCTCGCGCTGTTCTTCGCTTTCGTAGGCTTCGGCCGTGCGTAAGGATGTGCCCAGAACTGTTTGAACACGCTCGGAAAACCAGCCTTCAAAGCCAAGGTTGATGGAGAGGACGGCAAAGACGGCGACCAGAACCGTCGGAATGAGTGCCAGAAGCACGAAGATCGAGGTCAGCCGTACGTGAAGTTGCGAACCGGCTGACCGGTTACGCCGGGCCACCATCATCCGCGTCACGCGCCCCAACACGAGGGCGGCCACGATGATGATATAGACAAGGTCCAGCAGCAGGACGACCCGCAAGAGGTTGCTGGACCCCGCCTGTTCCAGCGGTCCGCCAAGGACAACGAAGGTCGCGGCGGTCAGTATCGGTCCCAGCAGGACAAGCCCGAGCGTCATCGCGTTCTGCAGCCGGCGCGACCGACGCCAGCGGCTGATAACCCGCAAATCCACACCCAAGAGGGATCGCTGCACGCGCATGCCCGCTTCCACCTGACGGGGCCTTTGGCCCCTATACCGCCGCTTTATGTGATCCTTACCGAAGGCTGCGCCCCCGGGGTCACTGTTATGTTGCGGTTTTACATCAGTTTGCGGCGGCGTGTCACGCGAATATCGAGGTCGGTGATCTTTTTCCGAAGGGTATTTCGGTTGATCCCGAGCAGGTCGGCGCATTTGGCCTGATTTCCCCCGGTCGCATCAAGCGCGATTTCGATCAAAGGCGCTTCAACCTCGCGCAAGATCCGGGCGTAGAGTCCGGGCGGGGGAAGTTGGCCGCCGTGCAGATCGAAGTAGCGTTGCAGATGCCGGGCAACCGAGTTGGACAGCCGGTCGCCCTGCCCGCCCGACTGGATCGGTTCCGACGCGGGTTGATTGCCCAGCACAAGCTCGACTTCGGACCGGGTCACTTCATCCTCGGCAGCGGTATGCACAAGGCGACGAATCGCGTTTTGCAATTGCCGCACGTTGCCGGGCCACGAATAGACGCGCACGAGGTCCATCGCGTCCTCTTTCAGCCTGCGTTCGGGATGACCGTCCTGTGCCGCGCGGGCAAGGAAGTGTTCCGCGAGCAAGGGGATGTCATCGACGCGTTCGCGCAGTCCGGGAACGTTCAGAGTGACCCCGCCAAGACGATAATAAAGATCGTCGCGGAAGTTACCGGCCTCGATCATCTCTGTCAGGTCCGCCTTGCTGGTCGCCATGATCCGGGGCGGATTGGACCCCAGATTATCCAGCATCCGCACCGTCTTGGCCTGTGCGGCCTCGTCGAAATCGGCAATTTCGTCAAAGATGATCGTGCCACCCTTGGCGCGGGCCAGCACCGTCGAGGGGCCGTCGTGCCCGTCCAGATCGCTGCCCGAAACGGTGACAAAGGGCAGGTTCCGGCGGTCCGAGAAATCATGGACTGCGCGGCCGATCAGCGACTTTCCGGTCCCGCTTTCACCGACGATCAGCACCGGCAGGTTTGCGTTGATGACGCGGGCGATCAGGCGGTAAAGCCCCTGCATCGCCGGCGTGCGCCCGATCAGGGGCAGATCGTTCGTTCCATTATCCTCCGTTTCGGGCGCCCCTTTGCGGGGCAGCCTGCGTTTGACCTCCAAGGCCCGCGAGGCGCGCTTCATCAGGTCGGGCAGATCGAAGGGTTTGGGCAGATAATCGTAGGCTTCGGCCTCGGTGGCCTGGATCGCGGTCATGATCGTGTTCTGTGCCGAGATGATGATCACAGGCAGTCCGGGGCGCGCCTCAGAGATCTTCGGCAGCTGCTCCAAGCCGTTTCCGTCGGGCATGATCACGTCCGAAATGACCAGATCGCCCTTCCCCTCGTCGACCCACCGCATGAGTGTCACAAGGCTGGACGTGGCATGAACCTTGCACCCCGCTCGCGTCAGGGCCTGCGTCAGAACCGTGCGTATCGTCCGGTCGTCATCCGCAACCAAGATGGTTCCATCCATCAGTCATTCTCCAGTTCGGGTTGGGCCTGGGGCAGCGACAGGCGAAATACCGTGCGCCCCGGAACGCTGACGACCGAGATCCAGCCGCCACCGTCGTGTATCAACTTGCTGACCAGCGCGAGGCCCAGCCCGGTGCCGTTTTCACGGCCCGAGACGAAAGGCTCGAACACGCTGTCCGCGATCTCGGCCGGCAGGCCGGGGCCGTCGTCGATCACCTCGATCTGAAGCGGCAGCCGCGCGGGCGGGCCTTCGCGTTGCCGCACCCGCAAGGCCGGGTCATAGAAGCTGCGCAGTGTGATGGTGCCGCCGGATGTCCCGGCTTCCGATGCATTCTTGAGAAGGTTCAGAAAGACCTGCTGCAACTGATCCGCATCCGCCAGAGCCGGAGGCAGGGATGGGTCGTAGTCGTCAAGGAACATCATATGCGCCCCGAAGCCGACAGAAGCGGATTGCTTGGCCCGGTCAAGCACGTCGTGGATATTCACGGGCTTGCGTTCGGGGGCGCGCAGATTGCCGAACTGTTCAACCTGTTCGAGCAGTTTCACGATCCGGCGGCTTTCCTCGACGATCAGGTCCGTCATTTCCTGATCCTCCTTGTCGAGGCTCATGGACAAAAGCTGCGCCGCACCAGTGATACCGGCAAGCGGATTCTTGATTTCATGGGCCAGCATTTCCGCCATGCCGATGGCCGACCGTGCCGCTTTTTCCGAAAGCGAGTTCTTGGTCATCCGGTGCGCCATCTCGCGGGGCGAGATCAGCATGATGATCGCGTCACCGCCCCGTTCGAGCGGGGCGATCTGGACGTTGCAGTGCTGCGGCACGGCGCTGCCCGATCCGACATCGACATCATTGATGAAAAGTGCGGCACTCGCGATCCGCACCCGGTCGAAGGCGTCTTCGAGCGGCGCGTCGATCATCACCCTGTCCCAGACCGGCGAGCCCTCCAGCGACCGCGCCGACATGTTCAGGAAACTCTCGGATGCGGGGTTTGAGCGCAGGATGATACCGTCCCCGTCGATCAGCAAGGCAGGGACAGGTAGCGCCGACCAGATCATCCCATCGTCGATCATGCCGCGTCCTGACGATAGTCTGACAGCGCGTCAGGCAGGGCTGACAGAACATGGGCCGGGGCTTGCGCGGTCAGGATGTGACGGCGCAGGACAGCTGGCGTGCCGGCATTGTCCATGTACCAGCCAAGGTGCTTGCGCGCGACGCGGGCGCCGATGCACGTGCCATAGAAGGACAGCATGCTTTCATAATGCGTGGCCACCAGCTCCGCCAGATCATGCCCCGCCGGAATGACGGGTGCAGGCGTGCCGTAGAGGGCGTGGGCGATCTGCGCCAGTTGCCAGGGTCGCCCCTGCGCACCGCGACCGACCATCACCCCATCGGCGCCCGAGGCGTCCAGTGCCTTGCGGGCGGTTGAATGATCGATTATGTCGCCATTCGCGATGACGGGGATCGACACGGCGTCCTTGACGCGGCGGATCGCGGCCCAGTCGGCCTGTCCCTTGTAAAACTGACACCGCGTGCGCCCGTGGATCGTGACCAGCGCCACACCGGCCTTTTCTGCCCGGCGCCGATCAGGCGCAGTGCATGATCGGGCGTCCGCATCAGGGCCGAGCCGGACTGTCCGCCCGTCACCTGCTTGGCCGGGCACCCCATGTTGATGTCGATGAAGGCCGCGCCCTGATCGGCGACCAGACGTGCCGCTTCGCCCATCCAGTAGGCATCCCGACCGGCAAGCTGCACGGCCGTGGCACGCTGATCCATGCCCAGTTCCGCCTTTTCACGCGTCCCGGGGCGGGCCTGCACCATCTCTTGACTGGCGACCATTTCGCTCACGACCCAGCCCACGCCAAAAGAGGCCACAAGCTGGCGGAACGGCAGGTCAGTGATCCCCGCCATGGGCGCAAGTGCAACCGGCGGGGTAAGTTGGGCAGAGCCAAGGGTCAGTGACGGCATGGGATCATTCGAGACTTTCGAGTCGTATTAGCCCTTCGTGTAACGGCAGTTTCAGTCACTCTCAATCGAAAGTGCTGTAAAAATGTGCGGCCCCAAAGGTGTGCCTATAAATTAAGCGGGCAACCTGACGCATGCTTGGCGATTGCACGCAGGCGCGGCGCATCCTAAACCGAAGCCAAGCATTGAAGGGCCAGACTTATGGATATTCGACTGGGCAACGGCTTTGACGTTCACCGCTTCGAGCCGGGCGATCACGTCCGGCTTTGCGGGGTCTCGGTGCCTCACAGCCATGGGCTGAACGGCCATTCGGACGCGGACGTCGGCATGCATGCCATAACCGATGCGATCTACGGCGCCTTGGGCGCGGGTGACATCGGCCAGCACTTCCCCCCATCGGACCCACAGTGGAAAGGGGCGGAAAGTCACATCTTTTTGCGGCACGCCTGCGAATTGGCCCGCGAACGCGGGTTCGCCATCGGCAATGTCGATTGCACGCTGATTTGCGAACGGCCCAAGATCGGGCCACATCAGGACGCGATGAAGACGTGTCTGGCGCAGATCATAGGCCTTGCAGCGGACCGCATCAGCGTGAAGGCCACGACGTCGGAACGGCTGGGCTTTACCGGACGGGAAGAAGGGATCGCAGCACTTGCCACCGCGACCTTGGTGAAAGTATGAGCCAACTGGTCGCGACATTCTTTTACGTGGGCTACCTGAAACCCGCACCGGGCACCTGGGGGTCATTGGCCGCCCTGCCCGTTGCGCTGGTTATTCTTTGGACTACAGGCCCTTACGGCCTTCTTTTCATGTCGATCGTCGCTTTTGGCGCAGGGTATTGGGCGACGGTCCAGCAGACACGCGGTCAAGCGGACCATGACCCGTCCGAAATCGTGATCGACGAGGTCGCGGGGCAATGGATCGCCCTGCTTCCGGTCGCCTTCGGGGCGGCCAACAACGACATGAGCTACCTGGCGCTTTGGCCCGGATGGATCGCGGCCTTTGTCTTGTTCCGGCTTTTCGACATCACCAAGCCCTGGATCATCGGCTGGGCCGACCGGCGCAACGACGCGATGGGTGTCATGCTGGATGATGTCATCGCCGGTGTCTTTGCAGCCATCGGCGTGGGCGCGCTTGCCGCGCTCTATCACGTGGTTCTGGTATGAGCGCCGCTGCCCTTGTTCGCGCCGCGACCGACGCGGGCGTGATGATCGCCACTGCGGAAAGCTGCACCGGAGGGGGCGTCGCCGCTGCCATCACGGAAATAGCAGGTGCATCGGCGGTCTTCGATCGGGGGTTCGTGACCTACACCAACCG
>JAIVHI010000278.1 GCA_020201155.1 Loktanella sp. | reverse complement strand
TCCCCGTCCTCGATGCGCAGGACGAAGTCGTGGAACCGGCGATTGCCGTCCGGGTGGGTGACGGGGGCCGCGCGCCGCGCCATGCGGACCAGCCTGCGCCTGGTGTCGCCAAAGAGCGGCAGGGCCTCGGCCTCCGCGAGAGCCGCGTCGCTCACGGTGAACATCCTCGCCCCCATCACACGGCCCTCGCCTTTGCGCGTTTGAGGTTGCCGCGCAGGATGCAGATGTCGCGCGGCGCGTCGAGCACGAGGCGGGTGGCGCCACCCAGGATGCGGCCCCCCGAGGAGGCGAGCACGCCGGGGACGATCTCGATGGCCTCGATCTCGGTGATCAGCAGCTCGGTTTCGCTGCCCTCCTCGTAGATCCAGAAATCGGTGGCAGACCCGATTTCGCTGACGAAGAACCGGCGGTTGCCGATATAGACGTCGTTCCCCTCGCGGAGAGATAGAACCAGTGCCATCTTCGGCCTCCTTGCGTTGGTGCCCACGACCCCGCGGGGTCAGGCCAGCTCCTGAAACACGACATACTCGACGGGTGCCGCCGGAACATCATCGACCATTGTAAACATCGGCATAAGCGATGCCTGCGCCGGATCGCCCGGCCCGTCCTGGATCAGGGTCAGCCCGGTCAGGCTCTTGTTGTAATCGACCAGCCTCTTGATCAGGCGCTTCTGGAAGGCGTTGTCCTTGAGCATCTTGGCCCCGAACCCGTCGCCGAACATCGACAGGACCTGCCGGTCCACCTCCGGGGTGAAGCTGTTGGGTGAGCGCAGATCGAGCACCAGCCCCTTGCGCGACTCCAGCCCATTCAGCTCCTCGATGGTCATGTCGAGCACCTGGTTGTGGCCCCACCATTCCGAGGCCCGGATCACCTGGCGCGCGGCCTGCGCATCCGCGTCGAACACCGGGACCGAGACATGCAGATCGCTGCGCTTGAGGCACTCATGCACCACCCGCAGGACCTCCGGTGTGGAGGCCCCGTCCACCACCGGGACATCCGTGTCGAGCCAGACATTGCCGGTGGCCCCGTCGATGGTGATGCTGTGCAGCGCCGCCTTGACCGATTTGCTCTGCAGTAGGTTCAAATCGAGGCCGGTGCAGCCGGTGATGCAGGGCTTGTCCATGGCCCGCGCCACGACCGCCGCGTGGCTGGTCGCCCCGCCGGTCTGCGTGAGGATGCCCCTGGCGGCGCTCATGCCCTCGATGTCGTCGGGGGTGGTCTCGTGGGTGACGAGGATCACCGGGTCGGTGGCCTTGACCGCCTCGGCGGTGCTGAACACCGGGCGGCCGGTCACGAGGCCCGGGCAGGCCGGAAGGCCCGTCAGATGCGGCTTGATGTCGAATTCCGGGTCCACGGCGGGGTTGTTGACGGTCTTGAACTGGTTGCCCGTCAGCCGCGACAGGACCTCCTCCATGGTGATCACGCCCTGGTCGAACAGGTCCACCGCGATCTTGAAGGCCGCATGGGCCGAGCGTTTGCCCGACCGCGACTGCAGGATATAGAGCGTGTTGTCCTGCACGGTGAACTCGACATCGACCATGTCGCGGTAGGTCACCTCCAGCTTGTCGCAGATTTCGGTCAGCTGGGTGGCCCAGACCGGCGACAAGTCCTTGTAGACCTGATCGAGACCGTAGGGGGTGCGGGTGCCCGCGACCACGTCCTCGCCCTGCGCGTTGGGGAGGTATTCGCCCATGATCATGTTCTGGCCGTTCGAGGGGTTGCGGGTGAACAGCACGCCCGAGCCGCTGGTATCGCCGGTATTGCCGAAGACCATGGCCTGCACGGTGACCGCGGTGCCCATGTTGTCGTCGATGCCGTTGATCTTGCGGTAGTGGACCGCGCGCGGGTTGTCCCAGCTGTCGAACACCGCCTTGATCGCGGCGTGCAATTGCTTGCAGGCGTCCTGCGGAAACGAATGGCCGGTATGGTGCTCGAAGATCGCGTGAAAGCCCGAGAGGACCTCCTTCATGATCGGCACGCTCAATTCGGCATCGGTGGCCACGGCCTCCTTGGTCTTCCACTTGGCCAGCTCGGCCTCGAACTCGGCGGCCGGGACGCCGAAGGCGGTGGCCCCGAGCATCTGGATCAGGCGGCGGTAGCTGTCGAGCGCGGCCCGCTCGCCGATGCGCTCGGTCCATTCCGGCAGGTCCAGATCGCTCAGCCCGACATTGAGGATCGTGTCCATCATGCCCGGCATGGAGATCGCCGCGCCGGAGCGCACCGAGATCAGCGGGATATACCCGATATGGTCCGAGAGGCAGTGGTAATGGTAGAACGCATTGTCCACGATAGAGTCGAGGAAGCCCGCCGCGGCCTCGGGGTCGGTCTTCATGCCGCGATACTGGTTACAGAGCGCAGTGCCGAGCGTGAAGCCCGGGGGCACCGGGATGCCCGCCTGCGACATGGCCACGAGGGCCGCGCCCTTGCCGCCGAGATGTTTCTTGCTGGTCGCCTCGCAGGTGTTCTTCCAGTCGCAGTGGTTGGCGCTGAAGCGGTAGAACAGTGTCGGTTTGGTGGTTGCCATCATTCCCTCCTTGGTCCGGCGTGTAGCTTCAACCTACCCTTATACCGGAGGGATACAAGATGAAATCAATTGCAGAGCCGAAGATAGAGACCCATCAGGTTGGCCCGCACGAGCGCGTTGTCCGCGCGCTTCCGCCAGCTCGCGAGGCGCAGGCCGTAGGGCACCTCGGCGCCGTCCACGTCGTTGTCGTTGCTCAGATCGTCGAGGATCAGGGCCGCGACGAGCACCGCCTGGTTGGTGCGGTCCTGCAGCCCTTCCTCGGCCAGCTTGAGCATGAAGGCGGCGCAGGAATACAGCCCCTCCACCGGATCGTCGGGGTTGATCACGTCGAGCAGGGTGCGGGCGTGCGCGTCGACCATCCGGCAGGCCGTCTTCACCTGCGCCTTGGTGAGGTCGATCATCGGCGAGGCGACGGCCGCTTCGAGCTGCTCGCCCACATCGGCGCGGAACTCGAAGCCCGCGCGGCGGACCTCGTGCATCATCAGGATCATCATGTGCGCGGGCACGGCCCGCTCGACCACGGGGCGGTAAAACGGGGTCATTCCACCATCCACCCGCCGCACGCCTCGGCCAGCTCCTCAAGCTCCCCCGCGTCGCCTACCGGCACGTCCACGCTGAGGTTCTCGATCCGGTCGATGAACTCGATATCGAGATCGACCAGCTGGTCCAGGAAGGCGTGGTAGTTGGTTTCGCTGTCGAAATTGAAGGTCATGAGACGGCCCTTGCAGAGGTGGGTTTGCGGTCGATGATGGATTGCGGGATCTCACGCGGCGAGACGCCGTGGCGCGACCAGATTTCCCGGCGCATGGTCAGCCCGATCACCACCCCGGCGATGGCGTCACTGACGTCCTTGCTGGAATGCGGCGGGTGGTCGATCCGGTTCTTCTGGGGGTCGAATTCGAGGGTGACGAACTCGTGCTGCGCCTTGTGATGCTCGGGCAGCCACAGGCGCCGGTCGTAGAACGCGGTCTTGGTCATGTCATAGGCGTGGGTGTCGGCGTCCATCGACTGGTAGCCCACCACGAAGCCCCGGTTGTCGAGGATCTGCATCGAGTCCCGGCTCTGGTAGGAGTCAAAGCTGATCCACTTGAGCGGGATCCCCAGCTTGTCGCGGATCACGTACATCAGGCGGCGAATGTTCTCGAACTCGATCTCGCCGCCCTTGGGCGGGACCACTTCGAGCGTGAAATCCATCTGGATGACCGGCAGCTTCTCGACATGATCGCCCCGGTGCATGTTCACGAATTGCGGCACATGCCCCATCGCCACGCCCGCGCTGTCTTTCGACACCGACAGGTCGATATGCGCGAACCGCTGCATTCCGGGGTTCTGGATCCGCTTGGGGTAGAGGTTCAGCTGCGTCTCGACGAAATCCACGCTGTCGCGCGATGCAATGGATTGCACGCGCCCGAAACACTCGTCGATGGCGTCGGTGTTGAGCATGAACGGGTGCAGCGCCTGGGTGGCCAGACCCGCTTGTCGTAGATATAGATGCGCGGGTTGGTCTTGGCTTCTTCTTCCTTCTTGTCGGTGAACTGGCCGGGGTAATTCCGCGAGGAGACGAGACACAGCATGCCCGGCAGGGTGCCGAGCTGCATGAACCGGCTCTCCCGGCGGCGGGCGATGGCGTTGTAGTTTTGCGTCGCCTGGTCGTAGACCGTGCCATCGACATTGTGCTTGGAGTTTTCGACCACGGCCATGAAGTTGACCTCGTCGATGATCCCGCCGATCACGTTCTGGCCGATGGCCGCGCTGTCATGGCCTGCGACCGGCTTGACGATGAAGTTGCGCGGGAACCGCATTTCCTTCTCGCGCCCGCGGTCGAACGGGAAGGCGTGCTCGAAATAGGGGCTGCCCTCGACCATGTCGCGGAAGCGTTTGTAATCCACGTCCTGGGCGAGGTTGCGGTTGATCGACTGGAAGACGATCAGGATCTCCGACGACGGGTCGAGGTCAAAGAGCTTGTGGGGGTCTTTCAGGCAGCTCAGGATATAGAGCTGGTATGCCTGGCTGTAGATGGCCAGCGTTGTCTTCGCCACCCCGATGGC
>JAIVHI010000100.1 GCA_020201155.1 Loktanella sp. | reverse complement strand
AGCGTTCCCTGCCCCATGCCGGACCTGTCACCCGTCAGGATGGCAGCGGCGAAAGCCCCCGTCTCACCGGGAAGTATCCGTTGGATTGCAGCGGACATGGTCATGCGCTGGATGAAGACCCAATGCCCCGGCCCGTCCACCGAAGGGGGTGCGGACCTCAGAACCGGGGTGCGGGTGTAACCGACCGCCCCGATGCCTAGAAAATAGGCATGGCGCTGAAAGTCGAAACCACCGGGCTCTGCCGGACCGGCGGGCGGCGACAGATGGCCGGTCAGCATGACGTGATCACCGGGCAGGATCGCAGGCAGGGGTTGATCGCCATGCAGCGATACGCGAACGCGCAACGGCGTGCGCGCGGGTGTCACCCCGTCCAGCCGGACTGCTTCAAGCGTCAGCCTGACAGCGTCGCTGGCCGACCGGTCGATGCCCACGACCTGCCCCTCGATCGGCCCGTAGTAGCGAAACCCCAAAAGCGGGGCGCTGCGCCATTCGGTATGCGCCTTGGCCAGCCCCATCCCTGCAACCACCAGCGCCGCCGCCATGCAAAGCGGGGCGGCGCTGAGCGGGACAAGCCGCGACATCACGAAAAGCCCCAAACCAGCAAGGCAAAGGCTGATCCAGAAGGAAGTGTCCGGTTCTGTGGCAAGGCTGAAGTACCATCCGATGCCGCCCCCCAGACAGACCGGCACCCAGAGCACGAGTGATCCACGCTGCGAGTGCGCTTCACATCGGAGGCGCACGCACGGCGCTTTTCAACTGGCTCTTCGCCCGTGCCAACGGCGGCCAGTTCCTGCTGCGAATCGAGGACACGGACAAGGCACGGTCTACGGACGAGAACCAGCAGGCCATCCTTGACGGGCTGACGTGGCTGGGGCTCGACTGGGACGGCGAACCGGTCAGTCAGGCCGCGAACGCCGCGCGTCACGCCGAGGTCGCGCACCAGATGCTGGCCGAAGGTACCGCATACAAGTGTTTCTCGACCCCCGAAGAGATCGAAGCCTTCCGCGAAAAGGCGCGCGAGGCCAAGACCTCGACCCTGTTCCGGTCGCCTTGGCGCGACGTGCCCGAGGCCGAGCATCCCGATGCGCCCTTCGTCGTGCGGCTCAAGGCGCCGCGTGAAGGCACGACGACGCTCGACGACGCCGTTCAAGGCGCGGTGACATGGTCGAATGACCAGCTGGACGACATGGTCCTGCTGCGGTCGGACGGCACCCCGGTCTACATGCTGGCCGTCGTCGTGGACGATCACGACATGGGCGTCACCCATGTCATCCGGGGCGACGACCATCTGGCAAACGCCTTTCGGCAGAACCTGATCTACGAAGCGATGGGCTGGACGAAACCGGTGCTGGCGCATATCCCGCTGATCTTCGGCCCCGATGGTAAGAAGCTGTCGAAACGCCACGGCGCAACCGGCGCCGCTGAATACCAGGCGATGGGATATCCCGCCGCCGGCATGCGCAACTACCTGACCCGGCTGGGCTGGAGCCACGGCGACGCCGAGTTCTTTACCGACACGCAGGCGCAGGAGTGGTTCGATCTTGCCGGAATCGGCAAATCTCCTGCCCGGTTCGACTTCAAGAAGCTGGAAAATATCTGCGGCCAACACATCGCCGCCGCAGAGGATGCTGCACTGCTGCAAGAAATCCGGAATTACCTGAAGGCGACCGGTCAACTGGACCTGACCGAAGGTCAGCGCGACGGCCTGCTCGCGTCCATGCCGCACCTCAAGGAACGCGCCAAGACCCTACCGGAACTGATTGATAAGGCGTACTTTATTCTTGCAGACCGGCCGCTTGTTCCGGATGAGAAAGCCGCGTCGCAGTTGACCGATGTATCCCGTGGCATACTGACCGAATTGACGCCGCACCTGCAAACTGCTACTTGGGATCGCAATACGCTGGAAGAGACCGTGGCCGCCGTTGCGGCGGCCCATGACACCAAACTTGGCAAGCTTGCCGGACCGCTGCGTGCGGCGCTTGCGGGTCGGTCTGTCTCTCCCAGTGTCTTCGACATGATGCTTGTCCTGGGACGGGATGAAACCATCGCCCGGATAAAAGATGCATCCACCTGACACGAAGTGGTGACATTGTTCGCCCAAAGTGTCGGAACAGAAACAAAATGGCGCGACTTCGTCCCGCCGGAACCGGGGAGACCGCATGTCCGACACAACCAGAAGTGCCACGCTGACGATTGATGGCAAATCCTTTGAGCTGCCGATCCATACCCCGACCAATGGTCCAGAGGTTGTCGACATCCGCAAGCTATACGCACAAGCCGGCGTCTTCACCTATGATCCCGGCTTCACCTCGACTGCCGCTTGCGACAGCACGATCACCTTCATCGACGGTGACAAGGGCGAGCTTTTGCACCGCGGATATCCGATCGATCAGCTCGCCGGCAAATCGCACTATCTCGAAGTCTGCTACCTACTGCTTTACGGCGAACTGCCCACCTCGGCCGAGCTCGAGGATTTCGAATTCCGCGTGACGCACCACACGATGCTTCACGAGCAGATGATGAACTTTTTCCGCGGTTTCCGCCGCGACGCGCATCCCATGGCGATCATATGGACCGCATTTTCACGCTGCACGCCGATCACGAACAGAACGCCTCTACCTCGACCGTGCGCCTGGCATCCTCTTCGGGGGCCAACCCCTTTGCCTGTGTCGCCGCCGGTATCGCCTGCCTTTGGGGTCCGGCCCACGGCGGCGCAAATCAGGCCTGCCTTGAAATGCTGCGCGAAATCGGAACGGTGGACCGCATCCCAGAATACATCGCTCGCGCCAAGGACAAGGACGATCCGTTCCGGCTGATGGGGTTCGGCCACCGCGTCTACAAGAACTTCGATCCCCGTGCCACGGTGATGAAGGAAAGCGCGGACGAGGTTCTGGAACTTCTGGGCGTCGAGAACAACCCGACACTTCAGGTCGCCAAGGAATTGGAGAAGCAGGCCCTTGCCGATCCTTACTTTGCCGACAAGAAGCTGTTCCCGAACGTGGATTTCTATTCGGGCATCATCCTTGAAGCCATAGGCTTTCCCACATCCATGTTCACGCCGATCTTCGCGCTGTCGCGCACGGTGGGCTGGATTTCCCAGTGGAAAGAGCAGCTGTCCGATCCGCAACTCAAGATCGGTCGCCCCCGCCAGCTTTATCTGGGCGAAACAGAGCGCAATTACATCGACATCGAAAATCGCTGAGACAATGGGGCCGCCACGCGCGGCCCTTTTCGCATGCTGACCACCGACCGCCTGATCCTGCGTGCGCCGCGCACCACCGATCTGGACGCGATGTTCGCGACCTACAGCGACCCGCGCGCCATGCGCTACTGGTCGACCTTGCCGCATGATGACCCATCCGTGACACAGGCTCTTTTGAACAGGCAGATCGCGGATTTCGCCCAGGCCCCGCTTTATTTCGCTTTGGAACGTGACGGTCAGTGGATCGGCAACGCGGGGCTTTATCGCAACCCCGAGGTGGGGTTCATGCTGTCACCGGATCACTGGGGTCAGGGACTTGTCCCCGAAGCGATGGAAACCCTGATCCCCCATCTGTTCGCCCATGGCCTTGGGCACCTGACCGCCGATGTCGATCCGCGGAACACGGGGTCCATCAAGGTCTTGCGGGCACTGGGATTCTACAAAACCCACGAGGCCGCGAACACCTTTCTGATCGGCGGGGAATGGTTCGATTCCGTCTATTTCCGACGTGACCCCTAACCTGATCTATCGTCCTTCGAACCGCGGAGTCCGCTTTTCGAGAAACGCCACGACGCCTTCTCGGAAGTCGCGGGTCTGGCCACACTTGCCCTGCAGCTTCGCTTCGACATCCAACTGCTCTTCCATCGTGTTGTTGGACGATGCGTTCAACGCCTCTTTCAGATATCCGTAGGTCTGGGTCGGTCCAGTCGCCAGTTTCGCGGCCCGCGTCCGCCAGTGATGGTCGAACTCGCTGGCCGGGATCGCTTCATAGATCATCCCCCAGTCGGCGGCCTGCACCGCGCTGATCTTGTCGGCGAAAAGCATGGCGCCCATGGCGCGGGCCATGCCGACCTGACGGGGCAAAAGAAATGTGCCACCAGCATCCGGGATCAGGCCGATCCGCGTGAAGGCCTGCACGAAATAGGCCTCGTAGGATGCGAACACCACGTCAGCACAAAGCGCGAGGTTCGCCCCTGCCCCCGCAGCCGCCCCGTTGACCGCGCTGATGGTCGGGATGCTGCTGTCACGGATGGCCTTGAGCATGGGCACGTATTCGTCGCGCAGCGTGCGTTCGAGGTCGAGATTGGCGGCATTGCCACCGTCGCCCAGATCCTGACCGGAACAGAAAGCCTTGCCCGCCCCCGTCAGCACCACGACCCGTGCGTCGGTCTGCGCGGCCTTGACGGCATGGGTAATTTCGGCCCGCATCTGCGCGTTGAGCGCATTCATGACGTCAGGGCGATTGAGGGTAATCACGGCGACATCGTCGCGCAGCTGATAGGTGATGGCCTGATAGTCCATTGCGGGCTCCTTATGCTGTCGCGCCACCTTAGGCCCGACTGCGCCCGAGAAAAGTGAAACCGCGCGTCACGACGACAGGAGCTTGTCCAACTCGGCCTTTTCCTCATCTGTCAGGTCGTGTGTCTCGGACTTGCGCTGTGTCGTGCGCCAGCCGACGAAAAGCGCCAGCAGGAATAGCACCGGCGCGGCCCCCCACAGGATCAGGTTGACCCCACCCTTATCCGGCTCAAGCAGAATGAACTCGCCATATCGCGCCACAAGGAACTCGACCGCTTCCTCATTGGTGTCGCCCGCGACAAGCCGTTCGCGCAGGACGACCCGCAGGTCCCCTGCCAGAGAGGCATTGCTTTCGTCGATGGTTTCATTCTGGCACACAGGGCAGCGCAAGCCCTGCGAAACCTCGCGCGCCCGCGATTCCAGAACCGGATCATCCAGTATCTCTCCCGGTTCGACCGCCCAGAGAGGGCTTGCCAGAAACGTCAAAACAAGGGCAAGGCGTCTCATTCCGCGGGCTCCAAGACTGCGGTCTTGGGAGACGCGGCACCGACCCGCATCCGACGGTCGCTGAGCGACAGGAACCCGCCCAAGGACATCAGGATCGCCCCACCCCAGATCCAATTCGCAAAGGGCTTGATATAGGTCCGCATTGCATAACCGCCGTTGTCCTGCGGATCACCCACGACGATGTAGATGTCCCGCATCACCCCATTGATGATCGCGGCTTCCGTCGTCGGCATGGCCGCGACGGGATAGAACCGCTTTTCCGGATTCATGAGGCCGATCTCGGACGAGCCACGCGCGACAGCGACATCAGCCATCGTGCTTTGATAGTTGGGGCCCCGCACCTGCCGGACATCCTCGAGCGTGAAGGTATAAGACCCCACGTCCCAGCTTTCGCCGGGGCTTGCGACGCGGATATCCTCGACCTGCCAGGCAAGGATGCCGGCGCAGCCGAACATCGTGACGCCCAGACCGATATGCGCCACGGCCTTGCCCCAGTCGGCGCGTGGCAGGCGGCTCAGACGGGACAGCCGGTCAGACAGACCCTTGCGGCCCGTCCGGGACCACAGGTCCTGCAGCGCGCCGCCGACGACCCAGACCCCCAAGGCCAGTCCGATCGGTCCCAGGGCCGACCGCCCGCTTTGCAATGCAAAAGCCAGCGCCGCCATGGCACAGGCCAGAACGGCCCAGCCGATCAGACTTTTCCCAACGCGGTTCAGCGACCCCCGCTTCCACGCCAGCATGGACCCGAAGGGCAAGGCGATTGCCAGTGCGACCATAAAGGGCGTGAACGCCGCATCGAAGAACGGTGGCCCGACCGAAAGCTGTCGGTCAAAAATGAGCTCGACCACCAAGGGCCAGATCGTGCCGATGAAGACCACGAAGGCACTGACGGCGAGCAGGATGTTGTTCACGATCAACCCGCTTTCGCGACTGACGGTGCTGAACACCCCCTGCGCCTGCATCGCCCCGGCCCGAAGCGCATAAAGCGTCAGCGAACCACCGGTGAAGATGATGAAGATGACAAGAATCCAGACTCCCCTTTCAGGATCGTTGGCAAAGGCGTGAACGCTGGTCAGAACTCCGGACCGCACGATGAATGTTCCCAGCAACGAGAAGGCAAAGGCAAGGATGGCCAGCAGGATCGTCCAGCTTTTCAGCGCCTCACGCTTTTCGACCACGATAGCCGAATGCAGCAGGGCCGTTGCGATCAGCCATGGCATGAAGCTGGCATTCTCGACCGGATCCCAGAACCAGAAACCGCCCCAGCCCAGCTCGTAATAGGCCCACCATGACCCCAGCGCGATGCCAATGGTCAGAAAGACCCATGCCGCAAGTGTCCAGGGCCGCACCCAACGGCCCCATGCGGCATCGACGCGCCCCTCGATCAGGGCCGCGACCGCAAAGGAAAAGGCCATCGAAAGGCCCACGTAGCCAAGATACAGGAATGGCGGATGAAAGGCCAAACCGGGGTCCTGCAGCAGCGGGTTCAGGTCGCGCCCGTTCAGCGGCGGCACGTCGAGCCGGGCAAAGGGGTTGGAGGTGAACAGCATGAAGGCCATGAACGCGAACCCGATGCTGCCCTGAACGGCCAGCACGCGGGCGCGCAGTCTTTCCGGCAACCCGTCGCCGAACCAGGCCGCTGCCGCGCCAAAGAGCGTCAGAATCAGGACCCACAAGAGCAAAGAGCCCTCGTGGTTGCCCCAGACACCGCTGATCTTGTAGATCATGGGCTTGGCGGTATGCGAATTCAGGTAAACCAGCTCGACCGAGAAATCCGAGCGGATGAAGGCCATGGTCAGCGTCAGGAACGCGAGGCCGATCAAGACGAATTGCAGGGTCGCGGCGGACCCCGCGACGGCCATCCACCCCCGCCATCCTTTCTGCGCGCCCACTAGCGGCACAACGGTTTGAACAGCTGAGAGCGCGAAGGCCAGAATCAGGGCGAAGTGAGCGATTTCAATAGACATGTGACGAGTGTAGCGGACTTTTCACACGGACGGTATGGGGGACGCAGTGAAAACACCGTGACCCCCTGCCGCAGTCAGACCAAAGACACGGTCTGCTGCAGAACAAGTCCGATCGCGGCAAGCACAACCGTGCCGATAACCAGCCGCATCAGCCATTTCAGCGTATCCT
>JAIVHI010000277.1 GCA_020201155.1 Loktanella sp. | reverse complement strand
CCTGCGTCCGCCGGGCAGGACCGCAACGGCCAGACGCAATATCACTGACCTTTTATCGACCTCGGCGAGACAAAGTGGTGAGCCGTGCAGGATTCGAACCTGCGACCCACTGATTAAAAGTCAGAAATTTTCGCTTTTCCAAGGCGCTGATTTAGTGACAAATCTCAAATCGTGTGACCTTAACCCCTTGATTTAATACGACACACGCCGCATGTTGACTGACAGTTAGCGACACGACACGCCACCCGATACCGTTTCAGCTAGTGACAAATCAGGTGACAAATCGCGGCGCAGGTAGCAGGAGGATATGACCGTGGGTAAACTGACAGATGGTCAGAGGGGCACAATCGCGAAGGCTGAGACGCCCGCCAAGGGGCAGCGATTTATCTGGGATGACCACCGGGACGCCCCGCGCGGGTTTGCTTTGCGCGTCACCGCAGCCGGTGGCCGCGCCTTCGTGCTGCAATATGCGGTAGAGGGCAAACAGCGCCGCAAGGTAATCGGGCCGTGGCCGACATGGACCCTTGAGGCCGCAAGGATCGAGGCGCGCGAACTGGCGCAGCGGATCGACCGTGGCGACGATCCTCTAGAGGCCAAGCGCCGCCGCAAGGCCGAGCCGACGATGGCAGACCTTGCCGCCGAATGGCTGGACAAACAGACCGGCCTAAAGAGCATCGGCACCATTCGCGGGCTGGTGAATAACGATATCGTGCCGACGCTGGGCGACGTGAAGGTTACGGATATCCGCCGCCGCGACGTGATCGACATGGTGGAGGCCAAGGCGGAATCGGCACCGCGCAGCGCCGCGCAGCTTTTGATCTACGCGCGCAAGATATTGTCCTATGCCGCAGACCGCGAGATTATCCCGGTGAATCCGGTGGCCGATCTGAAACCGACCTCGATCACGGTGAAGGGACGGAAAAACCCGCTCAAATCGAAGCCGCGCGAGCGCGTTCTGGATCACGACGAGATACATGCCTTGTGGCACAAAGCCGAGGAAAGCGGGCTGCATCGCCTCACGGCCCTTTGCCTCAAGCTGGTTCTGGTGACGGGGCAGCGACCGGGTGAGGTTGCCGGGATAAACGCGGATGAAATCACCGGCGACTGGTGGACAATACCGGCAAGCCGACGCGGCAAGACGGAAACGGATCATGCGGTTTTCTTGACGGATACCGCGCAGGAAATCATCGCCGAGGCCGAGGCCGAACTGGACCGCCTGCACAAGCGCAGGAAAGCACCGTGGAGCGGCTTCTACTTCGAGGCAAGGCCCGGTGCGCCGATCACGAATTCCGCGCTTGGCAGGGCCGTCTTGCGGGCGGGTGAGGCCCTTGGCGACAAAGGCGGTGCAGACGGGCGCGGGCGGTGGCGTCCGCATGATTTGAGGCGCACTGCGCGCACCGGGCTTTCGGCGTGCAAGGTGCGCCCGGATATTGCCGAGATTGTCACCGGGCATGTTATACCGGGCATCCGTGGCGTTTATGATCGGCACGACTTTAAGGATGAGCGCCAGACCGCGCTAGAGGCATGGGAGGCCCGACTATCGCGGATCGTGGCAGGGCAAGACCCGGACGCGGCGCAGGCGCATAACGTGGTGAAGCTGGAAGGGGCGCGGGCATGAAGGCGGGATGGGCCAGAGCGCCGAGCGGATGGGCGGAACCGGTGACGCTGACCGATGAACAACGCGAGATGATCCGCGTCGAATTGGCGAAACGCCGCCTTTCAGTTTTTCGGGATGCAGCCCGACAGGATGCTTTCCTGCGCCGGATCGAGCGCGCAATGACCTACCTGCGCACGCGGGAGGGGGTGACGCCTGACCCGCACCGATCACAAGAGCGCATCACGGCGCTGCACAAGGCGCTGGTGGACGCCACGAAGGCGATTGAACGCATGGGCCAGCCCGAGCGGGCGGTAATAGAGCATGGGCAGGCGGGCCAGCTTGCCGCTTTCGCGCAGGACGTGGCACAGATGCAGGCGCAGGCCGAGCGCGCAGCGGATGCTCTGGCAATGCCTAGAGGCGGGCACGATCCGCGACCGGGCGGGCATGTGCGCCTCTTGGTTCAGCAGACCGCCGAGGGCTGGCAGCGGGCTTTCGAGCGCAAGCCGAGCGCAAAGCCGGATGGCGCGTTTTTTGCCGTGGTCAACATCGTGTTGGGCCAGATAGGCCACCCCGAAATCGGCAAAGACGCCTTGCAAACGATCCTGAAAGGGGCGGGTTTCAAGGGCTGAGTTTCTGGTAATACCCGACCGGTTCGCACGGCGGACTTGGGCGACATTGGCGCACGTCCTAAACAACGTGAGGCCAAACATGACCATCCAAGACCTGATACCGGAACGCGACTTCGCCGCCGCGCGTGGCGTTTCCCTTCGCACCGTTCAGCGTGAAAGGGCGCAGCGCATCGGCCCGCCCTTCATCAAGCTGGGGCGCATGATCTACTTCCGCCCGCAGGCAATTGAACAATGGCTCATTGCCCAAGAGCAAGCGCAGCCCCGAGCCAAACAATCCGCATAAAAAAACCGCCCGCAGGCAGCGCGGACGGGTTTCAGGGTATCGGAAGCGGGACAGCTTCATGGGGTATTCTAGCACCGCCGCGCCTATCGGGCAATATCCGAAAGGCACGACACAATGACTACGCAATCACAACGCAACACCTGCGCCGCAATGGACGCAATCTTCAACCCGCTTTGCAAAAGTCTGCGCGATATGCGGCAGGTAATCGAAGGCTGGGAAGATGCTGAAATCTTTCAGGCGCTCTACATTATGGATAGCACCGAGCCCTGCGAACCTGATGACACGGATATCAGCAAAACCTACTATATTCAGCGCGAAGCACTTGAGCGTGAAAATGCAAAGCGCATAGCCAAAAACGCGCCCTGGCTTGATGTAACTGCAAAATGCCTGCCCGGCGGAAAATACGCGGTCAAAGTCGCTCACGACATGGGCATTGTTATAGAGCGCGAATTTTCCACCTTTGATGAAGCTCAAGCCGCTGGCGCTGCGTTACAAGAGTTCATATCGCTCACCGGGCGCGATTCTCAATTCTCATATTCGACGGAACCCAATCCACTGCGCCCCACCGCCGATGACGACTCGGAAATTCCGTTTTGATGGGGGGCGACATGAAAAGCATCACAATTCCGAAAGACGTGGCCGAATACCTGCGAACTGTTGCGGGCACCATTAACGCGCACGTTTACCGTCTCGACGCTGATCTAAAGCTATGGGGATGCGACCGCGCAGACGACGATGATGATTGGAGCGTTCAAATCCACCAAGGCGAGGTGCTTACGCTCACAAAAAACCTGCGACTTGCCGCTGAATTTGCTGATTGGCTGGCGCAATTCGAGGAAGGGGGCGCGCAATGACCGACGCCGCAACCCTCACACACAATCTAGGCGGGCGATGGCTGGGCCGCTATGGCTCTTGCCCTTGCCCTTGTTGCCAAGCTGACCGGCGGCGCGACCAGAACGCCCTTACCGTGTCGGATGGCGCTGATGGCCGCTTGTTGCTGCACTGCAAAAAGAGCGGATGCAGCTTTGCGGATATCCTCGCCGCCGCCGGTATCGCGCCCGGCAGCTACACCCCGCCTGATCCTGCTATCATCGCGCAGCGCAAGGCCGAAGAAAGGGCGCAGGCCGAGAAGAAATCCCGGCAGGCCCGCCGATGCTGGGATGAGTGTCTGCCGATCGGTGGCACCATAGCCGAACGGTATTTGCGCGGGCGCGGGATCACCTGCGCCTTGCCTTCGACGCTGCGCTATCACCCGTCCTGCTGGCACGCATCCGCAAAGTGTTTTCCGGCGCTTGTGGCGCGTGTGGAGGGCAGCGACGGGTCTGCAATCCACAGAACCTATCTCGCCCCTGACGGGCGCGGCAAGGCGGCGCTGACGCCCGATAAGGCAATGCTGGGGGCCGTCGCTGGTGGCGCGGTGAGGCTCACGCAAGGGCCGGGGGCACTGCTGATCGGCGAGGGGATCGAAAGCACGCTATCCGCCTTCATCCTTCACGGCGATCCGACCGCAAACGCATGGGCCGCATTAAGCACCTCGGGGATGCGCGGGATGCGCCTGCCAAGTGTAGGAAATGCCGGAACTGTAGGAACGTCTCGCCCGTCGCTGGTCATCGCGGTTGACGGCGAAAAGGCAGGCCGAGACGCTGGGCGCGACCTTGCAGAACGTGCCGCCGGGCTTGGCTGGCAGGTGGGCATCCTCGACCCCAGCGATGGCTGCGACTTCAATGATCGACTGATCGAGGGGGCGCGCCATGAACACGTTTGACCTTTCACCCTTCACGCCCGGCAGGGGCATCGGGACGCCGAAACCTTGAACGGCACCGCGCCCGCGAGCCTTTTCCTGCTGACGGTGGCCGAGAGCGGCGAACGGAAAAGCACCGCAGACCGCCTCGCGATGCGTGGCGTCCGCGACTTTGAGGCCGATCTGCGCACCGATTACGATATCGAGCGCGACCTTTGGCGGGATGCGCACGAGATATGGAAGGCGACTCGCGCCAAGATACTCGCGGACAAGAAGTCTGACAGCGCATCAAAGCGGGCTGATCTTCAAGACCTTGGGTCGGAACCGCCCGCGCCGTTGAAGCCGCATATCGTGGCATCCTCGCCTACCATTGAGAGGGGATCACAAAGCACCTGCCCGAATTGCGCGCCAGTCTCGGGATCATGACCGAGGAAGGCGGTGCGCTGATCGGCGGGCATAGCATGAAGGCGGAAAACAAACTCGCCACCTGCGCCAGCTTTTCGGCGATGTGGGACGGATCACCGCTCGACAGATGGCGCGCTGGTGATGGCGTGGAAAGCCACATCGGGCGCAGGTTTTCGGCGCATATACTGGTGCAGCCGGTGGCGGCTGAGGCGCTGCTATCGGATCCGATGGCGAACGGGCAAGGGCTGCTGGCCCGGTTCCTGACATGTCGCCCCACCTCGCGGATCGGCACCCGGTTGCGCATGGAAAAAGACGCGAACGCCGAGGCCGGTATATCGCGCTTCGCGACGCGCATTCGGTCGCTGCTATCTCGCCCTTTGCCGCTAAAGGATGACACCCGGAACGAACTTGTGCCACCGGTCCTGCCCTTGTCAGGTGAAGCCCGCGACGTGCTGACCTCCTTCGCGCGAGAGGTGGAAAGGGCGCAGGCATCCGGCGGTCACTTCGAGGATGCGCGCGCCTTCGCCAGTAAGACCGCAGAACACGCGGCACGCCTCGCGGCGGTGCTGACGGTCTACGCGGACCCGGACGCGCCAGAGGTGACAGGCGAGATCATGGCCGGGGCAACGGAACTCGCAACATTCTACGCCAATGAGGCCGCGCGCCTCGCGGATGCTGCAATCGTGCCGCCCGATGTGCAGGACGCGGAACGGATGCGCCTTTGGCTGCTGGGATCGTGGCCCGAGGCTTGTATCTCGGCGGGTATCGCCGCGCAGCGCGGACCCTTCAAGGTGACAGATCGAGCGCGCAAGGCGCTGCAACGCCTTCAAGGTCACGGATGGCTGATCGAGGATAACGGCGCAGAGGTAGCAGGCAAGCCGCGCAAAGAGGCATGGCGGATCGTGCGCGAGGTGCAGGCATGAGCGGGTTTAGCTTCAACGCCAAGGCCGCGCTGGAACAAGCGCGCAAATCGCCAGTCCTTCCTAATCTTCCTAATCGTCCTAATGGGGAAGCATCCGGCGGGGCAGGATTAGGAGGATTAGGAGGATTAGGAACGGGCCGCGCTTTTGATCCTGAAATGACGCCCGAGGAACTCGCCCGCGACATCTTCGAGGAAAGGGCAGCTATCCGCGAATTTGACGGCGGGCAATCTCGCCACGAAGCTGAGGCGGCTGCATGGCAGGAGGCCCGGCGCGCAGCTGGCGTCACGCTCATATCAGAATGGCGGCGCGAGGCCGACGATATCCACAACCCCGACGCATGGGCAAACTCACCGAACGACAGGAGCATGAAATGACCGACACGACCACAGACACCATCCGCGCCCACCTATCGGCGCGGCTCATGGAAACCGCAAGCGGACTAAGCCGGGGCAACGTCCTGCCCAAAAGCGAGATTGCGACCGCCTTCGTGATGACCGGCGCGACGATTGTCGCCTGTGAAGCTGGCCCGGTGGCGGCGGCGGAATGGCTGCGCGACCTTGCAGACAGCTTGGAACGCGCCGAAAAAGGCTTGAACGGGCCGATGCAATGAGGTATCATAATACCACCTTGGCGCGTTGCCGTATGCCGCGCCTTGGTCCTGTCACGCGACGCACGCAGGACGCTGCGACGCTGGCAAGGCCCGGCTCGATGCACTGCCCGGTGGCGCGTGACGTATCCGCAAAGCCGAGGCAGACCAGCACAAGGCCCGCGCGAACCACCTGCCGTATGCGGTGGCGAAATCCCAAAAAGCAAACGCCCCTCGGGGGCAATCTAAGGAGTGTGTCATGAGACATGCAAACACCAAAGGCGGGATTCTGGCCGTTCGTGCTAACGCGGCAGACCCGGCGAAAATTCTAAGCGAAATGCAGACCGCATTTGGCCAATTCAAGAGCGACCACAAGGCCGAGGTGCGCGAACTGCAAACCGGCATGGACGAAATGAACCAGACTATGGCTGCGCTTCGCGTCGGCAGTGGTGCCGGTGACGGTTCGGCAGGCCAATCGCCGCGCGACAAGAAGGAAGTCAACGCCGCCCTGCGCAAGCTTATCCGCGACGGCGACGACAGCGCGATGGCATCGCTGCAAAGCGGCATCAATGCGGGTATGAGCACCGACAGCAACCCGGACGGCGGCTTTTCCGTGGTGCCTTTCCTCTCGCCGGTGATGACCGAACGGCTGCACGCCATTTCCCCGATGCGCCAACTGGCGCGGACGGAAGTTATCGCAACGGACGTGTTCGAGGAAATCGCGGACACGGGCGAGGCCGGGGCCGAATGGGTAACGGAACGCGAGGCCCGAGGCGATACCGTAAGCCCGACACTGCGCAAGCTTTCGGTGCCGGTGCATGAAATCAGCGCCATGCCGAAAATCACGCAACGGCTGCTGGACGATTCCACCTTCGACCTTGCGACATGGCTGACGGGGCATATCTCGCAACGCTTCGCCCGAAAGGAAGGCGCGGCGTTCATCAACGGCGATGGCGTGAACAAGCCGCGCGGCATCCTGCAATATGACGTTGCGGACGCGGACGACGACGCGCGGGCGTGGGGCACGATTCAAACCGTTGCCAGCGGTAAGGCGGCAGAAATCGAGGCCGATTCGATGGTTGATTTGGTCTATTCGATTAAGCCGGAATATCGGGCAGGGGCGGTTTTCCTAATGAACCGCCGCACCGCCGCGACCGTCCGGAAACTGAAAGACGGGGCAGGCCGCTTCCTGTGGATGGAGTCCTTGATTGAAAGGCAACCGGCCCTGCTGCTGGGCTTCCCCGTGGCGCTTGATGAGGAAATGCCGGACGTGGGCGCGGGCAATACGCCCGCGGTATCAGCACCGCCGTTCGTGCGCTGACCGCGCGCAAGGGCATCTCCGCCCAAGCGGTTCGGTATAGTCGGGCAGTCACGTTAGAACCCCGACATGGCACGGCTGACCATGACCGGCAGCCCGGTGCCAGCCCGCCTCGGGCGTCCTGCCGGTTCGCCGGGTCCGAGGCGGGCACCCTCACCGGGCTATGGCAAAACTTCACAGCCTTGGCTTCTGTAACCGGCTGCATCCCGCAACGTAGACGTCCACAGTTTAAACTTTCAGGAGGCTTACATGCCGAACCCGAGGACGCCGCTTTCCAAGGCCAAGTTGACGGGCGCAGATAAACGCAATCCGCAGCGATTCCGAGACCGCAAAGAACCGCAGACCAGCGGCAAGCCGGTAGGCGCTGCGCCGTCCTATCTGACCGCAGGCGCAAAGCGGGCATGGAAAACCTTTGCCTCGGAACTCGGATGGCTGACCTACGAGGATCGCGCGATCCTAGAGATTACGGCAACAATGCGCGCCGAGATCATGGCCGGATCGACCGAATTGCCCGCCTCGTTTTTCACGGCTTACCGGCAATCCCTTTCCGCGCTGGGGGCATCGCCTACGGATCGCAGCAAGGTCGCTTCGCCCGATGACCCCGACGACGATGATCCTTTCAAGAGGTTTCACTCATGACCGACGAACCCCTGCGCGACATTGCCCGCGCCGCCCATGACCGCACGCTAGAGACCTTCGACCACATCATCGACACGGTGCTACGCAGCGAAGGCCCGCTCATGGAGGCCCGGATGCGCGAGGAAGGCAAGGAGCCTCACGAGGCCGCGCTGATCGCCGCAGAGCACGTCAACCGCGTTTGGCTGGAATTGCAGCGCCAGCGGGCGCGACTAGAGGCGCAGGCCGTGGAGCGTATGCAATGACGGCGCGCGACCCCGAGGCCCGCTTGTGGCACGCGATTCTGGCGCACGCATTGCACGACGCCGCGACCGGCAAGGATGCGGGCTGGATAGGCTCACGCGACTTTCATGAGGTTTGCACCTTGGCCGGGATGGACCCACAGGCGGTGGCCGAACGCTTCGACCCTGACCGATTCCGCCGCCTGATCCGGGCCGCTTGATCTGGTTCTATTTCCGCCGTCTCACGCCCGGCACCAAGGCCGAGTTGCGCCGCGTCACAGAACATGACTTAACGCGACATTTAGTTGGTGAACCCCAGTAGCGAAGACGACGAAGGAAGCTACGGCAAGGATAATTGCAGATATTTGGAAACCGATACCCCACCTGACCCACCGTCTGGTGGCTTTAGTATCTTCAACATACGGGTAATTCCACTTTCTAATTCGGCCATGTGATCCAGATGCAAAGCAATAGTTCGTAAAATAGGTCAAAGCACTGGCGAGCACGGCAAAGCCCACCCCGGCCACAAAGAAGATTAGAGGCTTCGTCAAGGTCTCAGCATTGCGCTCTATGTCGTTAAATATGTTCGCTATAAATGCGAGCATCACAACTACGGCACCACCGTTAATCAGAAAGAGGGACTTAACGGCAATGTGACCGGCTTCGATTGCAGCATTGTTTGTATGGCGAAAGAACTCCGTTTCTTGATTGTGCGCCCTAATGGCGTGCTCTCTTTCTTCATCATGTTCATTCATTTTCTCAACCTCACTACTGGCCCGCCGCCATTCTCTGCGATGAACTCGACCCCGGCAGATTTGCGATCTGCAAGCGGGGAAAGATGGTTCAAGTGGCGCTTACCATCTTCTCAAGCCTTTCAATGCGCGAGACACACTTTTGCAGTCTCGGGCTTTTCCAGACCATCGCAGACCAGCCGTCCCAAGACCTTTCTGCATCTTCACAATAGGTTTTGACGTATCTGCAAAGCTCTAATTCTTCCTCTAGGCGCTTCTCCTTCCTTAAAAGAACAACTGCACGCTCAAAAGGAAAAGGGAGTATCGCGCCGCTAGCCATGAATTGTCTGCAAAGCCCAAGTTGAAATTCGACGTCGTGCTTTCGTCTTTCCATTTCGCCAATGTCGGCACCCGATAATTGTGCCACCCCGCCGAGCACAGAGAAATTTCTACTACACATGCGCCGACCATGCCGCGAACCGCGCGCCAAGGCAACCCGCTTGGAATTGACCCTTTGGCCTGGGCTTTGCCGCGCGGCATGAACCGGCTGCTGACTTTTGTTTTCTCTCTACGCCCGGACAGGCTCACGGCAGGGGCGGAATCGCCCGACACGAGGTTCATCGCAGCGATTTCCGCGCTGGTGACAAGCGGCACGCGATCCGGTGACAAATCAGGTGACAAGGCAAAAACAGGCGGGCAAGCCGAGTTTTTGACCCGGCCTAACCTTCTGTTTTCTTTGGTATAAGTGGTGAGCCGTGCAGGATTCGAACCTGCGACCCACTGATTAAAAGTCAGTTGCTCTACCAACTGAGCTAACGGCCCACATGCCGCGGGTGTCTAGAAACAGCCGCAGAGGGGGTCAACCCCGAAAACGTGATCGCCCTCCGAGCGGTGCTGGAAATCCGGAACACGGCCGCGTATAGCGCCACGCATGGATATCGCGCGCGACACCGGGTTGCCCTTCATGAAGATGCACGGGCTTGGAAACGACTTTGTCGTGCTTGACGGGCGGGCGCGCGCAATCGCGCTGTCGCCCATGATGATTGCCGGGATCGCCGACCGGCGGCGCGGCATCGGCTTCGATCAGCTCGCAGTGATCGAGGCGGGCGAGGCGGATGCGCACCTGACCTTCTACAATGCCGACGGATCGATTTCGGCGGCCTGCGGCAACGCGACGCGCTGCATCGCGCGCCACCTGATGGACGAGACGGGCCGCACCACGCTCACGCTGACCACCGCACGCGGT
>JAIVHI010000099.1 GCA_020201155.1 Loktanella sp. | reverse complement strand
AACAAGGAGACACCAAGTGGACACCCCCGATCTGCCCCCCGCAGCCCAACGCGCACTTGCCGAGGCACAAGAGCGTCGCAAGGCCAGCGAAGCCAAGGACATGCCGACCGAACTGGGTGGGCGCGACGGCCCCGAGCCCGTCCGCTACGGCGACTGGGAGAAAAAGGGCATCGCCTACGACTTCTGACCCTTAACGCAGCCGAAGGGACGCGGAATCCCCGGCCCCCTGGTCCGTGGTGAACCGAAGCAGATCGCCGTCAACTTCGACCAGCTGGCAGTTGTAGGGGATCGGGTCGCCGCCCCATTCCATTTCGCGGCAGAAGTAACCATCCTCCCACGACCATGTGCCCGTGATGTCCCAACCCAGGGCCCCGCCCGCGATCTGACCGTTCGGCGTCACGTTCAAGGCAAGATTATAAAGCCGGATCGTCAGTTGCCGACCGTCCAGCAGCGACAAAAAGGTGCCTTCGTCGGACACCGGCTGCCAATCTGCGGCAGCCGCGGTGGTAGCGCAGGTCAGTCCCAAGGCAAGAACAAGATGTTTCATTCGACATACCTCCTTGCGACCTGAAAATAGGTCAGCTTTGCAAGAAGGCGAAGGCGGCGGAGATCACGTTAGCTTAAGTTCGCCCATCGCGCTGTGAAACTGCGCTTTGGCGCGTCCCCAGACCCCGGTTTCGTCACGCCCCAGATCGGCGAGATAGGGCCAAAGCTGTTCCGCGAAATCCTCGGAGCTTTCACGCGGCATCATCGACGGAAGGTTGTCGATCGCGGTCACGTCAAGCGGCGGAGTGTCGTGAACGCGCAACGCCGGATCGTCCCATGTCGTCACGCGGTCGTAGACCTTGATCGGTGAGAAATCGCTGTCGGGATCGCAGGCGATATCACCGATCACCGTCAACTGCCGGTCGCTCTTGGTCGTCTCTGCCGGCACGAAGACAGGCGTTCCGGGGCGGGCAAGGATACAGTTCAGAAAAATGTCGTGCTGCAGGATCTCGGGAAACGGCCCGCCGCTGGCCGTCTCGGCCATGTCCCACAAGGTCGGGTCGATCCCGACGGCGCGGCACAGGTCGGCGGCCCCCGTCCCGACCCGGCCCAGCGCCCCGATAATCAGCGCTGTCGGCACCTGCGCGGGCATGGCTGCCTGCAATTCCTTCAACAGGGCCTCGGCCGAAGAGTAGGCCAACACGGCGCCTGCCCGGCCTCCGTCCTGCTGGGCCAGCCAGCACTGCAAGGCGACAGCCGCCCCGGCATAGCCCGCCCAGTAACCAAAGGCCGCAACCCGCCGGCCTGCGTCATCGACCAGATACTCCAGATCCAGCAGGGTGCCGCCGCGCCTTCGGGCGTCAGGCCGACCCGCGCCTCGTGATCGCGGCTTTCCGAGCGAACCCAAAGATGCGTCACAGGACCTCTCCCTCGGTGATGAGCTTTCGCACGGACGGACGCTCTGACATCATCTCGAACCATTCGGAAAGACGCGGCGTATCGGTCAGAGTCACGCCATCGCCCTCGGCCCAGCGGACCACGGCGAAAAGGTAAAAGTCCGCGATGGTGGGCTCTGCCCCCACTGCGAAGGGTGCGAAGGCCAGTGCGTCCTCAAGATAGCGACAGCAGTCGGCCATCGTGTCGGGAACCTTCGCCGCCATGTCCTGCCAGCTTTCGGGCCGGTCCGCCCAGCGGGCGCCGCGCATCTTGTGGGCGTGGGCCACGTGCATCGTGCTGGCCAGATAGAACATCACTTCGCGGACATGGGCGCGCGTCACCAGATCGTCCGGCAGGAACGCAGACCCGTGCGCCTCGGCCAGATACGCCAGGATCGCGCCGGTCTCGGTCAGCACGCCGTCCTCGGTGGCGATGGCCGGCACCCGGCCCTTGGGGTTCAACGACAGATAATCAGGGCTCCGCTGCCCCTCTGTGGCGAAATCCACGATCCGGCGGTGATGCGGCACGCCCAGTTCCTCGAGAAGGATGGCGACCGCGACCGCGACGGTGCCTTTCGCCAGATAGAATGTCAGCATGGGGAACCCCTAGTAATGTGTCCGGATGGCCTTAATGCCCGACACGGCCTGCGCGATGATCCCGCCCGAGGTCACGCACAACACGCGCCGCCCCGGTTGCGCCGCCAAGGCGATTACACCGGCCACCCGCTCGACGAAATCAGCGTAGGGCTCGGCTCCCGCAATGCGCCCGTCGCGCCAGGCCGACAGGGTTGCCGGAAAGTGCACGGCGAAATCGCCGGGCGACGTGCGCGGCGGCATATCCGGCAGCCGGTCCATCTCGTCGGTCAGGTCGTAATAGGCGATCTCGTTCAGGCGCGGGTCGGTGATGACATCGCCAAAGCCCAGTTGTGCAGCCGTTTCCTGCTGGCGTCGCAGGGATCCGGCCATGACCGTGTCGAAGGCCCCGTCGTGCTCGACCATCCACTGCCCCAGCAGCCGCGCCTGTTCGTGCCCCAGCTCGGTCAGCCTGTCGTAATCGGCCTCTGTCTTGGCCGCGGAATTGGCCTGCCCATGGCGGACCAGTGTTATTTCACCCATCGGTCACTCCTTTTTTCCAAGGGGTAGGCGGGACGCCCCGCAAAGACAACGCCCCAGCTTCATCTTGCCTCATAAACTCCCCCCGGAGGGTCCGGCGCAGCCTCACCCGCAAGGCCAGAGAGGCAGGAGTCCCACTTTCCGCACCGGAAAAGCCTCCGCTCACTTGTTAAGGAATCTTTCACTTGCGATAACGATCCTCAACGAGCGGATAAAGAAACGGACCCCGATGCAGGCTGCCACGCTTCTGCGCGATATCTTCGGCTATGACGCATTCCGCCCGGGGCAGGAAGCGATCGTCGATGCCGTGACCGCGGGGCAGGATACCTTGGCGATCATGCCGACGGGGGGTGGCAAGTCGTTGTGCTTCCAACTGCCCGCGCTGGTGCGGCCCGGCGTCACGCTGGTGATCTCGCCGCTCATTGCCCTGATGCGGGATCAGGTGCGGGCGTTGCAATCGGCGGGTGTCGCCGCCGGTGCCCTGACCTCGGGCAATACCGAAGAGGAAACCGACGCGGTCTGGCAGCAATTGGCCGCAGGCACGCTCAAGCTGCTCTACATGGCGCCCGAACGCCTTGCCTCGGGCGGGACGCACCGGATGCTGTCGCAGGCCAACGTCAGCCTGATCGCGGTGGACGAGGCGCATTGCGTCAGCCAGTGGGGCCACGATTTCCGCCCCGACTACCTGCGGATCGGAGAATTGCGCCACACGCTCGACGTGCCGCTGGCCGCCTTCACGGCCACCGCCGACGCCGAAACCCGGGTCGAGATCACCGAAAAGCTGTTCGGCGGCGTCACCCCCACCACCTTTCTGCACGGCTTCGACCGCCCGAACATCCATCTGGCCTTCGCGGTCAAGGACGGACCGCGCAACCAGATCCTGAACTTCGCCGCCGCCCGAAAGGGGCAATCCGGCATCGTCTATTGCGGCACCCGCGCCAAGACCGAAACGCTGGCGCAGGCGCTGGGGCAGGCAGGACACACCGCCTGCGCCTATCATGGCGGGATGGAGGCGGATCAGCGCCGCCATGTCGAAGGCCGCTTCCAGCAAGAGGACGGTTTGATCGTCACCGCCACGGTCGCCTTCGGCATGGGCATCGACAAGCCCGACATCCGCTGGGTCGCCCATGCCGACCTGCCCAAAAGCATCGAGGCCTATTATCAGGAAATCGGGCGTGCGGGCCGCGACGGTGACCCGGCCGAGACGCTGACGCTTTTCGGACCCGACGACATCCGTTACCGCCGCCAACAGATCGACGAAGGTCTGGCCCCACCCGAACGCCGTGCCGCCGATCACGGGCGGTTGAACGCGCTTTTGGGTCTGGCCGAGGCGCTCAAGTGCCGTCGTCAGAACCTGCTGGACTATTTTGGTGAGGATACGACGCCTTGCGGCAATTGCGATCTTTGCGACAAGCCCGCCGAAACCTTCGACGGCACGACCCCGGTGCGTATGGCCCTCTCCGCCGCCCTGCGGACCGAGGAATGGTTCGGCGCGGGTCACCTGATCGACATCCTGCTGGGGGCCAAGACCGACAAGATCCGGCAGCGCGGCCACGACAGCCTGCCGACCTACGGCGTCGGCAAGGACTATGACAAGCGTCAGTGGCAGGCGATCTTCCGGCAGATGATGGGCCATGACCTGATGCGCCCCGACCCTGACCGCCACGGCGCGCTGCGCATGACCGAAGCGGCCCGCCCGATCCTGCGTGGTGAAGCGGGCATCGAACTGCGCCGCGACACGATCACCGCCGCGCGCGGCACCGGCCCTGCCGTGCGCCAGATGGTCAGCGAAGAGGATGCGCCGCTACTCTCGGCCCTCAAGGCCAAGCGCCGTGCGCTGGCCGAGAAACAGGGGGTGCCCGCCTATATCATCTTCAACGACCGCACCTTGATCGAAATGGCCGAAAAGCGCCCGATGACGCTGGATGACCTGGCGCGCATCGGCGGGGTCGGCGCCAAGAAGCTCGACACCTACGGGCGTGACTTCCTTTCGGTCATCGCGGGCGAGGCCGAGGCGCTGCATCCCGCGCGGATGAAACTGGCGGGCCGGACCGAAGGCGCGGTCTACGACCGCTTGCTGGCCGCGCAGGCCGAATTGCAGCGCGGCGAAGACGGCACCGGCAAGCCGATGACCTGTTCGGCGGCGCAACTGGCCAAGGTGGCACAGCTGCGCCAGCCCGATCGCGACAGCCTGACACGGCTGATTGGCGACCGTCACGCCGACCGCTTCGGTGACGCTTTCCTCGCTGTGCTTCAGGGCGCCTGAACACGTCCGCGTGATCCGGGCGCGAGGTGGGAAACTCTTGCGGCAGTTCAGTCGTTTCTCATTCCAGAACGCGGCCAAGACCGGTCCGCGACCAACGGGAGACCCACTATGAAAACATCAATCTTTACCGCCGCGACTGTCGCCGCCACGGCCGCTTTTGGCACGATGGCTCATGCCGAAGCCCACGAGATGGCCAACCCCATGGTTGGTGGTGCCGAAATGAGCGCCGACATGAACATCGTCGAAAACGCGGTGAACTCGCCGATCAACACCACGCTTGTTGCTGCCGTTCAGGCCGCCGATCTGGTCGACACCCTCGCAGGTGAAGGTCCGTTCACGGTCTTCGCCCCGACCGATGACGCATTCGCCGCACTCGATCAGGACCAGTTGGCCGCATTGCTCGAGCCCGAGAACCAAGCTGCGCTGCAGCAGATTCTGACGTGCCACGTCGTTGCTGCCGATGCGATGTCCAGTGACATCGTGGCGATGATCCAGAACGACGGTGGCGAGACGATGATCGAAACCGTCGGTGGTTGCATGCTGACCGCTTCGCTTGACGGCGATGACGTGGTCGTCACCGACGAGCGCGGTCAGGTCGCACAGATCGAAGTCGCCGACGTGGACCAGTCCAATGGCGTGATCCACGTGATCGACACGGTGCTTCTGCCCGCAGAAGGGTAAGTCTTGCCGCGCTGTCACAGCGCGTTGCAGATTTGGGGGCGGGCCTTCGGGCCTGCCCCTTTTCTTTGTCCCATGACGGAAGGCAGCGCCTGCAAAGGGGTCAATCGACCAGAAGTCGCGCCTCGTGCTTCCTGAGCGAACGCCGCGAGGCCCTGTAGCTTTCAAAATTCCGGGACTTGGCCACCTGGGGGAAAAGCTCGAATATTTCGGTCCGTTGCGCATCGTCCATGCCGGCCAGCGTCTGGACCCCCGGCTGGAAGCTTTCGGTCCAGATGCCGTTCGACAAG
This sequence comes from Loktanella sp., assembly GCA_020201155.1. GTDB lineage: Bacteria > Pseudomonadota > Alphaproteobacteria > Rhodobacterales > Rhodobacteraceae > JAIVHI01. The sequence goes on along the minus strand of JAIVHI010000099.1, from coordinate 6,916 downwards.
ACCACTTCATGCTGATCGAACATGAAATGGATGTAGCTCACCGAACGGGCCTCGACGACGTCGATGCCCTTTAGGCTTGTCAGGTGCTTTGCGGCAGCAAGAACCTCGCGCTCTTCGAAGTAGAGCGCTGTTTTGTCGTTGTTGAGCAAGATACGATGCTGTGGCGAAACCAGAAGGTCACGCACGGGCAGGCCATCCCCAAGCGCACCCTCGCGGATCAGCACCGGCATGAGATGCCGTGCCTTTGCCAATTCCTCATTGCCAAGTGAGCGGCGTCCGACCCACCGGATCGGCTGCACACCATGGTCGCGGGTGATGACGCGGTCGCCCTTGCGCAAATCCTCGACCGGACGCTCGCCTGTCGATGTGGCGATCAAGGTGCCCGGCGTGAAACAGGGAATGATGCCTTCCTCGACAAGGAAGACCGTGCCGTTGAAATCGCCTTCGATATCCGGCGATTCTGGAAAGAACATCAGTTCCTCACCGGAATCGAGTTCGATCAGGACGTAGGTCGGCGGATCTTCTGCCGAGACTGCATTGAAAGTCGAGGTGTCAGACATGCTTGTGCCTTCCTGGGTTTTTGAACTCCGATTAAACAATTTCCACTGGTGTGAGGTTAACCTAGTGTCAGCCCGGCAGTCTTCCTACCCGAAGCCCGGCGATTTCTGTCCCTGAATTGGAAACACAGTGTTTACATGTGGTGCAGGATGGCGTGGTCGCATCGGTTCAGCGTGGGGCCGAACCGTCAATCGCCACTGCGTCCGCCTGACACCTTTCGCTCTCTGACCGGTCTGATAAACTCGCTGCAACGCAAGAGGATCAGATGCTCGTCACCATTTCGCCTGCCAAGTCGCTCGACCTTTCGCCCGTGGACATCGCGCCCACGGAACCCGTCTTTGCCGCCGATGCCGTGCGGCTGGCCAAGACCATGCGGGGCCAGACGCTCAAGGGGCTCAAGGCGATGATGGGCCTGTCGGACGATCTGGCGCGACTGAACCGCGACCGGTTCCGCGATTTCGCGGGAGATCCTGACGCGGATGCCGTGAAACCGGCGGCACTGGCGTTCAACGGCGACACCTATCAAGGGCTCGAAGCCAAGACGCTTTCCGCCGACGATATGGCCTATGCGCAGGAACATCTGTGCATCCTGTCCGGCCTTTACGGCGTGTTGCGACCGCTTGACGCGATCCAGCCCTATCGGCTTGAGATGGGATCGAAGGTCAAGACCCGGCGCGGGACAACGCTTTATGACTATTGGGGCGACCAGATCGCGAAGCATCTGAACGACCGTGCGGCGGAACAGGGGACAGATACGCTCGTGAATTGCGCCAGTCAGGAATATTTCGGCGCGGCGGACCACAAGGCTTTGAAACTGCGCGTCGTCACGCCGCAATTCATGGAGGTCAAGGACGACCGCCCCCGCATCGTCAGCTTCTTCGCCAAGCGGGCCCGGGGCGCGATGGCGCGCTTTATCGTGGAAAACCGCGTGACCGACGCCAATGGCCTGCAGGATTTCCAGACCGGCGGGTATGCCTATGACGCCGACATGTCCGAGCCCGACAAACCCGTGTTCCTGCGCGACTACCCGTCCTGACCGGGCCGAACGTCCGGAAAACCTGACCACCATCTCCGTTGCCCGAATCCCCTGCGGCATGCGACGCTTTGTCATTGCATGAACGGAGATTGCACGATGGTCCGCCTTTTCCTTGCCCTGATGATTGCCCTTTTCGCCAGCAGCGCATGGGCTGATGTGCCCGACCGGCGGATCGCGGTGTCGCGGAACGTGGATTTCTACGGCTCGGACCTGCAGACCATCTTTGACACGACGCTGAATGCCTGTCAGGCCGCCTGCTTCGAGAGCAATCAGTGCAGCGCCTTCACCTACAACCAACGCTCCAGTGCCTGCTTTTTGAAATCCAGCGTCTCGTCCGTCGAATTCTACGACGGTGCGACGTCGGCTCGTCTTTACCCAACGGCCCCGTCCGTTCTGGCGCAGGCCGCCGCGCGGACCGCGGAACTGGATTTCCTGACCGACCGGGACTTCGAGCAGGCGGCGGATCTCGCCCGCACGCTCGGGCGGACCCATTCCGTTGACGAACAGTCAGCGGTGGACCTGCTCGATGCCGCCACCGTGCGCCGTGGGGCAGGCGATACGCTTGGCGCGCTGCGTCTGACCGGGGCGGCCCTGACGCTGACCGACGCCGCCGCCGACTGGGTCGAATACACCCGTCTTGCGCAACAGTTGACCGCCGATAACGATACCCACCGAGCGGCACGTGAACGAGCCATTCCCGCAGCCATCGCCGCCTATCAACGCGCACCCAACGACGGTTTGCGCGTTGCGGCCCTGCTGGAACTGGCCCCTGCGCTCGAAGATGCGGACCGGGGGCGGGCGATGATCCCCGCGCTGCGTCTTGCGCAAGCCATACAGCCGCGCCGCGATGTCGAGGTCGCGCTGGAGGATGCCAACGGCAAATACGGCTTTCGCGTCGTGGACACCCAGGTCGAAAGCGACAGTGCCACGCCCCGTATTTGCGCGGCCTTCTCGGAAGACCTGATCGCGGCGGGCACGGACTATACGCCTTATGTGAACCTGCCCGATCCTGCGCTGGTGGTGCAGGTGAACGACGGCCAGCTTTGCATCGACGGTGTGCGCCACGGTGAGCGCTACCGCGTCGTCCTGCGCCAGGGACTGCCCGGTGCCAACGGTGAAACTCTTGCCCGCGACACAGAGCTTTCCCTTTACGTCCGCGACAGGTCGCCTGCCGTGCGTTTTCCCTCACAGGCCTACGTTCTGCCCCGCGCAGGCGACATCGCGGTGCCGGTCGAGACGGTCAACATCACCGACGTCGACCTGACGCTGCGCCGCCTGTCCGACCGCAACATCGTGCGCGCCATGCAAAGCCGGATGCTGAACCGGCAGCTTTACGACTACGAACAGCGGCAGCTGGACGAGGAGATGGCGACGCGCGTCTGGGATGGCGTCATGGTGCGCAGCCTTGCCGACGCCAGCGCAGTCACGGGCAGCACCGTCACGCTGATCTCTGACGGCAACGCCGTGCTGGGCACGGCCATGTCCGACGCATCCGGCGTCGCCACCTTCCCGCCGGGCCTGACGCGCGGGCGCGGCACCGACGCCCCCGCGTTGGTCACGGTCGAGATGGGCGATGACATGGCCTACCTGTCGCTCAACGATGCGGCCTTCGATCTGTCCGACCGCGGCGTCGAGGGGCGCGAACCAGCGGCCGCCATCGACACGTTTCTTGCCACGGATCGCGGGGCCTACCGCGCGGGCGAGACGATCCATGCCACTGCCCTGATGCGCGACGCCACCGCGCAGGCTGTGCCAGATGTGCCGCTGACCGCGGTGCTGACACGTCCCGACGGGGTGGAATACAGCCGGACCACATCGACGACCGGTGTGGCGGGGGGCCATGTCTTCGCCCTGCCGGTGGCGGACACCGCCCCGCGCGGCACATGGCGCATCGCCGTCCTTGCCGATACCGATGCAGAGCCCTTGGCCACGCAAGGCGTGCTGGTCGAGGACTTCCTGCCCGAGCGTATCGACTTTGACCTGTCGCTGCCTGACGGGTTGCGTCTGGGTGACGATCCGACGCTGTCGGTCGAGGCCCGCTATCTTTTCGGAGCGCCTGCCAGCGATCTCGATGTGGAAGGCGAGGCGCTTTTGCGTCCGACCCAGACCGTCGCGGGCTGGGACGGCTACCGCTTTGGCCGCTACGACGACCCTGTCGATGCAGAGCTTACCTATCTTGATGTGGCGCAGACCGATCCCGCAGGTGCAGCGCGGATGTCCGTCGAACGCCAGATCACCGCACCCGTTCTGCCGACCCGCGACATGATCGGGATCGCACCGCTGTTCGATGGGGTGGTGGGCGAAGGCACGATGGCGCGCTTTGACCTTGTCGCCCTGTCCCCCGACCTCGAACCCACCGGGATGGATGTCGTCTGGACCGTCAACCGCGTCGAAACCCGCTACCAGTGGTATTCGCTCTATGGCGACTGGATGTGGGAACCGGTCACCAGCCGCGAACGCGTCGCCACCGGCTCCGCGACGCTGGAACAGCCCGTCACCGTCGAAGCGCCCGTCGACTGGGGCCGCTACGAGATCGTCGTCGAAAAGGCCGGTGGCGATCATGCCTCGGCGTCGATGGGTTTCGACGCGGGCTGGTATGCCCCCGCCACGGCGCGGGACACACCCGACGTCCTGCAAGCCTCGCTGGATGCGGACAGCTATGCGGTCGGCGATACGGCCATGTTCCGCGTCGTGCCGCGCTATGCCGGAACGGCCGTGGTCACCGTGATGACCGACCGCGTGATCGCGATGGAAACGGTGCAGGTCAGCGAAGGCGAGAATACCATTCCATTGCCTGTCACCGACGACTGGGGTGCGGGGGCCTACGTCTCGGCCAGCGTGATCCGCCCGATGGATGCAGCGGCAGGCCGCAACCCGGCAAGGGCGCTGGGGCTGGGCTATGCGCAGGTCGATCCCGGCGACGCGGCCTTGTCCGTCAGCCTTGACGCGCCGGACCAGATGCAGCCGCGACAGGCGATGGAGGTCGGCATCACCGTAGACGGCGTGACCGAGGGCGAGACGGCCTATGTCACCCTTGCCGCCGTCGATCTGGGCATCCTGAACATCACCGGCTTCGACGCCCCCGATCCGCAGGGCCACTACTTTGGCCAGCGCAAGCTGGGGGTCGAGATGCGCGACCTTTACGGTCGGCTGATCGACGGCATGAATGGCGCGATGGGCACGGTCCGGTCGGGTGGTGACGCGATGGGCAATCTGGGTATGCAAAGCCCGCCGCCGACAGAAGAGCTTGTCGCCTATTTCACCGGCCCGCTGACCGTGGGTGCGGACGGGACGGCCACCGCATCCATCGACTTGCCCGCCTTCAATGGCACCGTCAAGCTGATGGCCATCGCCTGGACCGACAGCGGCATCGGTCAGGCGGATCGTGACGTTCTGGTGCGCGACCCCATCGTGCTGACGGCCTCTGCCCCGCGCTTTCTGGCCCCCGGCGATCAAAGCCGGATGCTGCTGGAGGTTCAGCACACCGACGGTCCCGCGGGCGAGATCGGTCTGGGGCTGCTGTCCGACGGCCTTGCGATCGACGCGCGGGGCCTGCCCACCTCTTTCACGCTGGCCGAGGGTGAAAAACAGACGTTCGAAGTGCCCTTCGGCGCGCTGGACGCCGGCACACCGACCCTGACGGTGGTGCTGACGACGCCGGATGGCGAAAGCCTTGCCAAGGACGTGACGGTGCCGGTGCTGGTCAACGACCCCGAGGTCAGCCGCGTCTCGCGGTTCACGCTTGCCGCCGGCGATACCTTCACCTTCGACGATCAGGCCTTCGCCGGTTTCGCCCCCGGCACCGGCAGTGCCACGCTCTCGGTTGGCCCGCTCGCCCGGTTCGACGCACCCGGCCTTTTGCGGGCGCTCGACCGCTACCCCTACGGCTGCACGGAACAGATCACCTCGCAGGCGATGCCGCTGCTTTACATGTCCTCGGTGGCGCAGGCGATGGGGCTGGCAAGTGCAGCCGACGTGGCCGAGCGTGTGGATCAGGCCATTCTTGAAGTCACCGCCAATCAGGCCCGCAACGGCGGCTTCGGCCTGTGGCGGGCGTCCTCCGGCGACCTGTGGCTTGCGGCCTATGTCACCGATTTCCTCGGTCGGGCACGAGGTCAGGGCTTCACCGTGCCCGAGGTCGCTTTCGACAGCGCCATCGACAACCTGCGCAACGAGGTGAACTACTACCCCGACTTCGACGCGGGGGGCGAGGATCTGGCCTATGCGCTGATGGTGCTGGCCCGTGAAGGTGCTGCGAACGTGGGCGATCTGCGCTACTACGCCGACGAAAAGGGGGGCGCTTTCGGATCGCCCACCGCACAGGCGCAACTGGGCATGGCGCTGTCGCTTTACGGTGACCCCCGCCGCGCCGACGCCATGTTCGCGCTTGCTGAGAACCGGCTGATGCGTCTGTCGCCCCCGCCTGCCGGTCAATCGGTCTGGCGCGCCGACTACGGCACCAACCGCCGCGACGCCGCCGCCGTTCTGGCGCTGGCGACCGAGGCGGGCAGCATGGCGGTCGACACCGCATCGATCGCGCAGGGGCTTGCGCAGGAAACCGGTCGCGCCTCGACGCAAGAGGCGGCGTGGACCCTGCTGGCTGCCAACGCGATGATCGACGACCTGCGCACGGCGGGCATCACCGTGGACGGCGCGGCGCCTGACGGGCCCATCGTGCGACTGCGCGAACAACGGGTCGCAAGCGCGCCGGTCCGTGTCTCGAACGGCAGCGACGCCCCGACCGAAGTGACCGTGACCAGCTTCGGCGTGCCCAGCGATCCGCTGCCCGCCGGGGGCGAGGGCTATGCCATCACCCGCGCATACTACACGACCGAGGGCGCGTTTGCCGATCCCGCCACGGTCGCCAGCGGCGAGAGGCTGGTCGCGGTTCTGACCGTCACGCCCTTCGGCCTGCAAGAGGCGCGGCTGATGGTGGATGACCCGCTGCCCGCCGGATTCGAGATCGACAACCCGAACCTTCTGCGCAGCGGCGACATCGCGCGCCTCGACTGGCTGGACATCGCGCCCACCGAAACCGCCGAGTTCCGGGCCGACCGCTTCCTTGCGGCAGTGGACTGGCGGTCGGACGCGCCGTTCCAGCTGGCCTATATCGTCCGCGCCGTGTCGCCCGGAACGTTCCATCATCCGGCCGCCAGCGTCGAGGACATGTATCGCCCGCAACTGCGCGCCCGCACCGATGCGGGACGGGTGACGGTCACCGACTGATGCGCTGGCTGCTGGCCTTAGCGCTCGCGCTCTGGACGATGGGGCTGGGACGCGACGTCTTCGACCGGTGGGTCGACGCGACCGACCTGCCACCCC
>JAIVHI010000098.1 GCA_020201155.1 Loktanella sp. | reverse complement strand
GCCCAATCGCCGCTTTGCCAGTAGATGACGTTGTGCCTGCTCTCTGAGCCGGGACGCGCATGGTTCGAAACCTCATAAGCCGACAGGCCCGCTTCCCCGCAGATCTGCTGTGTGGCGGCGTATAGATCCGCGCCGGTATCCTCGTCCGGGAGGCCGCGCAGGCCACCGGCGGCGAACCTGTCGCCGAACGCAGTGCCCTCTTCGATCGTCAGTTGGTAAAGCGACAGGTGATCGACAGCAAGGCTGACCGCCTGCCGCAACTCGGACTCCCATTCCGCAAGGGTCTGGTCCTGCCGCGCATAAATCAGATCGAAACTGACGCGTTCGAAACTATCGCGCGCCAGATCAAAGGCCGTCATTGCTTCTTTCGCGGAATGAAGCCGCCCCAAGCGCCGCAAATCGTCGTCGTTCAGCGCCTGTACGCCAAGAGAGACACGGTTGACCCCACCGTCACGATAGCCCCGGAACCGTCCAGCTTCGACCGAGGTCGGGTTCGCTTCGAGCGTCACTTCCAGATCATTCGCGCAGGGCCATGTCGCGCGCACCGCGCTCAGAATATCGGCGACAAGATCCGGCTCCATCATGCTTGGGGTTCCGCCCCCAAAAAACACGGACCTCAGAACGCGTGGCCCGGTCTCTCGCCCCAGCCGGGCGATCTCGCTCAGGTAGGCCCGTTTCCACCGGGCTTGATCGATCACGCGGACGACGTGGCTGTTGAAGTCGCAATAGGGACATTTGGCCTGACAGAACGGCCAATGGATATAAAGCCCGAACCCGGCCTCTTCCCAATCGTCAGGCAAAACAGCCCTGCACAAGCTTGGCGAAGGCATCGGCCCGATGGGAAATTCTGTTCTTCTGCCAGCGGTCCATTTCTCCGAATGTGACGTCGTATCCGTCAGGCTGGAAGATGGGGTCGTAACCGTGTCCCTGCTCTCCACGCATCGGCCAGACGATCTGTCCGGGCATCACGCCGGCGAATACTTCGTCGTGACCGTCAGGCCAGGCCAGAACCAGCGTGCAGCAAAACCGCGCTGTGCGCGGATGGGGGGCCTGCGCCTCTTCCAAGGCCGCCCAGCTGCGCTCCATCGCCATCACGAAATCGCGGCCTTGGGGCGTTTCGGCCCAGTCGGCGGTGTGCACACCCGGCTTCCCGCCCAGACCGTCGATCTCGATCCCGCTGTCATCGGCCAAAGCAGGAAGGCCCGTTGCCTTGGCCGCCGCATGGGCCTTGATCCGGGCGTTTCCGACAAAGGTCTCTTCCGTTTCCTCGGGTTCGGGCAGGCCGTGATCGGCGTTCGACGACAGTGTCACACCGAACGATCCCAGAAGATCCGCGATCTCTTCCAGCTTGCCCGTGTTGTGGGTCGCAACGACCAACCTGTCGCCGGTGAACTTTCTCACGACACGGCCTTCATCTGGACGTCGTTCAGCTCTGCGATGCCTTTTTCGGCAAGGTCCAGCAGCTTGTCCATCTGCGGACGGGTAAAGGTCGATCCCTCAGCGCTCATCTGCACTTCCACCAGTTTGCCCGCGGTCAGGATGAAATTGCCGTCGACACCCGCTTCGCTGTCTTCGGGATAGTCGAGGTCCAGCACCTCCTGCCCCGCGTAGATCCCGCAGGACACAGCCGCGACCGGGTCGACCAGCGGGTCAGACGTGATCTCGCCTGCTTTCATCAAGCGGTTGACCGCCAGTTTCAGTGCGACCCAACCGCCGGTGATCGAGGCGCAGCGCGTCCCGCCATCCGCCTGGATCACGTCGCAGTCGACCACGATCTGCCGCTCGCCAAGTGCGACGCGGTCGACACCTGCGCGCAGGGACCGGCCGATGAGCCGCTGGATTTCCTGCGTTCGGCCCGACTGGCCATTCTTGGCCTCGCGCCGCATCCGCGTATGCGTTGCACGTGGAAGCATCCCGTATTCCGCCGTGACCCAGCCCAGTCCCGAGTTTTTCAGGAACGACGGCACCCGCTCGTCGATACTTGCCGTGCACAAGACATGGGTGTCCCCGCATTTGATCAGGCAAGAGCCCTCGGCATGCCGCGTGATCCCCACTTCGATGGTGACGGGGCGCATTTCGTTGGTCTGACGGCCGGATGGGCGCATGGGTAACTCCTTACAGGTTGCAGGGATCGGATACGCCCCCCACATATGAAATCCAACCCCGATTGACGAAGGCGGGTCACACCGCTTTAAGGGGTCTGCCCTTTGGGACCGTGGTATGAACGAGACGTCACCAATTCTCGACCAGATGAATGACCGAACGCGCGAGGTGTTTCAGCGTGTCGTCGAAGGCTATCTGCAGACCGGCACGCCCATCGGCTCGCGGACGCTGTCGCGAGAGCTGACTGAAAAGGTCTCGGCCGCGACGATCCGCAACACCATGCAGGATCTCGAATACCTTGGCCTTCTGGACAGCCCGCACACCAGTGCAGGCCGGATGCCCACGCAACTGGGTCTACGGATGTTCGTCGACGGCCTGCTGGAGATCGGTGACCCCGAAGGCGAAGACCGCACCCGCATCGACGAGACCTTCGGCACCAATTCCGATGATGTGACCACCCTGCTCGACCGTGTCGGCTCGGCGCTTTCGGGCGTGACGCGCGGCGCATCGCTCGTTCTTGCGCCGAAACACGAGGCCCCGATCAAGCACATCGAATTCGTGTCACTCGCCCCCGAACGCGCACTGGTCGTGCTGGTTTTCGCGGACGGCCATGTCGAGAACCGGTTGTTCACGCCGCCCCCCGGGCAAACGCCATCCTCCATGCGTGAGGCCGCCAATTTTCTGAACGCTGTTCTGGAGGGGCAGACGCTGTCATCCCTCGGGGCGGTCATCGCCCGCGAGATCGCCGCACGCAGGCAGGAAATCGACACGCTCGCGACCGAGCTTGTGCAACAGGGTGCGGCGCTCTGGGCGAACGAAGGTGAAAACAACGAAAGACTGATCGTTCGGGGGCGTGGCAACCTGCTTCCCGACAGCGAAGCGGATGTGGATCGCATCCGTTCGCTCTTCGACGATCTGGAACGAAAGCGTGACATCGCGCAGTTTCTCGAACTTGCCGACGATGCCGATGGCGTAAGGATTTTTATAGGGTCCGAAAACAAACTTTTCTCACTTTCGGGTTCCTCTCTGGTTGTTTCTCCTTATATGAACGCCGACCGAAAGATCATTGGCGCCGTGGGCGTCATCGGGCCGACGCGCCTGAATTACGGGCGCATCGTGCCCATCGTGAATTACACCGCGCAGCGTGTCGGGCGCATGATCGCCGACCGCTCTTGAAGGGAAGACAATGGCTGACCAAGACCAAACGAATGAAGATTTGATGAGCCTTGATGAACTGGCCGCCGAAGGCGACGACATGCAGGCTGCAGGCGACGACGCGCTTGGCCGCATCGCCGAGGTCGAGGCCGAGCGTGACGATTTCCGCGACAAGTGGATGCGGGCTCTGGCCGACGCCGAAAACGTCCGCAAGCGCGCCGACCGCGACCGGCGCGAGGCCGAGAACTACGCTGGCTCCAAGCTCGCCCGCGATTTGCTTCCGGTTTACGACAATCTGCGCCGCGCGCTGAAATCGTCCGAAGAATCAGAGAAAGAGGTGAACGCCTCGCTTCTGGAAGGTGTCGAACTGACCATGCGCGAGCTTCTGAATGTGTTCAAGAAGCACGGCATTGAACCCATCGTTCCCGAGGTCGGCGACAAGTTCGACCCCAATCTGCATCAGGCCATGTTCGAAGCGCCGGTGCCCGGAACGATCAAGGGCCAGATCCTCGAAGTCATGGGCGAAGGCTTCATGCTGCACGACCGTCTTCTGCGCCCCGCGCAGGTCGGCGTGTCTTCGACCGCAGCAAGCTAGCCACAAGGATCATTCCCTGCTTAGAGTGGCGCGATGGATATCACGTTGCTCAAGACATTTCTGGAAGTCGCGGCGACGGGATCCTTCGTTGCGGCCTCCGAGCGGTTGTTCGTTACGCAATCCGCCGTATCGCTTCGCGTGCAAAGGCTGGAAGATACGCTGGGCAAGCCGCTTTTCTCGCGGTCCAAGGCAGGGGCCGAGCTGACGTCGGCAGGCCGGGAATTCCACCGCTATGCCCTGTCGATGATTCGCGTGTGGGAAGAGGCGCGCCAGCAGGTGGCCATCCCCAAAGGTTTCACGCGGTCGCTCACCATCGGCGCGCAGTATTCCCTTTGGCCGCGTCTGGGCTTTCGCTGGATCGACCGCCTGCGCGATCAGGCGCCCGATCTCAATATCAGAGGCGAAGTCGGTCAGTCCCCGCGTCTCACCCGCCTTCTGTTAGAGGGCGTCATGCATGTCGCACTCGTCTACACGCCCGAACTTCGTCCCGGCTTGCTTGCGGACAGGATCGTCGATGAAGAACTTGTCCTCGTGGCCAGCTGGCCGGACCCGGGCAGTCGGCAAAAAATTTCTTATCCATGAGCAATAATCGTCCTATCCACGATCATTTAGAATTTCCCTTATTCATAGCATCATACTAGGTGCTGGCTTGGCTCCCGTTGAGCCCCCGTTCTGAGGAACAGGACGGGTCACCTTCTTTGGGAGAGGATTGACCCATGAAGACCAACACATTCGTCCTGGCTGCAGTTGCAGCCCTGATTTCAACCGGTGCATACGCACAAACCTCAGCATTCGCGAACGAAGATCGGGCCGCTGATTCGGTCGAGGATCTGGAAGAGCAAATCGAAGATGACGCCGAGCGCGATGTCGCTCGTTTCGGCAACGAAGGTCGCGAAGTCGGCTCCTACGGTTCGCTGTCGCTCCGCGGCACGGCTTCGTCGAACGACGGTGACACATCGTCCGATCTGGGCGTCGGCCTGCGCTATGGCACCTTTGACGGTGTCAACGGAATCGACGTGACGGCCAGCTTCCTTTACGGAAAAGACGATGGCGAAGAGACCGAGAACCAGCTTCTCGTCGGCGCCGACTACCGTCGTGATTTTGGCCCCCGCTTCTTTGCCTATGGTAAAGCCGATCTGGCCTTTGACAACCTGTCCGAAACCCCCGGCGAATACAGCCAGGACATCTTCCTGGGTGCCGGTGTCGGTTACCGCATTCTCAACACCGCGCAGACCCAGTGGTCGGTGCAGGGTGGCCCCGGCTACCGCTTCGCGGAAGTCGTGGATGGTCCCGACGTGGATGAGGCCGCAGCTTCGCTGTCGTCCAACTACTACCAGAGCCTGAGCGAAACCGCCTACATCACCAACGACACCGACGTGATCTATTCGGATTTCGCCACGACCGTGAAGAACGATTTGGCTGTGAACCTGGCCGTGACCGATGCGATGACGCTGCGCACCAGCCTCACCACCAACTACAACGACCAGACCGACAACAGCTTTGATGACGCCGAGAACCTCTTTGGTGTGGCCGTCGTCTATAACTTCAACTGATCCACGGGCTTGCATTCCCAGGTGGGTATGACCCTCGCATACCCGCGGACAATTGAAGAAAAGGGGCGGAGAAATCCGCCCCTTTTTCACGTCCGGTCCAGAAGCTCTTTCAGCTCGTAGACCAATGTCAGAGCCTGTTTCGGTGTCAGCTCGTCCGGCAGGATCGCTTTGAGCTTCTCTTCGACGACAGAGGACTGCGCGGGGCGTTGAACCGGCGCGGGTGCCGCCGAAAACAATGGCAGATCGTCTATGATCGCCTTTTGATTGCCACCCTCGCGCTCTCCTTTTTCCAAGGCTTCCAGCACGATCTTGGCGCGGTCCACCACCGATTGCGGCAGCCCCGCCAATCGTGCCACCTGCACGCCATAGGACCGGTCCGCCGTGCCTTTCTTGACCTCGTGCAGA